>JAUNJO010000002.1 GCA_030533225.1 Eubacteriales bacterium
ATAGTGATATGTTCAGCTTGGCAGTACTAATAGGTCGAGGGCTTGACCACATTTGGATTATCTCTACGATATCCTCTCTTTGGTCTTACCCACTCTCCTTTATCATATTCCTTTATTCAGTTTTCAGAGTGTAGTTAAAGCCTCAAGGTTCACGCCTTGAGGTTTTTTATTTTGCTTTTATGTCACGATATCAAGCACGGTATATTTTCTCACAGGGCTTTTGACTTATGAAGTTTTTTGTGATATCATAACTGTGGAATGTACTGTATTATATGTGCAGATAAATAATATTTTTTACTTTGGAGGAAGAAGAAATGAAAAAAGTACTGTCTTTTGTGCTTATTTTTGCTCTGGTGCTCACCTGTTCGGTGGCAGCAGTCCCTGTTTCTGCCCTTACATCCGGCGATTTTGAGTACGAAGTCAATTCTGACGGCAAATCAGTCACTATTACTGAATGCAACGATGCCGTAACCTCTGTTGTTATCCCCTCACAATTCGACGGTTATCCTGTAACCAATGTCTCAAGGTTTGCGTTTTCCTATTGCTACGACCTTGAAAGTATAACCGTTGAGGAGGGTAACAACTATTTTTCGTCTGAAGACGGCGTGCTTTTTGACAAAGATAAAACGGAGATTATAAAGTACCCTGTGGCAAGCAGCAGAACATCATACATTATCCCCGAATCCGTGTTGTACATCGGTGATAATGCGTTTGTGAACGGCGACAAGCTGGAGAGCATAACACTGCCTGAGAATGTAAAAACCATCGGCTTTTCGTCGTTTGAGGACTGCGATCTCCTTGCAAATATAAACATTCCCGATGGTGTTGAGAGCATAGACAGCTTTGCGTTCTGGTATTGCGAAAGCCTTGAGAACATAAAAATCCCCAAAAGTGTAGAAACTATCGGACTTTGCGCTTTTGACAACTGCAAGAGCCTTGTGGACATAACAGTTGATGAGAATAACCTCTATTTCTCATCACAGGACGGCGTACTCTTTGATAAAGACAAAACTGAGATTATTCAGTATCCTATCGGTAACAGCAGAACCTCTTACACTATTCCCGAAAGCGTCACGGATATTGGCTATTCCGCTTTTGATTATGCCTTAAATCTTACGGAGATAACAATTCCCGGCAATGTTAAAGGAATCGGCTTTTCAGCCTTTGAGGATTGCTCCGGACTAAAAACTCTTGTAATTTCCGAGGGTGTGGAGGTTATCGGTGATTACGCCTTTGCCTATTGCTCGGGAATTGAAACCGTAACCATTCCCGCAAGTGTGGAAAGCTTGGGAAGTTCATCATTTGTGGATTGCCTTAGCGTGAAAAATATAACAGTAGCCTCGGGAAACCGCTATTATTTGTCTGAGAACGGCGTACTCTTTGATAAGGATATGACAACGCTCATACAGTATCCTGTTGCCGTTGACAGAACATCATACACCGTTCCCGACGGGGTCTTGACTATTGACTATTCTGCGTTTGCATTTTGCGAAAGTATTGAAAAAGTTACTATTCCCAAGAGCGTTGAAACTATTGAATTTGACGCGTTCTGGGGCTGCGATAAGCTTACTATATACGGAGAAAAGGACTCTGCGGCTGAGAGCTACGCAGAAATGCTCGGCATAGCTTTTGTTGCGTTGGGAGAGTCCGCCCATGGAAAAGTCGGTGATACAAACGGCGACGGAAAAGTGACAATCGCCGACGCTACCCAAATCCAAAAGCACCTTGCCAATATTCTGAAGCTGGAGGGAGCAGAGCTTGAGGCCGCCGACACCAACGGCGACGGAAAAGTCACAATCGCCGACGCAACTCAAATCCAGAAGTTCCTCGCAAATCTTATTCCATCATTAGGATAAAGCGTAATACTGCTATTAACACTGCCTGTCGAGGTTTTTCTCGGCGGGCAGTTCTGTTTCAGCAAAAACAGAGAGCTTTTTTGAAAAAATCTCGGCTGTAAGGCAAGATACCGCAATTATTTCCCGAATTTTCGCACGAATGGGTTGCGTATTCGGTGCATATCTGTTAAAATTTACTTGTAAAAGCTTGTTTAGGAGGAAAGACAATGCAAATGAAAAAGATTTTATCCGTGGTTTTAGTGCTTTGCACAATAGCCTCTTCTATGGCTTTGGTTTCTGTTTCGGCGGCTGAAAACAGCGCTGAAATCGGCGCCGATGCGAAGTCAACCGAAATGGTTTTCACAAGAGACGAAGCCGAGGCAGTAAACGACTACGGCCTTATGGAAAACATACAGGACGGAAATATTCTCCACTGCTTCTGCTGGAAGCATACCGACATACAGGAAATGCTCCCCGAAATTGCCGAGGCAGGATTTTCCGCTGTTCAGCTTTCTCCCTTGCAGCCTGTTCCCTCAAACGGTGCATGGTGGCAGTTCTATCAGCCCCGAGGCTTCTCTCTCGGCAGTAACCCTACAGGCAACAGGGAAACCCTCACGGCTCTTTGCGCCGAGGCGGATAAATACGGCATAAAAGTTATTGTTGATGTGGTTGCAAACCACCTGACCGGCGACCACCGCTACATTCAGGAGGACTTGAAGGACGCAAAGTACTGGCATACCTTCGGCGAGGTTACCGACTGGCTTGACAGAAATCAGGTTATCAACGGCGACATCGGTATGCAGGATCTCAACACATCCGATACCTATGTTCAGCAGTGCGTGAAAAATTATGTTGCCGAGCTGAAGGCCTGCGGCGTTGACGGCATCCGTTGGGACGCTGCAAAGCACATCGGTCTTCCATCTGAGGGCGATGATTTCTGGAAAGTTGTTACCGAGGATTCCGACCTCTACTATTACGGTGAAATTCTCGGCGACCCCGGTGTAAGCGTCAACAGCAAAAAGGGCAAGAAAATTCTCAATGAATACATGGACTACATGTATATTACCGACACAAGCACAGGCAAAAACTACCGTGATTTCTTTAATGCGGGCAAGGCGCACTCCGGTTTGGGCGAGTTCGAGAGCGTAGGACTTGACACAAGCAAGCTTATCTACTGGGGCGAAAGCCACGATACCTACGCAAACAGCGCGGGTGATTCCGAAAAGATGACACAGAATGTCATCGACCGCGCCTATGCGGTTGCCGCTTCACGAAACGGCATCAGCGCGCTGTACTTCTCACGCCCTGCATCAACAAGCAAGAACAGCATATACATGGGCGTCAAGGGCAGCACCCACTTTACTTCTCCCGAAGTTGCCGCAGTAAACCGTTTCAGAAATGCTATGAACGGCCAGGAAGACGCGGTTGCGCTTTCGAATAACTGCACGGTAATCTGCAGAGAAAAGGGTGCGGTTATCGTTGCCGGCGAGGGCGGAAATTTTGAGGTTTCGGTTCCCAACAACAACTCCATGGTGAAGACCGGCACATACACCGATCAGGTTTCGGGTACGACCTGGACTGTTACAAGCACTGCCATTAAGGGCAAAATCGGCGAATCCGGAATTGCGGTTATCTACGACCCCGACGATGTGTCAAATCCCCAGGAAGTCAGCGTTGTTCTGGGAGACGCCGACCTTGACGGCAAGGTAAATATCAAGGATGCAACCGCAGTTCAGAAGAGTGCGGCAAATATGGTAGCTCTCAGCGAGCTTGCTAAGTTTTCGGCTGACGCAAATCAGGACAAAACCGTAAATGTCAAGGACGCAACGGCTATTCAGAAGTTTTTGGCAAGCATCGGCACCGGCCATCCCATCGGCGAGACCGTGGTGTATTCCGGCCAGACAGAGGGTTAATCCCCATAAGCGAATGATGAGCAAAGCTTCGGCCTTTTGAGAAACGGACAAGGGAAAACGCTTCCTACATCAAAGCTAAAACACTGATGCAAGGGGCGTTTATGCCGAAAAAACAGACAAAATATTCCCAAAAAGCCACAGAAAAATATTGCTATATACAGAACTTGCCCCAATTTGTTGACTTTAGCACACTAAAATTATATACTGCATACGATAGACAATGAGTTCTATATTTAGGAGGAAAAGAAATGAAAAAAACATTAGTAATTAAGTTATTGGCACTTATGCTTGTGTGCATCACAGCGTGTGCGTCCTCAGGCTGTTTTGTTTTCGGCCTTGCAGACTTGCTTGGCAAGGACGGAGATAATACAAACACGACTCAGGCTGTCATTGATAACACTCAGCCCGAAGGTAACGACGGCGGCTCCGGTGCCGACGCTGCAACAGTAACCAAAAACAGCAAGGGTGAGGCAGTGCTTACCGCTGATGACGAGGGTGTTACACTTCTCGACAATGCAAATTACAGCTTCACTGTTGATTACATCGACACAGAAGACGACTATTATTCCTTGGTAATTGACACAAAAGCCAAGAACAAGAGCGAAACAGAGAAGTATACTTTCTCTATTGATGATGTTGTTATCAACGGCCTGGTCAGCTACGGCAGTTATTATGAGACTGTTGAAGCAGGAGACAGAACTACCGAAGACATCAGCTTCTACTACGCAAACGCTCCTAAGGGCGTAACCGAGGAAAAGACCAAGGCAACGATTGTTACTTTCACACTCAATGTAACAGACTCCGACTATGAAACCGTCGACACTCTGGATGTGGTTGTTTATCCCGAGGGCGAGAAAAAGGTCGAGATGTATGAGAGAAAATCCCTCAAGACCGACAAGGTTATCTATGATGACAACGATATCAAGATTACCTATGTAGGCAGAGAGAATCCTTACGGTTCAGAGTATGTTTACTTCTTCATTGAAAACGACAGCGACCGGGCAGTTACAATTAACTTCGATGAGGTTAAGGTAAACGGAAATGCCTCCGAGTGCTACTTCTACACAAGTGTACCTGCCGACACAGATGGCTACAATTACATTTACATCAGCGAAGATGAAATGGATGATTTGGGAATTAAGTCCGGCAAGGACATCAAGTTCGAGCTTGAGCTTGATATGTACGACGGCGATACCTACGAGACTATCGACAACAAGGACCTCACTTTCACAGTAAAATAATAAGTCTTTGCGATAATATAAGGCTGAGTTCACATTTGCGGAACTCAGCCTTTATTTATATTATATAGACTTTTTTGTTCTTGCGATACCGACTAATTTATACTGACAAAGGCGGTGCTGAAATCAGGGCAGTAGATAACAGAAAAGGGAAGAGAGGAGGCGTCGCTTTCAAGATGGAGCCAGGAAAGTGCATCTTCCGAAAGCATTGAAGTGGGAGTGCCCTCGGTGTAGAAAATCACTTCCTGTGCGGTTTTTCCCTCCTCCTCAAGACCGTAACAGTGGCTGATACGGTGAACAAGCCTTGTGGAGCCTATATATTCTGTGTATTCGTCCCCCACATTGCCTTTCCGGGAAAACTCGGTGATTTCGGCGCGGTAGGAGTATTCGTCAAGCTTTTCGGGGGAGGAGAAAGCGCCTGTGTATTCGCACTCGTATACTATGCCGTAGGGTTCTCCCGTTTCGTCCTCAAGGGCCATATCGGAATCGTGGTACTTTCCCTCAAAGCTGCCGTCGGGGTTTAGGGTGAGTGTGTTCCCCCAGGCGCCTACGCCGCTTGAAAAAGCATACTTTCCCGCAAATTGCTCAAAATTTTCAGTCTCATAGGCCGTTGTGCCGGGCGTTTCGGCGGCTTCGGTTAAGCTTTCTGACGGGAACTCGGCAGGAGTGGTGGACTCGGTACAGGAGGTTGGTGTGACTTTTTCATTTATAAACCATTTTGTAAAAACAGTCGGAATGCATCCGCTCATACAAAAAGTCAGAGCAAGACAAAGCGCTGTACAGCACATTATTTTGACGGAAATTTTCATATTGAGTCACCTCACTGATGTTATTATATCCTAATAATAGTTCCAAAAACCGCAAAACTCAAGACATATTATGACAAAATTTTCAGCGGCGGTCAATTAGGAATTACAGGCCCTTGAACAGTAAAAAACGGCTGTTATGCTTTGGTATTTGCGAAAGCGCAGGAATACAAAAACCCCCGAAAACCGCAGAGGCTTCGGGGGTTTTGAATACTCTTTTTTTGAATACTCTCTTTGAAATAAAAATTATCTCTTTGAGAACTGGGGAGCTCTGCGAGCGCCCTTGAGACCGTACTTCTTACGCTCTTTCATTCTGGGATCACGAGTGAGGAAGCCTGCCTTCTTGAGTGTGCTTCTGAGAGCCTCGCTGTCGTACTGAAGGAGTGCTCTGGAGATGCCGTGACGGATTGCGCCTGCCTGACCGGTAACGCCGCCGCCTGCTACTCTGCAAACTACATCGAACTTCTCGCCTGTCTCTGTAAGCTCAAGAGGCTGACGAACGATGAGCTTTAAGGTTTCAAGACCGAAGTAATCGTCGATGTCGCGGTCGTTGATTGTGATTTTACCGGTACCCTGGTAAAGACGAACTCTTGCAACGGAGCTCTTTCTTCTGCCTGTGCCGTAGAAATAAGGTGCCTTATCGTACATTCTGAACTGCCTCCTTCCTTACATTTCCCAAGCCTCAGGCTTCTGTGCCTGGTGCTTGTGGTCTGCTCCTGCGAATAAACGCAGACGGAGCATCTGTGCTCTGCCGAGAGAATTTGAGGGAATCATACCCTTTACTGCAAGCTCCATAGCCTTCTCGGGACGGGTAGCCATAAGAGTTGCGTAGTTAGTCTCTTTCAGGTGACCGACATAGCCTGTATGTCTCTGCCACTTCTTCTGAGTGAGCTTATTGCCTGTGAGAACTGCATCCTTGCAGTTGATGATAACAACATGATCGCCGCAATCAACGTGGGGAGTAAAGATGGGCTTGTGCTTGCCTCTGAGGAGCTTAGCAGCTTCAACAGCTACTTTACCGAGGGGCTTGCCGGCAGCGTCAATTACATACCACTTGCGCTCGATTTCGCTTTTCTTTGCCATAAAAGTAGACATTAGCGTTTCCTCCTGAATTATTATTTTTTGTCGCCTCAGTATAATACCATAGGGAAAAATCAAAGTCAACACTTTTTCGAAAATATTTTAATGTGCCAAATAATATACTCTAAAATACTCCCAAATACTCGAAAATGCTCCGTTATACTAATTTGCTATTTTTGAAAAAATTACAACTCATATTTGTGAAAACCCACTAAACCGTCTGAAATCTCAAAATTCCTCTTTAATACAGAGGCTTTTTGTGGTACAATTACTTATGGATTATATCCGGCACAGAAAGGATGATAATATGTATAAATTAGGTATTGACCTGGGCGGTACAAACATCGTCGCAGGTGTTGTAGACGGCGATTATAAGCTTATCGCAAAGGTTGACTGTCCCACAAATGTTCCCCGTCCCGAGGGGGAGGTTTGCGACTCTATGGCAGAGGTGGCAAAGGCGGCTGTTAAGAAGGCAAAGCTTAAGATGGATGACATCGAGAGCATCGGTATCGGCGTGCCCGGTGCCGTAAACCCCGAGACAGGTATCATAGAGTATTCCGCTAACCTCTTTTTCCACAACTGGAACATCGTTGAGATGATGGAGGAGCGCTTGGGCAAGAAGGTTATTATCGAAAATGACGCCAACGCCGCTGCATACGGCGAGTACCTTGCCGGCAGCGCAAAGGACGCAACTAACGCGGTTGCGATTACCATCGGCACAGGTGTGGGCGGCGGAATCATCATAAACGGCAAGATTTACTCCGGCTCTAACTTCGCCGGCGCCGAGCTTGGCCACATGGTAATTGTCAAGGACGGCAAGGAATGTGCCTGCGGAAGACGGGGCTGCTGGGAGGCTTATGCGTCGGCCACAGGTCTTATTAACCTTACCAAAGAGGCTATCCTAAAGGAGAAGCTGGACTTTTCATACATGCTCTCCCTGTGTGACGGCGACATTACCAAGGTAAGCGGCAGAACTGCTTTTGACGCAATGCGCGCAGGTGACAGCAACGGTACGGCTGTAGTAGATGAGTGGATTTCGTATCTCGCTTGCGGTATTATCAATGTAATCAACATCTTCCAGCCCGATGTGCTTTGCATCGGCGGTGGTGTATCCAACGAGGGCGAGACACTTCTTGCGCCTTTACGCGCCATTGTTGAGCGTGAGCGCTACACAAAGCACAATCCCAAGCAGACGGTTATCTGCAAGGCAACTTTAGGCAATGACGCAGGTATCATCGGCGCCGCATACCTTGACAATATCTATTAACAGAAAGCAAAAGAACAACGCTTAAGGCCCACCGCAGAGGAAAACCTGCGATGGGCCTTTTATGTTGCTTTACAGATGAATTTTAACTTTATTTCTGAGATAGGGACAGTTTTCAGCGGTTTACGGAGCAAAAATCTTCCTTATTCGCTTTCGGGCTGTACGATAACGGTAGCCGTATCTCCGTCGCCCAGTTTAACGGAAACCGTGTTTTCGGTAACGCTCAAGAGAGCGAGCTTGAGTACTTGCTCAACAGATGCGTCCGGGTTATATTTTACATCAATATGATAGGTGGTCGTGGTGCCGTCAACGAAGGTGCCGGTGAGGATAATCTCATCATCGGTTTTGCTTTGGTTGTAGTAGCCGATGGTGAAGCTGTTGTCATTGCCGTAATCTGTGGACATACGGAAAACTCCGTTTTCGCTATGGCTCGCCCGATATTTCTCCTCATCAATCACCCAATCCGCAGGAGTTTTCTTTTCCCCTGTGGAGTGAAGCTCAATTTCGGGGGTGAGCCCCCGGGACTCGCACAGGTCATCCGAGCAGCGCAGAAAGCTTCCGTCGCCTGTTTTTGACACAGCGGTAACGAAGACCATATCCTGCCCGTCATACCGGATGAGTCCCACTCTTGTGGGGGTTTCCTCTTGTCCTAAAGGCAGTTTGAAGGCGGATTTTCGGGGGATGTCTGCCAAGGCGACGCTTTGACTGTTTGAAACATATATCATAGGTTCCTGTTTGCTCAAAGCATAAGCATAGACAAAGAATCCCGTTAATACAGCCAAAATCAAAGCCGCAACCGCAAGCAAAGGCTTTTTGATGCTTCTCTTTTTCGCAGGGTTGAAGCTCAGCTGCGGTACATCGTGGGAGAAATATGACTTCAGTATTTCCTCGGTGTTTATGTTTTTATTATTCATGCATAAGCTCCTCTCTAATGAAATCTCTGGCACTTTGAAGTCGGGATTTCACCGTTCCCTCGGGAACGCCCAAAATTTCCGAAACCTCCGAAACACTCAAATCCTTGAAATAGTAAAGTGCCACCGCCTGACGCTTTGAAACAGGAAGTCTGTTTACTGCGTTGTGCAGGGCGATGTATTCGTCAAGGTCCCCGAATTTTTGGGGTAAACTTCGAAACCGAGCCTCAAGCTCCTCTTCGCTTTCCAAGGGTATAACCCGCTTGCGAAAAGGGTTTTTCATCATGTCTTTGTGGGCGTTTATGCAAATTGTCCAGAGCCACTTGTCAAAGGGCTTTGAGGTATCGTATTTTTGTATGCCCCGGAGGACCTTTTCCCAGGTTATCTGGTAAAGGTCCTCGGCATCGGGACGGTTTTTGCACAAGGAGAAGCAAAGACGGGAGAGATCTTTGCCGTAGGCATTGATGTATGACGAGATATTCATTTTTAGGAATCTTTGCCTCCTTGTTTCTTATTGAGCGGCACGCTTTCTTCCTGCGATAATGAGTGCGGCAAGGGAGAATGCCATGAGCAAAATTCCGGCTGTCAAAAGGCAGGTATTTTGACCTGTGGATACTGCGCCTGTTGAGGCAGGTATGAGGGGCTTATCCTCTAAGGGTGCGTCGGACTGAGCCTTTTCCCACTGAACGCTGACGCCGGCTTGATTAATAAGCTTTTCGATGCTGTCCTGAGAAAGTCCCAAACCCTGTGCCATATCGTCGATGATGTCCTGGTCTGTTTTGCCTGAATACTGACGGGCGTTGTCGAGAGTTTCCGTGAGGAACTTGCCGAAGAGTTTTTCGGCGGTGATATCGGGAGGAAGACAGGTGCCGATAAGGTTACCGAGAGAGGTAATCTGCATCAAAGGTCCGTACTTTGCCGGGTCCTGATTCTTCCAAAAAGCCGCCTGACCGGTTTTGTTGCTGTCCAGGGGATGCTCGTAGAAGGTGCCGTTGCAGTACATTGTGTCACCGTAGCAGGCAGAGGTCATGAGTGTGTCGTAGGTTTGCACGGACAAATCGTTGCTGAAGACGATTCCGTAGTAGACGCCGCTTTCAAGTCCTCCTACCTTGGAGATATCGTAGGAATATCTGCCGTCCTCTTCGAGAGTACAGGTCTCCTTTTTTGACTGCCAGTTTGCCAGGGGCGTGGGAGAGCCGTAAGCCCAAATGTGACAGTAGACTTTTTTGAAGTTGTTCCAGTTTGAGGGCACTTCAAAGTAAATTGTTGTGCCGGATCCGGTGGGTGCAATTTCCGTTTCTGCGGCAGAAACCGCCGAAGCGGTAACGCTCAAAATACTAATGAGTACGAGCAGTGCGCAGATAATCTTTTTCATCATAAAAAATCCTCCTTGACGGTAGTAATAGGTTTGTCCTACATTAAATATACGAATCAAGGAGGAATTCGGTTCAATTAATTTTCCAAATTATTCTACATTATTTATAACGCCTATGAAAAGGGGCACAGCGGATTCGTTGTCAAAGAAGATATAGATGAAAGGCTTTTGGAAATTGAGCGTCCTCTCTGTCTCTTTGAGGGTGTCGCCCTCTGTTTCAAGTTCTGCGGAGTTTGAGATGCCCGTGGCACTAACCTCAATGCGGCTTGCGGTAAGACTGCTTGAAAGCACAGCGCCCTTGCCGTTTGTAAGGGAGGAGAAGTTGGCGTCCTCGGTGTAGATTTGCTCTACGCCCATTTGACGGAGCACATCATCGTAAGAGGCGGTTTGAGATACGGCAAATTCGGGGAAAGAGACGGTGCAGAAGGCTGTGGGGTCGCTTTCAAGGAGCATTGTTTTAATGCGGTTGTAGTTCAGGGAGTCTATGAGCTTTGTGATATCGCAGTCCTCTTTGGGAGTGATGGCGGCAAACTTTATGGGGGTGTTTTTCAGGCTCTTAACAAAACCCTCGCCCATTTCGGTCTCCACATACTTTTCATTGGAGGTCATGAAGTTTACATGGGCGCTTCCCTTTTTGCCCTCAAAGGTGCCGACGCTTATTCTGTCGGCGGTGTAGGGTACTGCCCACTCGTCCGTCAGGGTTGCCACGCTCTGTGCGTAGATAACCTGGTTTTCAAGGGGTGATTCAAGGACTTTTTCAAAGCTTCCCTTGGTGACAAGAGAAGTGTTCCTGTTGATTTTGTCCTGAGCGTCTTCGGTGTTCAGGAGAAGCCTTGCAAGTGTGCAGGAGTAGTAGTTCTTGGCGCTTTGGGTGAAGGAGGATTTTACATCAAAGAGGTCGTCAAACCAAAGTGAGCTGTCCGCAAGGTAACCGCCGTCCTCGGTGTTAAAGTAACTCACACGGCTTTGGAGATAGTAGTTGCAGGTGTTTAGAGTCTGCAAATCCATGTTGGGGGAAATGACCTTCTTAAGCTCGCTTGCTGTCTTTCCCGAAGTGCCGTTTAGCAGCAGCGCTAAGGTCTGATGCTGACTCAGTGTGGGTATAAGGAGGTTTTCGCCTTTGTAGGAGCTTTTGAGCAGGCTAAGGGAAAAGTCGGTGAGTTTTTCGCTGTATGTACTGTAGCCCTCAACCGAAGTTTCCTCCTGTGTGAAGTTGTACTTGGGAACAGCGGAGGAAACCTCCACAGAGTATAGCAGGTCCTCGTCCTTTTTGAGTACCCTGTCGCCTGTGCAGGCGGTGAGAGAGGATACACCTAAAAGCAAAACAAAAGCAAGAGAGATGCTTTTCTTAATAATACTGCACTTTTTCATTTCAAAAACTCCTTTGATATTTGGTCATAATCCGCCTAAAACACCTATTTTTTCCTTTGTTGCACATTGCAACTAAAAAAAGCGTCATAAAAAAATATAACTTTGGAAGTTTTACCCTAAGAAAATTTTTCCATTTTACTTTCTTTTTCGGAAAATATATTGTATGATATACCATGAACGCAGGTATGCGTGTTGGCGGACTATATTCATACAATATATATTATAGCAAGAGGGTTAGATAATGAAAAGACGTAATTCTGATTTTTTCAAAAAGAATTCAAAAGTCTATCTGTTCAGTATTGTTGCATGCCTTTTGATTTTATCCGTAGTGTTCGGCTCTTTCATGGGCTGTACAGGCTGTGCCGGCTGTGATGACAGCACAGTAGGTACGGATTACGAAATTGATGAGGCTACATATGTATTTGCCGAGGGAATAACCGTAGGCGGTGTTTCCTTAGGCGGCCGTATTTACTCCGAGGTTAAGGAGGAGCTTGAGGAATTGGCTTTGACCATGGTTAATGATTTCAAGCTCACCGTAAGCGTTTCCGACAAAAACTACGAATTCGGCAAGGACAACTTCATTTGGGACACCAATGTGGAGGATGCCCTCAAAGAAGCTGTGAAATACACCGAGGAAGATGCAAAAGGGAAGAACGCCAAGCCCCTTGAAATTGACCTTACTTTCAGCGCCAGTGAAACTTCCGTGGCCGAGGCTGTTGCCGCTATTGCCGAGGAAGTTGACATTGAGCCTGTTGATGCCAATATAGATGTAAGCGGTACGGAAATTTCCTTTATCGAGGAAAAGGACGGCTTGAAGCTGGACCAGGAAAAGCTCACCAAGGACATGCTCAAGGTGCTTCCCGACCTTTCAGTGGGTAAAAAGTCCGAGGCTTCCGTTACCGGTGTGATGAAAGAGGCAAAGCCTTCGGTTACTTCCGACCAGCTTGACAACGATGTTAAGCTTCTCTCGTCTGCTACCTCATACTCAACAAACACCGCAGACGGTGATCACAATATGGCATTGGCACTTTCCTCCTGCAACGGCTCTGTTATTATGCCCGGAGAGATTTGGTCCTTCAACGCCTGCACAGGCGACAGCAACCTTACCTCCAACGGCTACAGAGGTGCTACAGTTATTATGGGCGGTAAGTTCCAGCAGGGTGTCGGCGGAGGTATCTGCCAGGCAAGTACGGTTATCTATCAGGCAGCACTTAAGGCAAATTTAGGCATTTACGAGAGACATTGTCACTACTACAAGTCCTCCTATGCCGATGTAGGTCTTGACGCTACTATCGACTATCCCAACCTTGATTTAAGGCTTCAGAACAACACCGAGCATCCTATCTATCTCCAGTGCTATATGGAGGGTGCAACCCTTTATGCAAGCTTCTACGGCTGGCAGGATCCTTCCTTTGACGAGATTAAGCTGAGCTCCTGGATTTACGAGGAGAACTACGCAGGCAACTACTACCGTGCAGCTGCTCAGCGTACCTTCTACAAAGACGGCAAGGAGCTTTACAGCGAGGATCTTCCCGATTCCGAGTACGGCTATTATGCACCCGGTGAGGAAACAAAGCCCACAAAGCCCACTAAACCTACAAAGCCGGCGCCAAAGCCCACCACGGCAAAGCCCACTACTCCTCCCGCAACCGAGATTCCTGCTACAACCATTCCCTTGGAGCCTACGGAGACACCGTCTGTTCCCACAGGTGCTACCACAGAGGATACTACAAATACACCATAAAGTTTTACGCGACCGGGTTTTCCCGGTCGCTTTTTCGTGCAAAGCCGAATAAAAATTTGTCATTTGCAAACCATAACAAAAAACGCAAAAGGAGTTTTTGTTGTGGGCAAAAGAATCGGAAGATATACAGTTAGTTTCTCCCAAAAGATAAAGGTTGTGAGTTTTGCGTCCGTGGGTGGCAAAAAAGAGGCGGAGGGCCCTCTGGGACAGGAGTTCGACAAAATTTTCTACGACCCTATGGCAGGGCAGAAAACCTGGGAACAGGCGGAGAGCGCCTTTCAGCGTGAGGCGGTGAGCATAGCCCTTTCAAAGGGGAACATAAGGGCGGAGGATTTGGACTTTGCCTTTGCCGGAGATTTGCTCAATCAGTGCATTTCCTCAAGCTTTGCCCTTGAGAGCTTTCCGTTTCCTTATCTTGGCCAGTACGGAGCCTGTTCCACTATGGCTCAGTGTCTTTTGATGGGGGCAATCACCTTGGAAAGTACGGTAGGCAGGAACTGCCTGTGCGTCACCTCTTCAAACTTCTGCTCTGCCGAGAGGCAGTACCGCTTTCCTCTCCTTTACGGCGGTCAGCGTACTCCCACTGCTCAGTGGACAGTAAGCGGCGCAGGTTCGGTGGTGCTCTCCTCGGAGTTTACGGGAAAAGCTCCTGTCGTCACCGCGGCGACGGTGGGCAGAATTGTTGATTTGGGTGTGACAGATGCCAACAACATGGGTGCGGCAATGGCACCTGCCGCGGCACAGACAATTAAGGATTTCTTCGATGACACAAAAGAGAGCGTGGACAGCTTCGACGCAGTCTTCACGGGAGATTTGGGGCAGGTGGGATCACAGCTTCTCTATGAGCTTTTGGAGAAGGAGGGACTTTCTCTCAGGAATAACCACATAGACTGTGGGCTGCTCATTTATGACAGTAAGAAGCAGGATGTTCACGCAGGGGGTTCGGGCTGCGGATGTGCGGCAACGGTGCTCTGCTCTCATATCCTCCCAAGGCTCAAAAGCGGTGTGTATAATCGGGTACTCTTTGTTGCAACGGGAGCGCTCCTCAGTCCCACTTCGGGAATGCAGGGAAATTCCATTCCCTCGGTTGCTCATCTTGTGGAGCTGTGCGCTGAATAAATCGCGGTAATTTGTCGAGTTAAGCCCCGAAAAGTTTGTGTAATTATTATATTTCCAAACCAAAAATAATGTGTTATCATAGTATTATATTGAATAGTTGTAGTATAACCTACAGACTTTAATTACACAGAGGGTCAGGTATGTTTAAGCGAATTATGCAGTTGGATGAGCTTGTACTGCGCAAAGTAAAGAAGCTGCACTCAAAAACCAACAACAGAATAATGGCTTTCGTCACCCACTTGGGCACAGGCGGTTTTATTTGGTTTGCTCTCTCCCTGCCTCTGCTGATTATTAAATCCACCAGAATGGCGGGGGTAAACATCATGTTTTCTCTTGTTATCACATATTTGCTGGGTGAGTTGTTCATCAAGCACATTGTGGCAAGAATCCGCCCCAGCGAGACCTTGCCGGAGGAAGAACAGATTGTGAAAAGACCGAAGTATTACTCTTTCCCCTCGGGACACTCGGCATCCTCTTTCTCCGTTGTGGCGGTGACGGTCTTTTTGTGCAGACCTTTTATTTTCATCCCTGTTATAGTGGTGGCAACCATGATTGCCTTCAGCAGACTTTACCTGCGTGTTCACTACCTTTCCGATGTTGTGGTAGGTGTTCTGCTGGGATTTGCCTGCGGGGCTTTTTCTGTTCCCCTGTTTAAGTTTCTTGTTGACAAAATCGGTGTTTCGTTCTGACGAAGCACCGTTTTTTATTATTTATCCGTTTTTGGCACAAAATTATCTTTATATTTCTCCGAGGAAATCATACCAATTTGCATAAAAGAACTATACGGATTGTATTATTCGTATTTCTCAACAGAATTGTTGAAAACTCTGTGGAAAATGTGAATAACTCAGGGTTAAAACCTTGATTTCCACTTGAAATATTGAAAATTTCCTTTTTTGAATTAAAAATTCCTCCTGGGTGTTTAATTCTTTTTGGGGAATTTAGGCGGATTGTGTTTACCGTTTGTAATATCATGTAAGTCAACGGGTTTTGAGAATTTCATATGTAAAAAAATAGATAAAAATTTTGTATAAGATTACAAGAGCTGTCAAACATAAATGTATAAACACAAAAAGAGGATGACGGCAATGATAAAAGGTGTAAGCAGACAGATAATTGAGGTTTCCGACCCTGAGAGCATCTACTATGACAAGGCGTGGCTGGTAGTAAAGCCTGAGTATGCCTCGGTGGAGAGGGTGTTTCTGGAAAAAGAGGCAAAAAAGATGCTGAAAAGTATGGACTGCCCCGGAGCAATGAAGCCCAAACGGGCTTTTATGTTCTGGGCATTAAGGCTTGGGCTTTCCGCCCTTGGGGGTGCGCTTTTGGGCGGGGCGTTTGCCCAATTTTTCGTCTGAGGATAAATATCATTACAGCCTTGACCTTCGCATATATTTACACAGAATATATGGGGAGGTCTTTTTATGAATTCTAAGCTATTCAGGAATTTGGAAATACTGGGTATACCCGTGGTTTTCCTGTTTGCTTCATTTCTGCATTTTCTGTATGACATAACGGGGAAATCCGTCTTGGGTTCACTTTTCGGCTCGGTGAATGAGAGTGTTTGGGAGCATCTGAAGATATTTTTTATTGCCTATGTGTTCTGGGGATTTGTGGAGCTTTTATGGGCAAGACCTAAACTCTCGGAGTTTATTTTTGCCAAGGCGGTGGGAGTTTATATCCTGTGCTTCCTTATTGCACTTTTCTTTTACATCTATACCTTTTTTACCGGAAAGGCGATTTTTATAGTGGATATCATCGCCTCCCTCCTCTTGACTTGCCTTGCACATATAGTGTCCTACAGGCTTACCTTGTGGCAGGGGAATAAGGGGCAGTACTTTGCCTTGGGGCTTATGATGCTCTTTGTTGGCTTTACCGCGGTGCTGTGCTTTACCTTCTATCCCCCGAAACTTTCGCTTTTCCGGGACCCGATTACAGGAAATTTCGGTGTGCCCCCAAAAAACATTGACGAGGGAGCGCAGGTTTTGTCTGAGGTTTTCGCCCAAAAGACCACAGCCTCCTAAACTGCGGGGAAAAATTCAAAAAAATCGAAAAAACTATTCTCAAAAAGTTAGATTTATGGTATATTAAAATATATATGTCTAAATTTAGGCTTTCGGTAAAGCAGAATAACTGATAAGGAAAATAAACATGCAGGAAAATAACAGAAAATTCGATAAAAACGGCAGAACGGACGCTCCCCGCGAGGATGTTATCTACGGCAGAAATCCCGTAAGTGAGGCGATTCGCAGCGGCAGAGCCATCGACAGCGTTTTGGTGGCACGAGGCGCTAAAACAGGTGCTATTGTGGGCATTTTAGCCAAGGCGAAGGAGAGAAATCTCCGCATCAAAGAGGTTGACCCCAAGAAGCTTGACTATATGTGCGCGGGGGGGCACCATCAGGGAATTGCCGTTTTGTGCGCCGTGTGTGAATATAAGGAGCTTGAGGATATTTTCGCCCTTGCAGAGGAGAGGGGAGAAGCTCCTTTTGTGATTGTTCTCGACGAGCTTGAGGACCCTCACAACTTAGGTGCAATTATCCGTACTGCCGAGTGCGCAGGTGCACACGGAGTTATCATCCCGAACCGCAGAAGCGCGGGACTCAGCTTCACCGTGGGAAAATCCTCGGCGGGAGCCGTTGAGTATGTGCCTGTTGTAAGAGTTCCCAACATCCCCTCGGTGCTTGACACCTTGAAAGAGAGAGGACTGTGGGTATACGGAGCCGACATGGACGGCGAGGACTACAGAAAATGCGATATGGGCGGTGCCATAGCCTTGGTTATCGGCAACGAGGGCAAGGGTATCGGCAGACTTGTCCGTGAAAAATGCGATGTTATTGTTTCCCTTCCCATGAAGGGTAAGATTAATTCGCTTAACGCATCCGTTGCGGCAGGAATCCTCATGTACAGAGCCGCGGATTGCAGATAGGAGGGAGAGGAATATGAGCAAGAAAAACAAGAAGAAACCTGTTGAGCCTCGCACCCGAGACCAAAAGGAAGTGGCGATTGATTCAATCTTAGAGGAAACGCGATTCCTTTCCGAACAGGAAAAGATGGAAAAAGAGGCCAAAAGAATTGCCGGTGCGCCGAAAATGGAGGAAATTTTCAGCAACAAGAGCAAGGAGGTTCGCCTTACAAACCAAAGTCCTCTTGACACCTCCGATGACACCGACATAGAGAAAATCGCCGAGGCTGCAGAGCGGACTGCCGAGGTTCAGCCGACGCAGATCACACTTGCCCCCACTTATGACGAGAACACCACCGTCAGTGAGGATATAATCGAGGATGTTGAGAGCTTTCATGTACGCTCTATCAATATGAGGGATGTGGAGGGCATAGATGTGTCTCTTGAAGACGAGGAGACCGAAGAGAAGCCTCCCGAGATGCCAAGCCTTGACATAACCCGGCAGCCTCTTGACGCCGATAAGGGTGAAATCTCCAGCTTCGAGCGACTTTTCGGAAAACCCAAGCCTGTTTCAGCGGTGCAGACGGTTGTGTCCAGAGTTCCTGTATATCAGCACGAGAGCAAGGTTGAGAAAATTCATGTGAGAGCAGGTAAATTCTCGGCCGTTGTTGAAAATGAATATAAAAAGTACATTAACTCCCCCAATCCGGTTATCTCTCAGACCTTGAAGCATGAGATGACAGAGGAGGAAAAGGGTGAAAACCACATCGAAAAAAGTCCGAAGAAGGTCGCCGATAAGGTTATGGGCAAGGTGGTTTCCTTCTTCAGCTCCGACGACAAAGAGGAGGAAGAGGATTTTAAGGATAAGACCGTGCAGATTGAGGACTACCGCAGTCATCAGGATGCAAAGTCAATTATGGCGGAGATTAATTCCAACATCCGCAAGATGTTCGTAAACAGCGTTTACACAGGAGTTTTCGGGGGGCTTTCCCTGATTCTCACTGTTGTCACCGTTTTTTTGGGCGAGATGATTTCCGAGAGCTTTGCGGCTTCTCTGATACTTTCTGTAGTGAGCCTTGTGCTCCTTTTGGCATCCTGTTGGGTTTGCAGAGTTACCCTCATAAACGGACTCAATTCTCTCAAGCGCTTTAAGGGAAATTCCGACACCGCCGCCGCAGTTTGCGCTGTCGCAACGGTGGTGCAGGGCGTGGTTGCTGTGATTTTCTCCAAAGATTTCTTTGTGGGTACATATAATATTTACGCTACCGTGGGCATTGCGGCCCTGCTGCTGAACTGCCTCGGTAAACTCCTTTTGGTGCGCAGGGTTAAGGCGAATTTTTCTTTTGTCTCCCAGAATGCCCCCACCTATGCAGGCAAGATTTACACCAACGAGGATATTGCCCGAAAGCTTATGAGCGGTACTGCTCAGGATAAGCCCATTGTGGCATATCAGCATGAGACCGACTTTATCGGCGACTTTTTGAGGCTGTCCTATTCTCCCGACCCCTCCGAAGATATGGCAAGCAAAATTGCCCCTGTGGCAATTATCGTTTCCCTCTTTGTTGCAATACTTTACGGCATTGTAAGGCGGGACCCTGTGGGTGCTTTCTCCGCCCTTGCGGTTATGACCTGCGTGTCTGCGCCCATTTGCGATTTGCTTGCAGTCAATCTGCCTCTTTATAAGTTTTGCAGGAATATTTTGGGAAAGAATGCCATGCTCAGCGGTTATCCTGCCGTCAGACAGTTCTGCGACACAAAGGCGGTAATCTGCGAGGCTCGTGACCTCTATCCCATTGACAGCATCACACTCTGCGGTGTTAAGGCATTTGTGAACACAAGGGTGGAGGAGAGCTTGCTTTGTGCCGCCGCCATCCTGACTGAAGCTAAAAACCCCATGGCTTGTGTGTTTGACAAGCTTGTGGACGACCACAAGGGCAAGCTTCCCAAGGTTGAAAGTGTGCTTTATGAGGACAAGTTGGGACTTGTGGGCTTCATCGAGGGTGAGAGAATCCTTGTGGGCAACCGGGGACTTATGGAGAAGTACTCCGTCACACCCCCTGAGCAGAGCTTTGAGGATAAGCATAAGAAAGAGGGCAGAGCCGTCACCTACGTGGCACGAAGCGGTGAGCTTGTGGCAATGTTCGTGGTGTCTTATGCCTCAACCCTGCGAATCGCTCAGCTTCTGCAGCAGGCAGAGGCCAACGGCATAAGCTTCCTTGTGCAGACTACCGACTGCAACATCACGGGGGAGAAAATTGCCGATGATTTCGGTATCTTCTTCAGAAGCATCAAGGTGCTTCCCACAGGACTTGGAAATGTGTGTATCGAGATTACCTCTCAGAAAGAGGACACCTCAAGAGGCTACCTTGCAACCCGAGGCTCGTTTTTCTCTTTGCTTCGGGGAATTTCCGGCTGTGTCAGACTTCGCAGCAACATCACCCTTGCGGTGATTATCCAGCTTATGGGCGTTGTTTTGGGTATGCTTTTGGGAGCAACCATTATACTCTTTGCAGGAGTTGGGACTTTAGGCTCTGTTGAAGTGCTTATATTCATGTTGTTCTGGGCGGCGGCAGCCATTGTTGCCCCTGCAATTCAGAAACCCTGAGCTTATAAGCGGTGACCGTGAGGAATTTACTGTTTTTAGGAGTTGATATATATGTATATTGCACCGTCGCTTCTCTCCTGCGATTTCTCCCGCTTCGGTGAGGAAATCGCAAGAATGGACAAGGCAGGGGCAGACTACATGCACCTTGATGTTATGGACGGCCACTTTGTGCCGAATCTTACCTTTGGCGCACCTGTTCTCAAGTGGGTCAGGCCCTTTTCCGAAAAGCCCTTCGATGTGCATCTTATGATTTCCGAGCCGCTTCGCTATATTGATGATTTCGCCAAAGCCGGCGCCGACATCATCACCTTTCATGTTGAGGCAGACAGCGACATAGATGAGACTATCGCCAAGGTCAGGAGCCACGGCATTAAGGTGGGACTTGTCATAAAGCCGAAAACTCCTGCCGAGGCAGTTTTCCCTTACCTTGAAAAGCTGGATATGGTCCTCGTTATGAGCGTTGAGCCGGGCTTCGGCGGTCAGTCCTTTATGGCGGACATGCTCCCCAAGGTTACGGCAATCAGGGAGGAAGCAAACCGCTTGGGCCTTGAGGATTTCCTTATTGAGATTGACGGGGGAATCGGTGAGCAGAATATTAAGCAGGCACATGACGCAGGTGTGGATATTTGCGTTGCCGGTACTTCTGTATTTAAGGCTGAGGACGCAGAAAAGGCCATAAAAAACCTAAAGGCTCTCTGCGAATAATCGGCGGATTTTGTTCTTTGTAAAAGTTAAACTTGCTAAAATATCAGTCCCCTTTGAGAAGCGTTACTGTTTGCTGATTGACTGATACTAATTTCTGATTTTTATGAGGTATCAGTAAAAAGGGGACTTTTGCTCTGTTATATAGATATAATCCTACTCTTTGCGGCACAATAGATTTGTGCGTCTGCTTTTTTGTGCCGGTGCAAGTTTTTCATCGGCAAAGAGTTAAAAATTTCGGGAAAGGGGATATGTATGGTATTTTCAAGCCTTACCTTCTGGTTTTTCTACTTGCCTGCGGTACTTCTGTGTTACTTTGTTGTACCCCGCAAGTTTAGAAACTGGGTGCTGTTTTTTGTGAGCCTTGCCTTCTACGGCTGGGGCGAGCCTATTTATATCGTACTGATGCTCGTTACCATTCTGATAAACTACCTGGCAGGTTTGCTCATTGCAAAATTCAGGGAAAACCCCGGAATGAAATGCCTGTGGCTTGTACTGTCCGTGGTGCTCAACCTGGGCTTTTTGGTGTTCTTCAAGTATTCCGGCATGATTGTGGATACTCTCAACCTGCTGCCACGTGTGAATATCGTCTTTGACGCACCCTCACTTCCCATCGGCATCAGTTTCTACACCTTCCAGGCAATGAGCTACACCATTGACGTTTACAGGGAGGACACTCCCGAGCAGAAAAATCCCATGCTCCTTTCCACCTATGTTACGCTTTTTCCTCAGCTTATCGCCGGTCCCATTGTTCGCTATCGGGATGTTGCAGATCAGCTTACAGGCAGACGGGAGACTGTAGAAAAATTCTCAAAGGGCGTCATTCTGTTCCTTGTGGGACTTTCCAAGAAAATTCTGCTTGCCAATCAATTCGCTGCCATGTGGCAGAATTTGGGCGCCGAAAACACAGAGGGTATTTTGGCACGCTGGGGCGGACTTGTGGCGCTGACGCTGCAGATTTACTTTGACTTCTCAGGTTACAGCGACATGGCCCGGGGACTGGGAAAGATGCTGGGCTTTGAGTTTATGGAGAACTTCAACTACCCCTACATTTCAAAGTCAATCACAGATTTCTGGCGCAGATGGCACATTTCCCTCTCCACTTGGTTCAGAGATTATCTGTATATTCCCCTGGGCGGTAACCGTCGGGGAATGGGGCGTCAGATTCTCAATCTCTTTATTGTTTGGGCGGCAACGGGAATTTGGCACGGCGCCGCTTACAACTTCCTTTTGTGGGGACTTTACTTCTTCGTGCTTCTTGTTCTGGAAAAATTCTTCCTGCTGAAAGTACTTAAGAAAATCCCCGGCGTTTTCAGTCACATTTACGCTCTGTTCTTCATAATGATTGGCTGGGCGATTTTCAACTTCGAGAATATGGGCGAGCTGTTTTCATACCTCGGGGGACTCTTTAGTTTTTCGGAGGGACTGTTCACTCAGGAGGGTTTATCGGTGCTCTTAAGCTATCTGCCCATTACCCTTGTGGGTATGGTTTTATCCACACCTATTCTCAGAAAATTTTACTACAAGTGGCAGGACAAAAAGTTCTTCCCCTTTGTAATCTGCGTGTTTGCGGTTGCAGTAATGCTTCTTTGCACCGCTTCCCTTGTAAACGACAGCTACAATCCCTTTATTTACTTTAGATTTTAACCCTGATTATACGGAGGTGAAAAACCTTGAACAGCAAAAAAGCGCAGATTTCCCTTGTGGCAATCTTCCTTGCCTTTACATTCATCTTGACCGGGGCATTCTTTATAATTCCTAAGAAGGACTACAGTTCTCAGGAGAAGCGCTATCTTGCGAAATTTCCTGAAATATCCCTTGAAAATTTCCTAAGCGGAAAGTTTACCTCCTCCCTTGAGGGTGGTGAAAACGGCGGTTATATTCCCGACCATTTTCCCTTCAGAAGCTTTTTTGTGGGGCTCAATTCCTACGCCAATCTGGTAATAGGCTCAACAGCCTCGAACGGCTATTATTACGCGGATGAGGGATATATCATCACAAAACCTCCGAAATACGACTCTGCCGCGCAGAATCTGAGGCTCATAAATGACTTTGCCGCCTCTTTTGACGAGGTAAACCTTATGGTTGTGCCCTCGCCGGGATACATCCTTGAGGACAAGCTGCCTCTCAACCGCACCGACTATCCCGACAAAGAGGTTTATAGCACACTCTCACGGGAAAAAGCGGACAATGTAAACCTGATTAACCTCGAAAATGCTTTTAAGAGCGAAAACGAAAAGGGCACACAGCTTTACTACAGAACCGACCACCACTGGACTTCTGCCGGCGCCTATCTGGGTTATACCGAGCTTTGCGGGGATATGGGACTTTCTCCCGTAAAGGCGGACAGTCTGACTGTCAGCAAGTACGAAAATTTCTACGGCACAACCTACTCATCAAGCGGATACTTTCTCACTGCTCCCGACACCTTGGAGATTTGGGAGAACGAAGAACTGAACCGTGTAAAAGTGAACATCATTGAAGGCAAAGAGAAAAAGACCTTTGACAGCATGTACTTTCCCGCCCATCTTGAAGAGGACGATATGTACCCGGTTTTCCTGGACGGAAACCACGCTTTGACGGAGATTGAGAACCCTGCCTCTGAATCGGACAGAAGCCTGGTTATTGTGAAGGACAGCTACGCTCATTGTATGGCCCCGTTCCTTGTGAACAACTACCAAAAGGTTGTTATGGTGGATTTAAGGTATTATAAGGACAGCGTTTCCAAGCTTTGCGATGAAAATACGGATATTCTTTTCCTCTATGGCATGAACAACTTTACAACCGACAAGAATTTGGCTTTTCTTCAGTAGTGAGAAAACCTCATAACAAAAGAGCTGTAAAAACGAAAGTCTTTACAGCTCTTTTTTTGATTAATTAGTGTAAAACCTCCGGCTTAGCCGGTGAACAAAAAACTTTAGTTATTCCAAGTCCCGCCACAGCGATGGGGCAGATTGTCATTATAAAACAATCCTCCCGACAGCCTTCGGCTGCCACCCTCCTTTACACAAGGAGGGCTTTAGACCGCATTTGCGGTGGCAGGGCAAGTAATACCGGTGAAAAATTCAGTGCGTCTATAGATGCATGCCGGTATACTGCCCTTCATTAAAATAAACAAACCTCCGGCTTAGCCGGAGGTTTTGATTTTTTGGCTATGTTTTGAGTTAGACTTTATCGGGATTTTCCGAAAGATACTGCCTTACCTTGTCGATAATTCGGCAGTCATTGTCGTAATTGCAGGCGCCTCTTGCGGTTTGCAGGGGCACCCAGTTATATGCGGCAATTTCGCTTTCCTGCACCTTGACGCGGTTGCTGTCGGCAACTGCCAGAAAGAACACAACCCTCTTGCGGATTTTACCGAAGGGACAGTAGTCACTGACCTCTCGGAATCCGTCCAGGATTTTAACATCAAGGTCGGTTTCCTCCTTGATTTCCCTGACGGCAGTCTCCTTTTCGTGCTCGTTAAACTCCACATGGCCCTTGGGGAAGCTGTAGAAGCGGCCGTTGTTGTTGCGAACCATAAGCACCATAATTTCTCCCGAGCGTCTGTCTCTGTGGAGTATTACCGCACCGCAGGACTTTTCGTAAAGACAGCTGATTTTATTGATTTTCAGGGTTTTTAACTTGCTAAGTCTGTCCAGAATATCCGGCTCATACATGATTTCTCCCCTTGGGGACACAACAAGTCGCTGTGAGTCGTCGCTTAAGGTTATCACCGCGGTGACAATTCCCGGGAAGCTGTCGCCCACAGGATTTTTCGAAACTATGAAAACGCTGTTATTCGCGTTTGAGTCGCTGATATATCCGGAGTATAATCCCTCCTCCGAGAGAGTTCCGTATTTGTTGACAAATACTTCCGTTGAAAGCATACACATTCCTCCTTTTCGGTGAAAACGACCGATTAAGACAGCAGATCGGCCAGGGTATCCACCTGAGTAGGACTGTTTGCTGACATGGTGTTGTTGAGAATGATTACCTCGGTGATGCCGTTTTGCTTTAGGTAGGACTTGAAGTTGTCGCCGTTCCAATAGCGGAAATCAATGAGGTGAACCTCGTCATAGTTCGCGGCAAGATAGGGTGCGAAGGCATTGCCGTAGCTGTCCTTAACCAGGGCAACCTTTCTGCCTGTTCCGGCGTTTGAATGAATGATAAACTCCGCCACATCTCCCCAGCAGAAAACACCGTAGGAGTATGTGCCTGCTGTTGCTCCCGGGTAGTAAGTGTCCACGGTGAGGGTTTCATTCGAGCCTCTTTCGGTAAGGTATGCATAGGTGTCTACAGGCAGGCTGTAGTAGTCAACGGTATCGGGTGTGTTCGCAAGGGAGGGGATGGTGCTTGTAAATGTGCCGGTAAAACCTGCGATGCTGTTCTTCTTCGCGGACTTAATATCCATGGGGGTAAGTCCCGCTTCCTCGCAAAAAGCCGTGTAGCCGTAGTATGCACCCAGGCCTGTCCAGTGGTGGTCGGTGTTGAAATAAATATACTCGTCTGAGTGCTCAGCCAGGATATTGTATGCGTTTACCTGAATGATACGCTCGTCAAGATTTTTGTTAATAGTTTTGATATTTTCCGCCTGGGAGGAGCCGCCTAAGTCGGTGATTATTTTTTGCGGTACTCCGTACTCGGTGTGATTAGGTACAACTATATTATATACAGTTATATCCTTATCTAAACCCTTTACGGCTTTGTTGAGACTGTTTGCATAGTGCTTTGCGATTTTTTCACTGCTGCCGAAAAGGTTGTAGCCTGTGTTTTTGTAAAGGAACATGGTGTCCGAATATACCGCCGCCTCGGAGCCGTCATCCTCTGCGTCAAACTGAGTGATGACATCTTTGGGCTCGGTGGGAGCAGTGGTTACGGGTGCGGTGGTGGCCACAGTCTCGTCGGGCGTGGTCTCGCCTGCTGTTGTGCCTGTGGGGGATGAAGGGTCAGCGTCAGGTTCTGCACACATCTTTGTGCCGAGGAAGATGCCCCCCACAACAAGCAGTGCCAAAATTACTAAAGATACCGCAATGATAATTACTTTTTTGCCGTTTGAGTTTTGGCGGCGCCGTCTGCGATTGCGTTTTTTGCCTTGATAGCCTTGTCCTCGGCCCATGGTTTCCAGACCGATGAAGTATTCCTCTTTTCTCATAATTTCGTCCCTTTCGTGATTGACGGAAATTTTGGGCACCGTTTTCCGCCAAAATATCTATTATTACATGATACAGTATAAGCCAAAGTGTGGACAAAGGCAACAAAAGTAACCGAATTGTGATTATATTGGGATTTTTTGTAATAATTTGAGGAATTTATACATTTTCCCGCCCCAACAGGAAAAATCCTCCTGTTTTTATTGCACATGCGGGTTTATTGTGATAAAATGATTTTGTATATTATTATTTTCAGAAAGCGTGATTTTATGGATTATATCTTCTCAAACCGAGTAAGCGGACTGAAACCCTCTGCTATCAGGGAGATTTTTAAGTATGCCGCTGACCCCACGGTTGTATCTTTATCGGCAGGCAATCCTGCACCCGACGCTTTTCCTGCAAAGGCTTTGGAGGAAATTTCCGCAAGGCTTATGAGGGAAAACCCCACCCTTGCCTTGCAGTACAGCATCACCGAGGGTTACACACCCCTGCGTGAAAGCCTCAAAGATTACATGGCTACAAAGGGAATCGGAAAAGAGGGTGATGACCTTATTGTGACCTCGGGTGCACAGCAGGTTATGGATTTGCTCACAAAATCCCTTGTGAACGAGGGTGACGAGGTTGTGTGCGAAGCACCCTCCTTCATTGGCTCGCTCAACACTTTCCGCAGTTACGGAGCAAAGCTTCTGGGTGTTCCCATGGATGCTGACGGCATGAATATGGAGGCTTTGGAGGAAACTCTCAGGACTCACGATAAAATCAGATTTATATACACAATTCCCACATTCCAAAACCCCTCGGGCATTACCATGAGCCTTGAAAAGAGACACCGCCTCTACGAGCTTGCCAAAGAGTACAAGGTGCTTATCCTTGAGGATAACCCCTACGGTGAGCTTCGATACAAGGGTGAGGATTTGCCCACTGTCAAGAGCTTTGACACAGAGGGCTTGGTGGTTTACGCAGGCTCGTTCAGTAAGGTTATCTCTCCCGGTATGCGTGTGGGTTGGTGCGTTGCTCCTGCACCCATTATTCAGAAGATGACTGTCTGCAAGCAGGGCAGTGATGTGCATACGAATATCTGGTCGCAGGTGCTTTGCCATGAGTTCATGACAAAGTACGACTTCGAGGGACATCTTAGGTTTTTGCGTGAACTCTACTCAAAGAAAGCCGAGTACACCCTGAAGCTTCTCAGGGAAAACCTGAGTGATAAGGTGAAATTCACCGATATTGACGGCGGACTTTTCATTTGGTGTACCTTGCCCGAGGATGTGGATATGCCGGCATTTTGTTTGGACGCAGTTAAAAACAAGGTTTGCGTTGTTCCCGGCACAGCCTTCCTCACCGACGAAAACGAAGTTTCCCACGATTTCAGAATCAACTTCTCAACCCCCACCGACGAACAGCTCAAAAAAGGCATTGAAATTCTCGGTGAGCTTACAAAGAAGCTATAATTAAGGAGAAAGCCATGAGTAACGAAGTAATTAACAATACAGAGGCGCCGGCCCGCAAAAAAATCGTATTCAGCGCAATTCAGCCCTCCGGCACTATCACCTTGGGCAACTACCTGGGGGCACTTCGCAACTGGGTAAATATGCAGGAGGAGGGGGAGTACAACTGCATCTACGCTCTTGCCGATCTGCACACCATCACAGTCCGTCAGGAGCCTGCGGTTATGCGCAAGAATGTTCTTGACGCTTACGCATCAATTTTGGCCTGCGGTATCGACCCCGAAAAAAGCCCCTTCTTCATTCAGAGTCATGTTGACGCTCACGCTCAGCTTGCGTGGCTTCTCAACTGTTACACCCAGTTCGGCGAGCTTTCCCGAATGACACAGTTCAAGGACAAAAGCGCAAAGCATGCCGATAACATCAACGCAGGTCTTTTCACCTATCCCTGCCTTATGGCAGCAGATATTCTTCTCTATCAGGCTGATTTAGTGCCTGTGGGCGCTGACCAGAAACAGCATCTGGAGCTTGCCCGGGACATTGCAGAGCGTTTTAACGGTCTTTATAGCAAGACCTTCACCGTGCCCGAGGGTTTCATCCCCAAAAACGGTGCCCGAGTTATGAGCTTGCAGGACCCCACCCGCAAGATGAGTAAATCCGACGGCAATGTGAACGGCTGCATTTCTTTGCTTGACAGTCCCGAGGTTATTATGAAAAAGTTTAAGCGCGCAGTCACCGACAGCGATGCCTGTGTTAAGTACGGCGAGGGCAAAGACGGTGTCAACAACCTTATGGGTATCTACTCGGTAATCACCGGCAAGACCTTCGAGGCTATCGAGAATGAGTTTGCAGGCAAGGGTTACGGTGATTTCAAGGCAGCAGTCGGCGAAGCGGTTGTGGAGGAATTAAGGCCCATCCGTGAGCGTTACGAGGCACTTATTAAGGATAAGGCGTATCTTCAGGAGTCCTGGAGAAAGGGTGCTGAGTTTGCCGAGAGAATGGCAGAGCGTACTCTTCAAAAGGCAATGAAAAAGGTCGGCTTTGTGGCTCGCTGAGAAAAGGCTCGGCAAAATAAAAATCAAGGGCAACCGAGAAATTTCGGTTGCCCTTTTTCTGTGATGTATCTGTAGGAGTTTACTTGTAGAGAGAGCCGATTTCCTCTTCCTCTACAATCTTCCAGTTGTTGAAATCATGGCCTGAGCCTGAGATTTCATAGGTGTAGTTTACATCGGGTTTTGCATTCCATGACTGAAAATAGTGGGTACGGGTGGTGCCTTCCTTAACATCGGAGTAAGCGTTTCCGTAGTCGGTAGAGGTGTCAAGGCCTGCGGATTTAACAATGGTGGGGATGAGGTTTGCCTGGGAAACCGGAGTTTTGTTCTCGGTAAGAGGTGTACCCTCCCGGCCCTTTTCCTTAACAAGAAGTGTGGTGATTTTGGTATCCTCGTAAATCTTTTTGTCGCTCCAAAGAACACCGTGGTCGCCGGTGATGATGATAGTGGCGTCCTTGTACACTCCAAGGGCTTTCATCTGATCGATGTACTCGGTGATGAACTTGAAGCAGCCTGCGGTCTGGGGAAGTGAATCCGAGGCGCTGTTGCTGTCGGGAACAGTCTGGCAGTTTTCGTCCATGTTGAAGGGAGAGTGGCAGCCGCGTAAATGCAGGAAGGAGTAAGTGTTCTTTTTGCTTTGGGTGTGAAGTCCGCTTTCGGCAAATTCAGCATAGGTGCCGGCGTCGTCAAGCTCGTACTGCTTTGCATCGCCCGATGATTCAACCATTGCGTTGAGCTTGCCCGAGGATACGGTCTGGGACTTTATTGCATCCGGCGTCCAGAAGTAAGCGCCCACCAGGAACATATTGTAGGAAAGCTCAAAGGGATTTTCAACAGTGTAGTCCCCGGAGGTGCTTGTGTTTGCCACTAAGCCCTCAAAGACGCTTGCATCGTCATAGGAGTAGTACTCGGATATATAGAGATTGACTTTATAGTTGTTTTTGTTAAGGTCATAGAGGAACTTGTTGTCCTTAAAAGCATTTTCGAAGTATTTGGTGCGGGTTGCGGAGAAGTCGTTGTTGACGCCGGTTACCATAGAGGTGATACCGGGATATGTACGGGGATAGGTTGAGATGTTATCGCTGTAGTAGGTGAAGCCGTCAAGCTTATCTACAATGTCCTGCCGTCCGTTTAGGATCTCGGCAAAGTACATCTCGTCAAAGCGGTCAAGCACAAATACGATGATGTTATCCTTCGTTGAAACCTCAAACATATTGGCGGTGGTAAGGAAGGATTTTTCCGTTGCGGGGGTAGTGTCCTCCTCGCCTGTGAGACTTGTGAAAGCTGTGGGGACAACCATGAAAACCTGCATAACAAGGGAGAGGATAACCACAAAGGACAAAACCGACCGAACGAGCTGTTCTTTCTTCACGAAAAGGATGGAGAAAAGAGCCGCCACAACGATGCCGAGCCAAATAACAAAGTCCAGAACAACCCACCAGGTTTCAGGGGCTTTTGCGTTGCCGTCTCCGGGCAGTCCTCGGAAAGTCAGGTTTGTGATAAAAAGCTGTACAAGGGAAGCGAGCATCACTCCCGAACACAGGGCATGTATGATCTGATGCACAATACCCTTAGTGAAGTAGAGGGCGGCGGTAAGCAAAAGACCGATAACCGCAGTGGCTAAAATCTGCAGAGGGAGAAAATCCCAAACGCCGAATTTGAGCTCTGTAGCATTTGCAAAGTACATATTAAGACTTGCGCAAATAATAAGAGAAAAGGGGAGCGCAAAGCCCACAAGTGCCGACATGAGAAGTTTCTTTTTGTCAAAACTCTGCAATTGCCCCGTTTGTTTGTTATTTTTCTTTGTTGCCAATGAAATCATCCTTTCAAAAGGAATTATTTAGACAAAATTATTATAGCATTCCCCCAGATAAAAATCAACAGGTTAAGATATGGCGGTGACAAATAAAAAGTCGGTAATTTTCAAAAAAATCTTGACAAATATGCGAGTTTATAATATAATAATCCATGCTACGTTTGAGTGGCATATATGGCGGAATAGCTCAGCTGGCTAGAGCATTCGGTTCATACCCGAAGTGTCGTAGGTTCAAGTCCTATTTCCGCTACCATGTGGCCCGGTGGTCAAGAGGTTAAGACACCGCCCTTTCACGGCGGTAACACGAGTTCGATTCTCGTCCGGGTCACCATTTTATTTCTGCCGGTGTGGTGGAATAGGCAGACACAAGGGACTTAAAATCCCTCGGAGTAAAATCCGTACCGGTTCAAGTCCGGTCACCGGCACCACAAAATGGTGTATAGAGTATTTGGAGCGTCGAGGTTACTGTTACTCGGCGGTTTTTTGTTTTATAGCCAATGGGCGAGGACTTTTTGACCTTGACCGTGCTATTAGAAGAGGTCCAAACAAGAGCAATCCCACACAAAAAGGCCCAGCGTGTTGCTGAGCCTTGATTTTTTTGTAGAATTTTGTCTTTTTCCCCGAGAGTTATATCAGTCAACTCTCTCGTCGCCCCAGAAGAAGACAGCAACGGTTCCGGGACCTGTGTGACTGCCGATTGTAGGGCCGATGCTGTTGATTACTACCTTGCCATTGAGGTTTTTGAACCTGCTTTCAATTTCTTTTGCAACATCCTTTGCATCATCGGGGCAGGCAGAGTGGCAAATAAAGCATTTTCCGCTGTAGTTAAGTCCCCCCTGTGCATGTTTTACCATTTTTTCTACGATTTCACATTTTACCTTTTCCTTGCCCCTGATTTTCTGTCTGGGGGTAAGCTTGCCTTCGAGGTTACAGTTGAGAAGAGGACAAATTCCTAAAATTCCGCCGAAAAGACCGGCGACCTTGGAAATTCGACCCCCTCTAACATAGTATTTAAGGTCTGTGGAGAAAAACCAATGGTGCATTTTGAGCTTATTTTCCTCAATCCATGTGTAGAGTTCGTCGATGGTTTTGCCCTCGTCACGCATATCGGCGAGAGTTTCGGCAATAAGTCCCACACCTGAGGATGCACCCAAGGAATCAACAACATAGAGCTTCTGATTGGGATACTTGTCCTTTAGTTCCTCGGCAGCGAGACGGGCGGAGTTGTAGGAGCCTGAAAGCCCTGAGGAAAGGGTAAGGTGGATAACATCCTTGCCGCTTGACAGGAGTCTTTCGAAATATTCGGTGTACTCTGCCTGATTTACCTGTGCGGTGGAGGTCATTGCACCCTCCTCCATTGCTTTGTAAAACTCATCAATAGACATGGTAAGGCCCAGATCGTCGTCATAGGTTTTGTCGTCTACTGTGTAGTGAAAATAAACGTAAGATATGTTTCTTTTGTCCAAGTGCTCGCGGCTGAGGTCAGCGATTGAGCAACAGCTGATGATATAGTCTGCCATATTGTCCTCCAAATGTATTTCACACGGATAAGGTGTGACTGAATTGATTTACGAGTATAATTATATTATTCTCTCCCAAAAACCTCAACCTACACCTGCAAAGACTTGTAAACCGAAAAAAATCACAACTCTACTGTGGGTAGAGTTGTGATGTAAACCTCACAATATGAAAAAATCCTCAAGCAAAGAAGGAAGTTGAAAAAGCTCTCCGGGTGTGATAAGATATCTTTATACACATGTAGACGAGTGCGTTAAAACGGACGGGTGCGTTAGGACAGACGATTGTGTTTTATTCTTGACTGCCGTATTTTAATTCAGCCGAGGAAAACTAATCCGTGAAAAAAACAAAAAGCGACACCGAAGTGCCGCCGGTAGATGTAGATAAACTATTACTTGCCTCCCCCTAAAGAGTGTTTCGGTGAACCGAATTTTGCCTCCCTTGTGCAAAGGGAGGTGGCAAAAATCTTTGATTTTTGACGGAGGGATTGAGAAGTTTTCTAATTATCAATGAATAATATTGAGAGTCTACAGCGTTAGGTTGCAAACCGTGACTGTGGGAGAGAAAGTATAAAGCGTTGCTTTCTCCGGCAATCCCTCAGTCAGCTTCGCTGACAGCTTTCTCCGAAAGCGGGAACCCTTTTGTCAGCTACGCTGATATTTTCCCTAACAGGGAAATCACCCTTTGCACAAGGGAGCCGGAATAGTATTGTCGACTGAGTGCACCCTTGTGCCGAAAGCTATTCCTCAACAATAAGCTTTTTGATTTTGTACACATCTCCGTCCATAATTTTCCAGTTGCTCAAAAGCTTTTGGGTGATTGGGGGAGAGATTTCCTGATGAATATAAAGGCTCTTAATACCGAAGTCATGAGCGCCGCGGATATCGGAATTGAAATCGTTGCCGATGAAAACGGAGCTGTTCTTACGCAGCTTGTATCTGTCAAAGAGCATTTGGAAGTAGTGTTTGTCGGGTTTCGAACATTCCTCTTCGGAGCTGATGAGGATTCCGTCGAAATAGGGAGTGAGCCCCAGCATATCAAGTTCAGGCCGTGTAAAGTCGGTCTGAGCGTTTGAAAGCAGGTAAATTTTCTTTTTCTTTGCCTTCAGCGTGTCCAGAAGGTCCAGAACACCGTCGTAAAGCTTGATGTGCTCGGTTGAAAAGCATCTGAAAACGTTAGCGGTGATTTTTGCCAGGTCATCACTGCACTCAACACCTTTGAATTCGTAAAGCTCACGAAAAACCTCGGTAAGATTAATGTCCACCTTTGTGTAGTCGGTGTGCTCTGCCATCACCTGACGCTTTTTAACGCCGCAAAGCTCCTGGTATTTCTGCTGAAGCTCGCTTGGAGTGTAATCCGCCATTCTGTAGCCGTAGAATATGGCCATTTTCTCCCAAAGCTCGGGGGAATCCTCCACTGTGTAAATGTCGATAAGAGTACCGTACAAATCAAAAATATAATTCTTAAACATAATTTTCACCTCACAGGGAAATTATAGCACAGTTTTTTTCAAAATGCAAAGAAAATATAATAAAAAATGCCAAACAAATTAAATTTCATAAATTTTGGGTATGCAATTTACCAATATTGTGTGCAAAAAACGGTAAAGCCAGTATTGGTTAGGCAATACTTCCAAGAAACATGACGGATATTTGACGAAGGTGATAGAATGACAAAGAAAGAAATAGCAAAACTTGCAGTGGAGGCTCTCAAAAATGAGTACCCGGATGCCGTATGCTCCCTTGACTACAAAACTCCCTTTCAGCTTTTGGTGGCAACACGGCTTTCCGCCCAGTGCACCGACGCGAGAGTGAATATTGTAACCCCTGCACTCTTTGAGGAGTTTCCCGATGCCGAGAGTATGGCACAGGCGGATTTGGAGAGGGTAAAGGAGCTTATCAAAAGCTGTGGATTTTACAACACCAAGGCAAAGGATTTAATCGAAATGTCAAAGTCCATAAGGGAGAATTTCGGGGGCAAAGTTCCCGAGACTATTGAGGACTTAACAACCCTTTCGGGAGTGGGACGCAAGACCGCAAACCTCATTGTGGGGGATGTGTATAAAAAGCCGGCGGTTGTGGTTGACACCCACTGTATTCGGATTACCCGACGCCTGGGACTCCACAGCGAAAAAGACCCCACTAAGATTGAGCAGATACTCAAAGGTCTGCTTCCGCCTCAGGAGAGCAACGATTTTTGCCACCGTTTAGTGCTCCACGGCAGAGCCGTCTGCAAAGCCCCAAAGGCAAACTGCGAAAATTGCTGTATGAATGATTTTTGCAGAAAGAAAGCATGAGCAGAGTAAATTTTCAAAAGAGGGTATGAATAAAATTCAGCATAGCAAAACTCCCCGACAAAGCAGTCGGGGAGTTCTGTGTTATGTGAGTAAATTTTAGCTGAAGCGTCGATTCTTAAATTAATGCGTCGATTGCAGCCTGAATGAGAGCCAGCTTCTCTCTTTCTCTTTCAGCCTGACCTTTGATTTTCTCAACAACCTGTGCAGGTGCTTTTGCCATGAAGCCTTCGTTGTTGAGCTTGCCCTCGTCCTGCATGAGAAGCTTCTCAACCTGAGCGTACTCCTTCTTAAGACGCGCAAGCTCTGCTTCCTTGTCGATCAGCTCGTTCATGGGGATGTAGATTTTTGCGTCGCCTGTAACGATAGTGACAGCACCCTCAAGCTCAAAGCTTTCGGCAATCTCAACCTCTGTAGCGGATGCAAGGCTCACCATGAATTTTGCACCCTCTTTGTAGGTGTCGGTGTTCTTTGTGGCAACGAAAACCTTTGCTTTCTTTGAGGGAGGTACATTCATCTCATTGCGTCTTGTACGGATAGCGGTAATTGCCTCCATGACGGTTTCGCACTTCTTTGCGTCCTCGGGGAATGATAGGCAGTTGCAGTATTCGGGGTATTTCTCCAGCATAATCGTTTCGCCTGCATCGGCTGTGTGGGGGAGAGTCTGCCAGATTTCCTCGGTGATAAAGGGCATGAAGGGGTGGAGAAGCTTTAAGGTTCTGTCAAGCACCCAAACAAGTACCTGACGGGCATTCTGGGCAGTCTCGCCCTCTTCGCGAAGTCTTGACTTGGTAAGCTCGATGTACCAGTCGCAGTAGCAGTCCCAAATGAAGTCATAAAGCTTCTGAACTGCCATACCGAGCTCAAACTTCTCAAGGTTTTCACAAACCTCTTTTGCAAGCTTATTAACTGCATTTATAATCCACTTGTCCTCGGTGGTGAGGTTTTCGGGCAATTTGCACTCAACATTGTAATCGTCAATGTTCATGTGAACGAAACGGCTTGCGTTGTAGAGCTTGTTTGCAAAATTTCGGCAGGACTCAACTCTTGCTTCGGAGAATCTCATATCGTTTCCGGGTGAGTTGCCGGTTGCAAGGAAGAATCTTAATGCATCGGCACCGTACTTGTCAATAAGCTCCAGGGGATCAACACCGTTGCCGAGAGATTTGCTCATCTTTCTGCCCTGACTGTCACGGATGATACCGTGGATAAATACATTCTCAAAAGGCTCTTTGCCCATGTTCTCCATGCTGCTGAAAATCATTCGGGCAACCCAGAAGAAGATGATGTCGTAGCCCGTAACAAGTGTAGATGTGGGGAAGAAGTACTTAAGCTCCTCGGTGTCTTTGGGCCAGCCGAGAGTGGAGAAGGGCCAAAGGGCTGAGGAGAACCAGGTGTCCAGGGTGTCCTCGTCCTGTGTCATGTTTTTGCTTCCGCACTTGGGACAGGTATGAACTGCCTCCTTGGAAACTACCATTTCGCCGCAGTCGGCACAGTAGTAAGCAGGGATTCTGTGTCCCCACCAAAGCTGACGGGAGATACACCAGTCGCGGATGTTTTCCATCCAATGGAAGTAAACCTTATCGAATCTTTCGGGGATGAACTTGGTTTTGCCTGATTTTACACATTCGATGGCAGGCTCTGCGAGAGGCTGCATCTTAACAAACCACTGCATTGAAACCCGAGGCTCAACGGTAGTACCGCAGCGGTAGCAGGTGCCTACATTGTGGGAGTGAGGCTCGATTTTAACAAGCGCTCCCTCTGCCTCTAAATCGGCAACAATTGCTTTTCTGCACTCATAGCGGTCCATGCCCTCGTACTTGCCTGCACTTGCGTTCATGTGTGCGGTATCGTCCATTACATTGATAACGGGTAGGTTGTGACGAAGACCAACCTCGAAGTCGTTGGGGTCGTGAGCAGGGGTGATTTTAACAACACCTGTACCGAACTCCATATCTACATAACTGTCGGCAACAACGGGAATTTCTCTGCCGACCAAGGGGAGGGTGACGGTCTTGCCCACAAAGTCTTTATATCTTTCATCCTCGGGGTGTACTGCGACGGCAGTATCGCCCAGGAGAGTTTCCGGTCTGGTTGTGGCAAGCTCCAGGTATCCCGAGCCGTCGGTTAAGGGATAGCGAAGATGCCAGAAATTACCCTCCTGCTCCTCAAACTCAACCTCTGCATCGGAGATAGAGGTACAGCAGTGGGGACACCAGTTGATGATTCGCTCACCGCGGTAAATAAGTCCCTTTTCGTAAAGGCGGATGAAAACTTCCTTAACGGCATCGGAGCAGCCTTCGTCCATAGTAAAGCGCTCTCTGTCCCAGTCACAGCTTGAGCCCATCTTCTTGAGCTGTTCGCAAATGCGACCGCCGTAAACACGCTTCCACTCCCAGGCACGCTCAAGGAAAGCCTCTCTGCCGATGTCCTCTTTGGTGAGGCCCTCGGACTTCATAGCCTCAACAATCTTAGCTTCTGTTGCGATAGATGCATGGTCTGTGCCGGGAAGCCAAAGTGCAGAATATCCCTGCATTCTTCTCCATCTGATGAGAATGTCCTGAAGAGTATTGTCAAGGGCATGTCCGATGTGGAGCTGTCCTGTGATGTTCGGGGGAGGCATAACAATAGTATAGGGCTTTTTATCCTTGTCCACTTCTGCGTGGAAGTACTTGCCCTTTAGCCAAAAATCGTAAATTTTATCCTCAACCTCTTGGGGGTTGTAGGATTTTGCAAGTTCCTTTGCCATTTAAGTTCCTCCTTTGGCAAATTCATTATTCGCATGAATGAATATACAGTTTAATTATCGCATTATTAGTGAATTTTGTCAATATAAAAGGGAAAGAAATTGGGCTTGATAGGACTTCATTGTTTGTGTATAATTAAGGTGAAAACCGTGTAAGGAGCAGGATATGAAAATAGTAATTCTTGATAAGAGCACACTGGGTGAGGATATTGACCTTTCCCCCATATACAGTATTGGCGAGGTGCAGGAGTATGACAGCACCGCCTGTGAGCTTGTGGCTGAGCGTGTTGCGGATGCAGAGGTTGTGGTGATAAATAAAGTAAAACTCACGGCAGAAAACCTGAAAGACGCTGAAAAGCTGAGGCTTATCTGCGTTGCCGCAACGGGCTTTGACAATATCGACACCGAATACTGCAGGAGGGAAAATATTGCCCTTTGCAACGTGCCGGGATATTCCACCGACAGTGTCGCCCAGGTGACTTTGTCCATGGTGCTTTCCCTTGTGACACATCTTGGGCAGTACCGAAGCTTTGTGCACTCGGGAGAGTATTCAAAGAGTGGCATCCCCAACAGGCTGACCCCTGTTTACAGAGAGGTTTCGACGATGAAATGGGGAGTGGTCGGCGGCGGCGCAATAGGAATGAAGGTGGCCACGGTTGCATCTTCAATGGGCTGTGAGGTTGTGGTTTGCAGACGCAAACAGGAGGGAGAGTTTCCTGTGGTGGATATTGATACCCTGTGCGAGACCTGTGACATAATTTCAATTCATCTGCCCCTTACAGAAGAAACCCGAAACATCATCAGTAAAGAGCGAATTGCAAAAATGAAAAGAAATGCCGTGGTTGTAAATACCGCAAGAGGTGCGGTTGCCGACGAGGAAGCCTTGGCAGAGGCTGTGCTTTGTGGGGAAATCGGTGCCTTGGGTGTGGATGTTTACTCCGCCGAGCCTTTCCCGGGAAGTCATCCTTTTAATAAGATTTTGGACAGAGAAAATGTGTGTCTCACCCCTCACATGGCTTGGGGCTCTAAGGAAGCAAGGGCACGGTGTGTCGAGAAAATTTCCGAGAATATCGTGAGCTTTTACAGGGGAGAGAATAAAAACAGAATAGTATAAGCTATCTATGGGCGGCTGTGGCAAGATGTTGCGGCCGCTTTTTGTTTCGGCATTCACTCGTTTTTATATGTATTTAATTTACATCAAGGTACGAAAAAACCTCCTACGGAAGCATTAACCTGCCGTAGGAGGTAAATCTATCGATGCATTTAGAGCGATTACTTGCTCTTAACGTGCCAAAGCTCGTTTGCATACTGGAGGATGGTTCTGTCAGAGCTGAATGTGCCTGCGTTTGCAGTGTTCTTGAGGCACTTTCTACCGAAGGAGATTCTGTCAGCATACTCAGCGTTGCAGCGAATCTTGGTGTCAACATAATCCTGAAGGTCGAGGAGGAGGAAGTAGTGGTCAGGTGCGTGCCAGCACTTGCCATCGAGAAGACCCTCGTAAAGCTCACGGAAGCTGCCCTCGCCCCAAGCACCGTCATCGCTGAATGTGCCGTCGATAAGTGTGTCAACAACGCGTCTGATATAGCAGTTTTCGTCGTAAATCTTTCTGGGTGAGTAGCCCTCGCGCTTAAGTCTCTCAATTTCCTCAACTCTTGCGCCGAAGATATATTCGTTCTCCTCGCCTGCCTGCTGTGCAATCTCAACATTAGCACCGTCATAAGTGCCGAGGGTAACTGCACCGTTGAGCATGAACTTCATGTTACCGGTACCGGAAGCCTCTGTACCTGCAGTGGAAATCTGCTCGGAAACGTCAGCGGCAACAACAATCTTCTCGGCATAGGAAACGTTGTAGTTGGAAACGAATACAACCTGAAGCTTGTCCTTTGTATCGGGGTCATTGTTTACAAGGTTTGCAATCTCGTTGATATACTTGATGATAGCCTTAGCTCTGCGGTAGCCGGGAGCAGCCTTTGCACCGAAGATGAATGCTGTGGGGTTCCAGTTCTCCAGCTTGCCGTCTTTGATGAGGAAGTAGATATAGAGAATGGAGAAAGCATTGAGGAGCTGTCTCTTGTACTCGTGAAGTCTCTTAACCTGGATATCAAAGATGAAGTCGGGGTTAAGGTCGAAGTTGTCCATCTTCTTAACATACTTAGCAAGCTGAGACTTCTTCTTAGCCTTGATTTTGTTGAACTCCTTGACGGTCTTGTCGTCAAGCATGTCGTTGAGTGCCGAGAGCTTGGAAAGGTCTCTCTGCCAGCCGTCGCCGACTCTCTCGGTGAGGAATGCGGAAAGCTCAGGGTTACAAAGACCTAACCATCTTCTCTGAGTGATACCGTTTGTCTTGTTCTGGAATCTCTCGGGATAAATCTGATACCACTCCTTGAGAACGTCGTTCTTGAGGATTTCGGTATGAATCCAGGCAACGCCGTTAACATAGGAGGAAGCGTAGATGCCGAGACGAGCCATGTGAACTCTCTCGCCGTCGATAATTCTCATCTCGTTAATCATTTCCTCACTGAGACCGCGGCCTCTGAAGTCGTTCATCTCACGCTCGTTGATTTTCTCGATGATGGAGTAAATCTCGGGGATAACCTCACGCATAAGGGAGATGCTCCACTTCTCAAGAGCCTCAGCCATAACGGTGTGGTTGGTGTATGCAAAGGTCTTCTGAGCAATCTCAAAAGCCTGGTCGAAGCCGATGCCCTCAAGACCTAAAAGTCTGATGAGTTCGGGGATACAGCAGATGGGGTGAGTATCGTTGAGCTGAACTGCATGAAGCTCTGCAAAGCGGCTGAAATCATTGCCGTACTGTGCCTTATATTTCTTAATGATATCCTGTAAGGAAGCGGAGCAGAAGAAATACTGCTGCTTAAGTCTCAAAACCTTACCCTCACGGCTGTTGTCGTTGGGGTAGAGAACCTTTGAGATGTTCTCTGCATCGTTCTTAGCCTTTACGGATTCATCGTAGCGGCCTTCGTTGAACTGGAGGAAGTTGAACTCGGAAACTGCCTCTGCCTGCCAAAGACGGAGAGTGTTGATGTTCTTAGTACCGTAGCCGATGATAGCCATATCGTAGGGAACAGCAACAACAGTCTGGTCAGCGAACTGAACGGTTACAGCGTCCTCAAGGCGACGGATGCACCAGGGGTCACCGAACTTCTGCCAGTCATCTGCAACCTCAACCTGATAGCCGTTCTCGATGTTCTGTTTGAAGAGACCGTACTTGTAGCGGATGCCGTAGCCGTCAAGGGGAACATCGTGAGTAGCAGCGGAGTCAAGGAAGCAAGCGGCAAGTCTGCCGAGACCGCCGTTACCCAGAGCAGCGTCGTCGATATCCTCGAAATCGTTGATGTTCATGCCCTTTGACTTGAGAAGTGTCTTAACCTCGTCAAGAGCACCCAAGCAGTAAAGGTTGTTGTAAATCATTCTGCCCATGAGGAACTCAGCGGAGAAGTAGAAAGCTCTTCTGTCCTTAGCGTGGTTCTTCTGGGATTTTGCCCAGTTGTCGGCGATTTCGCTCATAACTGCCTTGCCGAGAGCAAGGTGGAGCTGCTCTTTGGTAAGCTCCTTGGGCTTTTTGCAGTATGCACTTTTTGCAATAGTTTCGAGATTCTCAATAATCTTACTCATTGTATTAGTCCTCCAGTCTATTGTAGGTAACTACCATTTCTTTAAGTTTTGCGGCAAGCTCCTTTGTGAGCGCCTGTTTATCAATTCTCCACTCCCAGTTTCCGCCGAGAGTTGAGGGGGTGTTCATACGGGCCTCACTGCCAAGACCTAAAATGTCCTGCATCTGAATGATTGCCGTGTCAGCTACACTTGCGTAAGCGGTGCGGATAATGCCCCAGTTGAAGCCTTCCTCTTCGGTGATACCGCAGTAGTTGATTGCGTGCTGAATGTCCTGCTCCTTGGCGCTGGCTTTCCAGCCCATGAGGGTGTCATTATCGTGAGTGCCTGAGTAAACAACGCAGTTTTCGGTGTATCTGTGGGGGAGGTAGTCGTTCTCCTCACCGCTGTCAAAGGCGAACTCAAGCACCTTCATGCCGGGATAGCCGGAATCCTTGAGAAGCTGAATGACACCGGGGGTGAGAGTACCTAAGTCCTCTGCAACGATTTCGATGTCGCCAAGTTTCTCGCGCATTAAGTTAAAGAACTCAATGCCGGGGCCTTCCATCCAGGAACCGTTAATGGCGTTCTCGGCAGGATAGGGGATAGCGTAGTAGCTGTCAAAGGCGCGGAAATGGTCGATTCTTGTAATATCAAAGAGGGCGTCTGCTGCTTTGATACGCTTGAACCACCAATCGTAGCCTGTTTCCTTGAGGTACTCCCAGTTGTAGAGGGGGTTGCCCCAAAGCTGACCTGTTGCGGAGAAGTAGTCGGGAGGACAACCTGCAACGCAAACGGGATTTCTGTATTCGTCAAGCCAGAACACCTCGGGATTTGCCCAAGTGTCTGCGCTGTCCATAGCAACATAGATAGGCATATCGCCTAAGAGCTTGATGCCCTTGGAGTTAACATAAGCTCTGAACTTCTCCCACTGCTCGTAGAACTTGAACTGTAAGAAGCTCCAGAAGTTAATCTCGTCGGCATACTTTCTCTTGTATTTTGCAACTGCCTTTTCTTCACGAACGCGGATTGCTTCGTCCTCCCACTCGGTCCAGGCCTTCATGCCGAAGCTCTTTTTAACGGCCATGTAGAGGGAGTAGTTGCCAAGCCATGAGCAGTTGCGTCTCTTGAAACTGCGGAAAGCAGTCTGGTCCTGCTCCTTGAAGTTATCAAAAGCGATTCGAAGCACTTCGAAACGGCTGTTGTAAATCTGCTCGTAGTCAACATATCCGGGGTTGGTGCCGAAGTTGTACTTCTTGATGTCGGCTTTCTTGAGGAGACCTTCTTCAACGAGCATGTCCAGGTCAATCATGTAGGGGTTGCCTGCGTAGGTGGAGAAGGACTGATAGGGTGAGTCGCCGTAGCTGGTAGGTCCTACGGGAAGGATCTGCCAAATAGTCTGTCCGGACTTCTTGAGGAAGTCAGCGAACTTGTAGGCTTCTTTGCCGATTGTGCCGATTCCGTAAGGAGAGGGCAAAGAGGTGATGGGCATAAGAATACCTGCGCATCTTGACATAAAATCATCTCCTGCTTTATTAATTTGTAAACACGAAATTCGGGGTTCCCCCCCGATTAAAGTCAAATATCTCAGGCCTTTTCGGATAGAAAATACCAAAGTTGTTAAAATTTTACCATACTTCTTTGTGTTTTGCAAGTGTTATTCGCTCAAATACGGCTTAAATACTGCGAAATGCACAATAAAGCGCCAAATATGCCGAGAGTTGGCGATTCTTATCTCGGCTGTCATTTCTTGCACTAAACTGACCTCTTACTGCTTCGGTTTTTCCCTCTGTGCCGATGCCGATATAGACCGTTCCCACGGGTTTTTCCCCACTGCCTCCCGTAGGGCCTGCAATACCCGTGGCGGAGATGCCGATTTGCGCGTTTGCAAGACTGCGTACACCCTGTGCCATTTCCATGGCGGTCTCGGGTGATACTGCCCCGAAAGCCTCCAGGGTTTCGCACTTAACTCCCAGGACCTTTTGTTTGATTTGGTTTGCATAGGAGCAGACACCGCAGTCGAAAACTGCGGAAACACCGCTTTCGTCTGTGAGAAGCTTTGAGATAAGCCCCCCTGTACAGCTTTCGGCTGCGGCAATTTTCATGCCTTTTTCTTTGAGCTTTTCTATGAGTATTTTGGGAATGTCCTCAAAAGTGATATTTTCTTCTCTAATAAGCCTTGCGAAATCCTTTTCTGTAATTACTTCAACTTCCATAGCACCCTCCGTAGCGTATATTCTTAATATTACCATTTTGAGATAATTATTGCAATAATTCCTACGATTTGGTATATTAAATATGTATAGGTGGTGAAAATCAGTGCCTTGGTTTTTTACAAATGAAGAATTGGAAGATGACAGCTGCCTCATTATCGGTGAGGATTCAAGACATATTGAAAAATCCCTGCGGATGAGGATAGGGGAGGAACTTACCCTGGTGTCGCCTGAGCAAGTGGAAAGCTTGTGTGAAATTACAGAGTTTACACAGGAGGGTGTCAGGGTTTGTGTAAAGGCTCAAAAGCCTTGTGAAAACGAGCCGAAAGTCAATGTGACACTGTATCAAAGCCTGACCAAAGGTGACAAAATGGATTTTATTGTGCAGAAAGCGGTGGAACTGGGGGTTCACAGAATTGTGCCTGTTTTGAGTGCAAGATGCATTTCCCGTCCAGAAGAAAAGCAGATGAAAAAGAAGATAGAACGCTGGCAGAAGATTGCCTCGGGTGCGGCTTCTCAGTCCTGCCGGGGAAAAATTCCTCAGGTGGAGGATATGCTCGCTTTCCCAAAGGCTTTGGAGGACGCAAAGGACAAAAAGGCTATTATCTTCTACGAGGGCGGCGGCGAGAAGCTTTCCTCTCTTGTGTCGACGGACACGGGGGGAGACATCGGCATTTTCATCGGCTCCGAGGGCGGTTTTGAGCCTCTGGAGGTGGAGCAGGCGAAGGCTCGGGGAGTTGTTCCCGCAACCTTAGGTAAGAGAATTCTGCGTGCCGAAACAGCGCCCTTGGCGGCTCTCTCGTCAATAATGCTTCTGACGGGAAATTTCGACTGAAATACATAAGAGGAGAACAGCATGACAGGTATAATTTGTGCTATGGATTTGGAGCTTGAGGGCTTCCTTAAGAATATGAGCGTGGAGGAGACCTTGGAGAGGTCGGGGATGACTTTTTACAAGGGAAAAATCAAAAACTCCGAGGCTGTTATCGCTCAGTGCGGAGTGGGCAAGGTAAATGCCGCCATCTGCACTCAGATTATGATTGACTTCTTTGCGCCGCAGCTTATTGTCAACAGCGGTGTGGCAGGTGCTTTGGATGAAAGACTCACGGTCTGCGACCTTGTAATCGGTGATTTTGCCCTGCAGCATGATATGGACGGCACCGCTTTGGGAGAAGAAAAAGGCAACCTGGATTTGGGAGGCGAACAGCGTGTGCGTCTGCCTCTTGACAGGGAAACCTCGGAGAAACTTATGAAGCTTGCGGAAAATTATGAGGGAAGCCGAGTGTATTTGGGAACCGTTGCGTCCGGGGACAAGTTCGTATCCGACACCCGGGAGCGCCTTTCCATCGGCAGACAGTTTGATGCTTTAGCCTGCGAGATGGAGGGTGCTTCCATGGCTCACGTTTGCTACAGAGCCAAGGTTCCCTGCGCCATAGTCCGCGCTATTTCCGACGACCTTACCCACAACACCGGCATGAGTTTCAATGAGTTCAAGTATATCGCCTGTGAAAAAACCGTTCTGCTTCTTCTGGGGCTTTTTGAATGATAAGCTCTGCTCCTTGACTTTTGGTGTTTTTGGTGATACTATAATCTTCGATTGATTTGGAGCGTGTGACTATGAATAAATACATAAGAATGTTCAAGTGGCTGATGATGATAATCGCCGGCTGCACATTTATTCTATCAATAACACTTTTGCCGGAACTTGCAAGCTGGTCGGCTTGGAGATTCCCTGAGATAGCATATCTTCAGTACCCCATGCTGATTTTTCTGTGGACTACTTCAATCGGGTTTTATTATATTGTGTTATTGGCACTCAATGTGTGCAGCAATGCAACCTCCGGAAAGGGCTTTACCGTGACAACCGCCAAGCTTTTCGACAGAATTGCCCTTATGGCCCTTGTGGAGCTTGTGGCTTATATGATAGGCTTTATTGCGGTTGCAATTTGTACTATGCGTGCTCACCCCAGCTTCGTTTTTGTCCTCTTCCTAATTGCTTTTGTGTGCCTTATTGTGTTCGGTTTTTGTAAGGTTATGAAGCATCTTCTTCTGCGTGTTATCGAAATTAAAGAGGAAAGCGAATATACAATTTGATTTTAAGGAGACAGCAAGATGCCTATTACGGTTAATTTAGAGGAGCTTCTGAAACGGGAGGACAAGACTATGGCTCAGCTTGCGAAAGAGATTGAGCTTACTCCCGCTGATCTTTCGATTCTCAAGGCAGGCAAGGCAAGAGCTGTGAGAATGACCACTCTCGAAAAACTCTGCAAGGCGTTAAACTGCACTGTGGGAGATCTCCTCATCTATAAAGAATAAGACAGAATATGACAAAGGCCACTCAGCTTTAGGTTAGCTGAGTGGCTTCTTCTTTTTGCACAGAGATGATTTTCAAGCAGGTTTTGGCATCACCTCTAATGTGGATTTTCAGGGTACAGGTTTTGCGAAGTCTCTGGTAGGGTGACTGAATAAGTGTTCGCGCCGTGATTTTTTCTTTCGGGATATAGGTTTTGCAAAGATGAAAGGGTGAGGCATAGGAAATTGTGATAAAGCTTTCGTAAACAGTGACTTTGCTTTTGCGAAACCCCAAATATGAAAAGAAAACCGAGGCAAGAGACAGGAGGAAAATCCCAACCCACGGGTAAAACAACAGGGGAAGTCTCAAAGGAAAAATCATAAGTAAAAGTGTAAATAATAAAAACAGGATTGCCTTGTAGCAGTAACCCCAAAGAGGAAACCCCTTGGGTTTTATGATGCGTATGGGATTTTCCTCAATGAAACCCAGGCGGCAAAGGATTTCTTTTTGCTCTTTTTCCTTTGCACCCAAGGAAAGATTCAGGAAATTTTCCGTCCCCTTTACCGGCAGGTGTCCCTTGAGGCTGAACCGCTTGAAAATAAGGAGCAAAAGACTTTGCCTGAGGGTGACGGCGCTCAAAGAACTTTTTGGGAATTCGGTAACGGTTTTGGTGATTAGACCTTTACTGACAGATACCGCATCCCCCCACAGCCTGAGAGTGAAATTAATGTGCTTCAAAAAGGCGATAAGAAGCCCCGAAAACCAAATAAAAAAGAAAAAGCCTGCCAAAATTCTTAAGGATGAGGGGAGGACAGAGAGGATAAGGTCATTTTCAAATCTGAATAGCTCAAAAAGTTTTGCGGCGCGCTCATCCCCGATGAAATTCGCGGTTTTGTTGAGCATGGGGATAAGGGTAAACAGTCCCCAAAGCACATTTGAAAAGCCTGCACAGACAAGCAGAAGTCCCCAAAAGTCCGATGGATACTTTTGGACTCGGTGCTTCTTTTCCCGGGGTATGAGCCTTTGGGAAAGTGCTTTTGCGTCAGGAGTTTTCAGGTAACTTTCCGCGGTGATGTTTGCTCCCTTTACGGTGAGCTTTACCGACCGTGTAATGGGATAAAGAAGTTTGCGCGTGAGGGTGACACAGCGGATTTTATCATTGTAGATAAAGTCCTCTCTTCGCAGAATAATTCCCTTTCCCCGCAAGATTTTGTCCTGATTTTCTACAAGGAAATTGGCTCTGAGGGACAAAATTCCCCAAACTGTAATCAACAGAAAAATTACGATGTTTGTAAAGTAGGCGAAGAACACAAAAACGGGAGAAAAACCCTCAAACAGCACCGCCTGAACGGGTACTGCCAAAAGCAAAAACACGAAGCGGTAAAGAAACGCATAAAGGTAAAGTCGGGAGATTTTGTGCTTCACATTTTTCCCTCCCTAAAATTATTCACTTCACTCAAAAATGCCTCAAGGGTACGGGTGTCCAAGGGAAATATGAGAAATTTTCCGCCCTGTGTTCTGATGCTCACACTACACAGATTCAGAAGTATCATTATGGGGGTTTTTAGGGTGACGAGGGAGGAAATATTCCTGTATTTAACCCTTGTTTGCTTTCTGAAAAACACACCGCGGGTGAAGGCGACGCTTTCCTTATCAAAACAAATGCCGAAACTTTTGAAGCGCCAAAAAAGGTACAGAACACTTACAAAAAAAGCCGCGAAAACCCCAAAGAGAACAAAAAGGAAACTAAAGGGCAAAAAGGCGCTTGCAAATCCTGCCGCAGATAGGAGCAACACAAATATAATCACGCACCTTGCCAGATACAGCCACAGAACTTTTTTAGAAGCCTTCATTATCTCACCCTCACAAAAAAAGAAAAAGCACGGATACTGCTATGTAACCGTGCTTTTGAGTGCTTATGAAATCAGAGTTTTTCCACTGCGTCGGCGGCTTCTTCGAAATAGTCGCCCACGAAAAGCTCCATTGTACCTGTGTCGGTACAGGCGGTGAGAGAGGGGTCGATGGGAAGCTTTGCCAGCACCTTTGTGCCGTATTTTTCGGCAACCTCATCGGTGTGACTTTCACCGAAAATTTTGTGCTCTTTACCGCAGTCGGGACATTTGAAGTAGCTCATGTTCTCAACGATACCGATTATGGGAATGTTCATGAGTTCAGCCATCTTTGCGGCCTTTTCAACAATCATGGAAACAAGCTCCTGAACGGAGGCAACAACGATGATGCCGTCAAGGGGAATGCTCTGAAAAACTGTCAGGGGAACATCGCCGGTTCCCGGAGGCATGTCGATGAACATATAGTCCACATCTTTCCAGATAAACTCTGTCCAGAACTGCTTGACGGTGCCTGCAATAACAGGGCCGCGCCAAACAACAGGGTCGGTCTCGTTCTCAAGCAAAAGATTGATGGAAACCACATCTATGCCTGTCTTAGTGGTGACGGGGAGCAGTCCCAGGTCGGTGCCTGTGCACTTTTCCTTTATGCCGAATGCCTTTGGGATAGAGGGGCCTGTGATGTCGGCGTCCATAATGGCGGTCTTGTAGCCCCGTCGGTTCATGGAAACCGCCATGGCACTTGTCACAAGGCTCTTTCCGACACCGCCCTTGCCGGATACGATGCCGATAACCTTTTTTACCTTACTGAGCTCGTTGAGAGACTCGGTTTTGATGGCGTTTTCTTCTTTAGAATTACAGTTTGACTTACAGCTTGAGCAGTCATGAGTGCAACCCATTTTGATTACCTCTTTTCAAGTTCAACAATGTGATTATTTGTGATTTACGGTGGAATTATTCCTCGTAAGTTTCTTCTTTTTCTGTTTCCTCTGATACTTCTGCAGCTTCTTCTGCTGTATCTGCAGCGTCAGCGGTTTCCTCTTTCTCGGCGGTGTCACAGCCGGCACACTCGGAGCAGTCACATTGGCAGGGAGTGCTTTCGGACTCCTCAGCGGTTTCCTCTGCAATTGCTTCAGCGGTTTCCTCTGCTTCCTCCTCGAAATCAGTCTCGAAGCCCGAGAGGAAGGTGTAGGGAATACCGTAGCCTAAAGCAACACAGGCAAGGATGAGGATAGGGCTGTAGTCAAGGGGAGTCTGACCGCCTAAGTTTGCAATAGCTGTGTGCAGGGGAAGGGCGGGGATAAAATATGCCAAAATCGCGTAAAGTGCGGGTATGTCAAGAATAATAAGTGTCCAGAGGCTAAAGCGCTTAACGGCTTTGCCGTCACCGACTCTTGTTGCATAGAAAACGATAAGTCCGAATACGGTGAACACCACAAGGTTAAGGTAAGGAGCAAGGTCTGTTGTTGCTCCAAAGGTCAGGAAGAAGTAAGAGCAAATGATGTAGCCTAAAATAAGGAACGCGGAAAATACCAGATTCAGGGAATCTTTTTTGTTTGTCTTTTTCATTTTGTCAGCCTCCGAAAAAATAATTTTCTTTAGTATAAAAGGGGAATGTGAAAATCAAATGAACATTAAAGAGCTTTTGCAACAAGACAAACCCAGCCGGCGTCGTTGAGGGCTTTTATGACCTTGAAGCTGCCCTCTAAAGCAGAGAGCACATCAGGAAGCCGGGATTCGATGATGCCACTCATTATGTACACGGAATCTTCGTTCATAAACTTTTTCACATCTTTTGAGAGCATGATGATTGCGTCGGCAACAATGTTTGCAACCACTATGTTGTAGGTGCCCTCCACCTTGTCGGTGAGGTTGCCCGAAACGAAGCCGCACCTGTCGGCAACGCCGTTGAGCTGTGCGTTTTCCTTTGCGGTACGCACAGCGGTGGGGTCGATATCCACACCGAAGGCACTCTCTGCACCCAAAAGCACCGATGCAATGGAAAGTATACCGCTTCCACAGCCCACATCAAGTACCTTTACACCCTCGGTTACGTGCTTTTCAAGCTCGGTAAGACAAAGACGGGTGGTTTCGTGGTTGCCTGTGCCGAAGGCAAGTCCGGGGTCGATGTCGATGACTTTTCTGTCCCCTGCGTCGTATTTATCTCGCCAAGTGGGACGGATAAGGAGTTTTTCTCCCACGGGAATGGGGTAGAAATACTGTCTCCAGTTGTTTCTCCAGTCCTCCTCGTTACAGCAGAGGGTGTTGATTTCGCTGTCTACTCCCTCCGCCGAAAGACGCTCTCTGAGAAAAGCAATGTTTTCCGCAGGGTTCTCCTCGGGGCTTATGTAAACATGAATAAGCACCTTTGACTTGTCCTTTTTCAGGAGTTCCTCGTCGATAAGGTCGATGTGAGCAATCTCCATGACCTCATCCTCCAGCATGCTGTAGTCCTCAATATATATGCCGTAGGGCACAACCATGTGGGCGATTGCCTCGGCGGTTTCGCTGTCTTTTCCGTCAACGGAAATGATGATTTCGGTCCAATCCATAATAAACCTCTTTGTAAGCTCTCGGCTTTCGGTAATTTCGTTTTCTCGGCAGAAGTGGGGGAATTAACCGAATATCTTTTTGATTAAATCCGAGAAGCCTTTTCTCTTTGAGTAGTTTTTGTCCGATGATGCCGCCTCAAACTGACGGAGCAAATCCTTCTGCTTTGAGGACAGGTTCTTCGGTACATCAATGCTTATTCTAACGTACTGGTCACCTCTGCCCTTGCCGTTTAAGTGGGGAATGCCCTTGCCCTTGAGCTTGAACACATCTCCGGGCTGAGTGCCGTCGTGAACGCTGTAGCTTACCTTGCCGTCGATGGTGGGCACGATAACCTCGGCGCCCAAAGCCGCCTGGGTGTAGGTAAGGGGCAGCTCGCACCACACATCGTCACCCTTGCGCTCAAAGATGGGATGGGGCTTTACATTTATATATACTCTCACATCACCCGAGGGACCTCCGTTTATACCGGAGCTTCCCTGACCGCTTACATTGAGCACCTGGTCGGTGTTTACGCCTGCGGGAATGTTAATTTCAATCTTGCGTGTTGTTTTGTGTCTGCCTGCACCGCCGCAAACCTTACAGGGGTGCTCGATGACCTTGCCGCTGCCTTTACAGGCGTCACAAACCTTTGTGGTCTGAACGACGCCAAAGGGAGTGCGCTGATTAACGGTGACCTGACCTCTGCCGCCGCATGCCGAACAGGTCTTGGAGGAGGTGCCTTTCTGAGCGCCTGAGCCGCCGCATTCCTTGCACTGTACCGTTGCAATGTAGCTTATCTCCTTTTTACAGCCTTTTGCCGCCTCGTCAAAGCTTACGGTGACGGTGGTTTCGATATCGGCACCCCGTCTGGGTGCGTTGGGGTTAGCGGACCTTCTGCCGCCGAATCCTCCGAATCCGCCGAAAACGCTGTTGAAGATGTCGCCGAAGTCCACATCCTGTGTAAAGGGACTTCCGCCGTAGCCTCCGCCAGCGCCGTAGTTGGGGTCAACTCCCGCGTGGCCGAATTGGTCGTACCTTGCCCGTTTGTCCTTGTCGGAAAGCACCTCGTAGGCTTCGTTTACCTCCTTAAACTTAGCCTCTGCCTCGGCGTTGCCGGGGTTCAGGTCAGGGTGGTACTTTTTCGCCATCTGCCTGTATGCTTTTTTTATCTCATCGTCAGAAGCGCCCTTCTGAACGCCCATGACCTCATAATAATCTCTTTTATCAGCCAAGATTTCACCTTCTCTTGTCTTGTGTAGTAACGGAAAATATCGTGTAGTGCCACTTTTGATGACACTACACGAATTGCAGCAACAATATTATTATATGCAAAAATTACTTTTCGTCAACATCTGTGAAGTCAGCATCGTAAACATTGTCGTCGCCTGCGGGGGAAGCGCCCTCGGCACCCTGCTGAGCCTGAGCGGCTTGTGCTGCCTGAGCAGCTGCCTGATAGAGCTTTGTGCTGATTTCGTGAACTGACTTTTCAAGGTCCTCCTTAGCGGACTTGATAAGGTCTGCATCGTCCTTTGCGATAGCGTCCTTAACAGCCTGTGCCTTGGTGTTCAGAGTATTCTTGTCGTCCTCGGAGAGGTTTTCGCCGCCCTCGGATGCAAGCTTCTCAGCCTGGTAAGCCATGTTTTCTGCCTCGTTCTTAAGGTCTACTGCTTCGCGTCTTGCCTTATCCTCTGCTGCGAACTGCTCTGCCTCCTTAACAGCCTTGTCGATGTCCTCTTTGGACATGTTTGTGGAGGAGGAGATTGTGATGCTCTGCTCCTTGCCGGTGCCCAAATCCTTGGCGCTTACATTAACGATACCGTTGGCGTCGATGTCGAAGGTAACCTCAATCTGAGGAATACCGCGGGGAGCGGGGGCAATTCCCGTGAGGGCAAAGAGGCCAAGCTGCTTGTTGTCTCTTGCAAATTCACGCTCGCCCTGAAGAACGTTGATTTCAACCTGGGGCTGATTGTCAGCGGCGGTGGAGAAAATCTGGCTCTTCTTTGTGGGGATGGTTGTGTTTCTGTCAATAACCTTGGTCATGACACCGCCCATGGTCTCAACACCCAGTGAAAGGGGAGTAACATCCAGAAGGAGAAGTCCCTCAACCTCGCCGCCGAGAACACCTGCCTGAAGTGCTGCGCCGATAGCTACGCACTCGTCGGGGTTGATGCCCTTGAAGGGCTCTTTTCCGATAAGGCTCTTAACAGCCTCCTGAACAGCGGGAATACGGGAAGAACCGCCGACCATGAGAACCTTGTCGATTTCGGAAATCTGAAGACCGGAATCCTTAAGTGCCTGACGAACGGGAACGATGGTCTTTTCAACCAGGTCTGCTGTCAGCTCGTTGAACTTTGCTCTTGTGAGTGTCATGTTAAGGTGCTTGGGGCCTGTTGCATCAGCTGTGATGTAGGGGAGGTTGATGTCGGTTGAAGTAACACCGGAAAGCTCGATTTTTGCCTTCTCTGCAGCCTCCTTGAGTCTCTGCATTGCAAGGTTGTCGCCGGAAAGGTCAACACCGCTTTCTGTCTTGTAGCTTGAAACAATCCAGTTCATAACTCTCTCGTCGAAGTCGTCGCCGCCGAGACGGTTGTTACCTGCGGTTGCGAGAACCTCCTGAACGCCGTCGCCCATCTCGATGATGGAAACATCGAAGGTGCCGCCGCCCAGGTCATAAACCATAACCTTCTGGTCGGTCTCCTTGTCGATGCCGTAGGAAAGTGCTGCTGCTGTAGGCTCGTTGATGATTCTCTTTACATCGAGACCGGCAATCTTACCTGCGTCCTTGGTTGCCTGACGCTGTGCGTCGGTGAAGTATGCAGGAACCGTGATAACTGCCTGAGTTACTTTGTCGCCGAGATATGCTTCAGCGTCGGTTTTGAGCTTCTGAAGAATCATAGCGGAAATTTCCTGAGGTGTGTAGGACTTGCCGTCGATTGTTACCTTGTGGTCGGTGCCCATTTCTCTCTTGATAGAAGAGATTGTGCCCTTGGGGTTTGTGATAGCCTGACGCTTTGCAACCTGACCTACAAGTCTCTCACCGTTTGCTGAGAAAGCAACTACGGAAGGGGTTGTTCTTGCGCCCTCTGCGTTAGCGATAACTACAGGCTCGCCGCCCTCGATAACTGCTACGCAGGAGTTAGTTGTACCTAAGTCAATACCAATTGTTTTTGCCATAATAAATTCCTCCAAATATCAAATGTGATTTAAGATTATATACTATATAGTAACTGTCCTTAGCTGTTGGTAACCTGTACCATGGCAGGACGGATTATTTTTTCGCCTATTTTGTAGCCTTTCTGGAAAACCATCCCAAGAGAGTTTGCAGGAAGGTCGGGGTTATCTATCATTGAGATTGCGTTGTGCAAAGTGGGGTCGAAAATGTCTCCCACTTCACCGAAAGCCTCAACTCCCAGTTTTTCAAGGCTCTTTTTGAGCTGATTGCCGATAAGCTCAATGCCCTCCTTGTGGGGATCGTCCTGTGAGGCGTTTGAAAGAGCCGCGGTTACGCTGTCTGCAAGGGGAAGAAGTTCCTCAACCGCCTTCGCGGTTGCGTCTGCATAGATGGAGAGTTTCTCCTGCTGAGTTCTCTTTCTGTAATTGTCGTACTCGGCGGCCAGGCGGAGATATTTGTCCTTTTGAGCGTTTAGCTCCTCGGTGAGCGTCTCCTCCAAAGTTTTCTCCTGTACTTGTTCTTCCGATGTTTCCTGTGCTGCTTCTTCTGTTGTTTCTTCTACGGTTTCTGCAGTCTCCACAGTTTCCTCGCAAACATCTTCGATATTCTCGTTTTTATTCTTTGAACACTTGCTCATAATGAACTCCTTATATGTTTTATATATCGACTTATATGTCGACCATTTCTTCCAAGAGTGACCCTACCTTGCCTGTGATGTAGCTTACAGCACCCATGGCAGATGCGTAATCCATTCTGCCCGGACCGAAAAGCGCCACTGCACCGGCGGTGCGTCCTTCGATTTCGTATCTTCCGCAAACCACACAGGCTGTGCGAAGTTCAGGTGCCGCACATTCCGAGCCGATGTGAATGCTCAGGTGACTTTTGCCGAGAAGCAGAAGCTTTGAAACCTGCTCTCTGTCACTCAAAAAGGAGAGGATTCTTCGGGCTGTGTGAGGGTCAACCTCATCTGAGAAAAGAAGATTTTTCTCGCCCGAAACACAGAGCTGAACCTTAAGCGCCTGCTCGGAAATCTCCATAATCGCCGTGAGTGCCTGAGGAATTATAAGGAACAATTCCGAGAAGCTTGCGGCAACCGTCTGCATAAAGGGCCGGTTGATACTCTCAAGGGGTACACCGCAAAGGGCTTTGTTGAGGGTTTCGTGCAATATGGTGAGAATCTCCGAATTCACAACGAAGTTACACCTGAACAGCCTGCTCTTTACCATGCCCGTGGTGGTTACGAGCACTACCATAACGGTGTGCCTGCCTGTGCCGATGAAGTGAAGCCGGTGTATCCGTGATTCCTCACAGGGGGGCGTGGTGGTGACTGCCGCATATCCGATGTATTCGCTCAAAAGGGTTGCCGCCGCAGTGAGCAGTGATTCGGGGGTGTCGGCGGCTCCGGTGAGCTTCAGGTCCATGTAGTCCCTTGCTCTTTCAGGGGGGAGAAGAGGTACCATCAGGTTGTCGATGTAGTATCTCAGTCCCTTTTGAGAGGGGATTCTGCCTGCGGAGGTGTGTGGCTGATAAATGTAGCCTTTGTTTGTAAGGTCCGCCATGTCATTTCGCACTGTGGCAGGAGAGACGGAAATTCCTGTTTCAAGAAGCAGGGATTTAGAGCCGACCGGGTCCCCTGTGGCAACGAAGCCATCGACGATAGCCTTGAGGATTTTCTGTTTTCTGGGGTTTAGCTCCAAGACTGTCGCCTCCTTTTCGGAAATTAGCACTCTCGACTGCCGAGTGCTAACTCTGTATATAATCTACACCCAAAATCAGGAAATGTCAAGTGTATTTTGAATAAAAGAATTGTGAAGTTTTTGTGTCTTTGGGGAAAAACCTGCGAAATAAAGCAAAACTTTGTCGCATATATTAATGTAATAATATAAAACCCCCAAAGCTCTTGTGTAAAGAAAGAGTATTCTCTCTATATCTTGTGTGTTTTTTCGCAAAGTAAAAAAGATTTCAAAAAAATCTTATAAAAACGATAAAAATACTTGCAATTTTGAAAGTTTGGTGTTATTATTGTTTGTACACGATTGGTATAAGAGGATTTATGCCTTTAATTTTTACTCACGGATTTCGTGTCAATGTTTTTTAAGGAGGTGGGACAATGCCTAATATCAAATCAGCAAAAAAGCGTGTTAAGGTTATCGCAACCAAGACTGCTCAGAACAAGAGCATCAAGTCTGCTCTCAGAACAGCCGTTAAGAAAGCATACATTGCTATCGACACCAACGCCGAGAACAAAGCTGAGGCGGTTCGTCTTGCTGTTAAGAAAATTGATCAGGCCGCCGCAAAGGGTATTCTGCATAAGAACACTGCCGCCAGAAGTAAGTCAAATCTCATGAAGCGCCTCAACGCTGCTGCATAAGTTTGAATTTTCTTAATATGAACAGCCTTAAAAGCAGAGTTATCTCTGCTTTTTTTGTTTATGTAAATCAATACGGTTTCGAAGCAGAGGAAATTTTCCTGTGGCACTAATAAATTTATTGACTTTTGAAGAAGTGACTGTTATTATAAAGATAGTTACAAAGAATATAAGCGTGATATTCTTATAGGAGGTACGATTTATGAAAAAGAACAATTCTTACGGATGGATTATCGCAGTTTTGGCAGCAATAATCGCAGTGGGCGCTGCAGTTGCGACTTTCCTGCTCCTCAAGAAGAAGAAGGAAGAGGACGACGCAGAGCTGGAGGAGTATCTGGATAACGCAATCGTTTAATTTCCTGCAAATCAGGATGCAAAGGCGTAATTTCAAAATGACAATGTGCAACAAGGGGTAGTTATGCCCCTTGTTTTTTTGTGGCAAGGGAATTGCTTTTGAATTGCAAAAGGCGAAAAGAACATGAAAAAGCCGTGTTTGGACTGTCCGAAACACGGCTTGACTGTTTTGTGCGGTTATCTTTTTGAAGTTATCAAAGATGATAGAGCTTCTTTGTCTGATATGTGGGCTCGCAGGTCAGGTTCACACCCAGCTTTTTGAAGGTCTTTTCGTCAATGGCGGCGAGAATTACGCTTGCGTGTGCCTCACAGCCGGAGAGCAGATGAAGCTGCTGGAGCGCCTTTTGAGCCTGAGGGTCGGTTGCGGCGCAGATGGAAAGTGCCAAAAGCACCTCGTCGATGTGAAGTCTGGGGTTGCGGTTTCCCAGGTGTCCCACCTTAAGCTTTTGGATAGGCTCGATAATGGTGGGGGAGATAAGGTGAATATCGTCATCAATTCCGCCCAAATACTTGAGGGCATTGAGGATTGCGGCGGAGGACGCACCGAGAAGCGAGGAGGTTTTGCCTGTGATGACGGTGCCGTCAGGCATCTCTATGGCGGTTGCAGGCTCCCCTGTTAACTCGGCTTTTTTGTTGGCGGCGGCAATGACAGGCCTGTCTTCAGAGCTTATTCCTGCCTGCTTCATAAGAAGCTCAAGCTTGTAGACAACATCCTTTTCGGTGATTCCCTGACGAACAGAGCACATGGCGCTGTAGTAGCGTCTGATAATCTCCTGCTGTGCGGCTTTGCAAACCGCTTCGTCGTCAATGATGCAGTTGCCTGCCATGTTTACACCCATGTCTGTGGGGGATTTGTAGGGACATTCACCCAAAATCTGCTCAAAGGTTGCGCTGAGCACAGGGAAAATCTCAACATCTCTGTTATAGTTGACGGTGGTTTCACCGTAGGCTTCAAAGTGGTAGGGGTCAAGCATGTTTACATCGTTCAGATCGGCAGTTGCCGCCTCGTATGCCATGTTGACGGGGTGTTTCAGGGGAAGATTCCAAATTGGGAAGGTTTCAAATTTAGCATATCCTGCCTTGATGCCTCTTTTGTGCTCGTGGTAAAGCTGTGAAAGACAGGTTGCCATTTTGCCTGAGCCGGGACCGGGAGCAGTTACGATTACAAGCTCCTTTTCGGTTTCCACATATTCGTTTTTGCCCAAGCCCTCGTCACTTACGATGAATTCAACATCGGCAGGATAGCCGGGGATGGGGTAGTGTCTGTAGACTTTCACACCCAAGTTTTCAAGTCGTTTCTGGAACTTCTTGGCTGCCGGCTGATTTGCGTAGCAGGTGAGCACAACACTGCCTACATAAAGACCTACGCTTCTGAAAACATCAATGAGACGCAGGGTGTCAAGGTCGTATGTAATGCCCAGATCACCGCGGATTTTGTTCTTTTCGATGTCAGAGGCGTTGATTACAATGAGGATTTCAGCCTTGTCGCGAAGCTTCAGGAGCATCTGGAGCTTGCTGTCGGGAGCAAAGCCCGGAAGCACTCGGGAAGCGTGAAAATCATCGTAGAGCTTACCGCCGAATTCAAGGTAAAGCTTACCTCCGAAAAGGTCGATGCGCTCCTTGATTTTTTCCGATTGCATGGCAAGGTATTTGTCGTTGTCAAAGCCTTTCGTAAACATAGGCTTACCTCCTATCAGGCAAATGCTTCTATACTGATTTCGATAAAATTCAATTCCAAAAAAATATTATACAATGATTTATTTATCATTTCAAGAGGGAAAACCCTCAATTTCCGCAAAAAAAAGCCCGAGAGTGCTCGGGCGAAAAGGGACAGAATGAATTATTACTTTTTCAGCTTAAAGAAAGCCACAACAACGGCTACTATCCCCCCGAAAAGCAGGGTGACTGCTCCAAATATGGGAAGCGAAAAGCCTTTGGTGAAAACGCTCAGCACCTTTGAGGGGTCAAGGGCCGAAGCTCCGCTGCTTGCGGCGAAACTCTGCAGCCACTGAAAGAAGGAGTGGCCCGTACCTGTCATAGTACCGCTTGCAGGCAGGCTTTCCTTTATTTCACCGCTGACCTTCTGTGCTTTTTCTCTGAATATTTTGCCTTTGTTTTTTATGTCATCTTTTTGTAAATCTCTTATGCTCATAGCATACCCCTCGAAAACAAAATGAAATAAACATAATAACCTATTATAAGTATTATACATCTTTACTGTTTTGTTATCAAGGGGTAAATTTCATATATTTTCGGGTTTTATACTAACTTTTCATTCGAGATTTGCCAAAAACAGACGCCAAGAGAGAAAAGAACACAGCGGCACTCACTCCTGCGGCTGCGGCGGTAAGACCGCCTGTTATGATGCCCATTGGCCCTTTGATGTCTATCTCGTCACGCACCCCTGCGGCGATTACATCGCCGAAGCCCAAAAGGGGAACGGATACACCTGCCCCTGCAAACTCCTTAATCGGCTCAAAGATGCCTATTGCGGAGAGGATAACTCCCAAGACAACACAGCCGGTGAGAATCCTTGCAGGAGTGAGCTTCGTGTAGTCCACCAGAAGCTGTGCCAGGACGCAGATAAACCCTCCCACCGCGAAAGCCTTTACGAGATTTAAGAAAATTTCCATAAAAACACCCTTTTCATGTTAATTTTTTAACTAATAATTGTAATGTTGAAATAGAAAGAATAATGTGGTATATTTTAATGTGTATATCTATTATTCGGTATCCGGTAAGTGATTATTCACAAGTTATGAATTTATCTTCTTTTTAAGGAGGATTGCATATGAAAAATACATACGGGAAATTAGGTGTGAAGCCCTTTAGGACAAGGGGCGGAGTGAAAGCTCCCCACAGAAAAAACACCGCCTCATGTGAAAGCATAATTATGCCCTCACCCAAAGAGGTAATAATTCCCATGTCACAGCACATAGGTGCTCCCTGCAAAGTCTGTGTGAGTGTGGGCGACAGGGTATATGCAGGCACAAAAATCGGTGAGGCTGCAGGCTTTGTGTCTGCGCCCATTCACTCAAGCGTCAGCGGAACGGTCAGGAAAATATCTCAGATAGTCCTGCCCTCCGGCAGTCTTTGTGACGCTGTGGTTATTGAGTCCGACGGACTTGACACCATAGATCCCGAAATTAAAGCCCCCGTTGTTGACAGCCGTGAAAAGTTCCTTGAGGCTGTGAAAAACAGCGGTCTTGTGGGACTTGGCGGTGCAGGCTTTCCGGCTCATGTGAAGCTGAATGTCCCAAAGGACAAGGAAGTGGATGTGCTTCTCATCAACTGTGCAGAGTGCGAGCCTTATATCACCACCGACCACAGGGAGGTTTTGGAAAATTCCTGGAACATTCTGTCGGGCATTTATGCGATTCGGGAAATTTTGGGTATCGACCTTGCCATTATCGGAATCGAGGATAACAAGCCGGACGCCATAAAGGTGCTTCGGGAGATTGCGGACAACGAAAAGTACGACCCCGAGGATTTGGTGAGGGTTGTGCCCCTCAAGGCCTCCTACCCACAGGGTGCGGAAAAGGTGCTCATAAAGGCCCTCACTAACCGGGAAGTCCCTGAAGGAAAGCTCCCCGTTGATGTAGGGTGCGTGGTCATGAATGTGGCATCTGTTGCGTTTTTGGGTGAGTATCTCAAGACGGGTGTTCCTCTGATAAAAAAGCGTCTGACCGTTGACGGAAGCGCAATAAAAGAGCCGAAAAATTTGGTTGTGCCCATCGGCACACCCATTAAAGATGTAATCGAATTTGCAGGGGGATACAAGGAGGACGCACGAAAAATACTCATGGGCGGCCCCATGATGGGAATTGCCCTTGTGGACGATTCCCTTCCCATTCTCAAGCAGAATAACGCCATTCTTGCCTTTGGCGAAAAAGAGGCGAAGCTGCATGAAGCTACTGCGTGTATCCGTTGCGGAAGATGTATATCCGCCTGTCCCATGGAGCTTATGCCCACAAAATTAACCGACGCGGTGAATAAGGGCGATTTTTCACAAATGCAGAAATATCACATAAATTCCTGTATGGAATGCGGCTGCTGTGCCTTCAGCTGTCCTGCCAAAAGGCACCTTGTTCAGACTATCCGCCAAGGCAAAGCGGATTTACGCGCACAGCTCAGTAAACAGAAGGAGGGCAAATAAATGAATAAACTTTTTGTATCTTCTTCTCCCCATTTGAAGAGTACGGTTACCACACGCAAAATCATGCTTGATGTACTCATCGCCCTGGTGCCTGCGGTGATTGCCTCCTTTGTTCTGTTCGGCTGGCAGTCACTTATGCTTGTAGGCATTTGTGTGCTGTGCTGTGTGGTTTCCGAATATTTCTCGCGGATTATTATGAAGCGTGACAATACCGTGGGAGATTTGTCCGCGGCAGTTACAGGTGTGCTTTTGGCACTCAATCTGCCCTACAATATAAATCCGCTCATTGCCGCATTTGGCTCGGTTGCCGCTATAGTTGTTGTGAAGCAGATGTTCGGCGGTTTGGGTATGAACTTTGTAAACCCTGCCCTTGCAGGCCGAGTAATTCTCCTTGTTTCCTTTCCCTCACAGATGACCTCTTGGGTGGGTACCCGGTTTATGGGCGGACTTGACGCTGTGACCTCTGCTACTCCCTTGGCGTCAGAGGTGGGTACATATTCCTATCTCGATTTGTTCCTGGGCAACCACTCAGGCTCCTTGGGTGAAACCTGTGCCCTTGCCCTTTTGATAGGCGGAGCATACCTTGTGATAAGAAAGGTAATCTCTCCCACAATTCCCCTTATCACCGTTGGTACAGCGGCGCTCATGTCCCTTGTTTTAGGCCGTGACCCCTTGACCGATGTGCTTTCGGGCGGACTTCTTTTGGGCGCGATTTTCATGGCTACCGACTATGTAACCTCTCCCATCACCTTCTTTGGCAAGGTTATCTACGCTGTGGGAATCGGTGCGCTCACCGTCTTAATCAGAGAGTTTGCAGACCTGCCCGAGGGTATGTCCTTTGCAATTCTCCTCTTTAACATTTTAACTCCGCTGATTGAGAATATTACCGTGAGAAAGCCCTTTGGCTGCGAAAAGAAAAAGAAGGAGGGGAAGGCATGAAAAAACTGAGCTTCAAAGGAATTTTCATTCCTGCAATTTCTCTCTTTTTAATCTGCCTGATTGCAACCCTCTTGCTTGCAGGCACAAATGAACTGACAAAAGAGCCTATCGCAAAGCAGGCTCAGGACAAGGCAAATGCTGCCATGAGCAGTGTTTGTCCCGAGGCTGTGAGCTTTGAGCAGTCCAAAGACGGACTTTTCTATAGCGGATTTGACAAAGACGGCAACTGCGTAGGTGTCGCAGTTCCCTCAAGCGCCAAAGGCTACGGTGGTGAGGTCAGCATCATGGTGGGATTTGACACCGAGGGCAATATCCTGGGTGTAGACATCCTCTCACAGAGCGAAACTCCCGGTCTGGGCGCAAACTGCGTTAAGGATGATTTCAAGAATCAGTACGCGGAGAAAATTCCCGAAAGCGGTGCTTTTAATGTTGTTAAGGATGCCGGTAAAAAGGGCGAGGGAGACATCGTTGCAATTACAAGTGCAACAATCACCTCGAAAGCCGTGACAGAAGCTGTCAACGGGGCAATTGAGATTTACAGTACCGTGAAATGGGGTGAGCTTTGATGAGTGAAAAGAAAAAGTACAATTATCTTAAAGAACTCACAAAAGGTATTATTAAGGAAAACCCCGTTTTGTGCTTAGTTCTGGGCACTTGTCCTGCCTTGGCGGTTACCACTGCCGCCTCTAATGCAATCGGTATGGGCGTTGCCGCCACCTTGGTGCTCATTTGCTCCAACGCAGTTATAAGCGCTCTTCGAAAGGTAATTCCCGACAAGGTGCGTATTCCCGCCTACATCACCGTTATCGCCGCCTTTGTTACTATTGTGCAGATGGTGGTTAAGGCTTTCGCTCCTGCCATTGACGAGAGCTTGGGAATTTACCTTCCTCTCATTGTTGTAAACTGTATTATTCTGGGACGCGCCGAAATGTACGCAAGCAAAAATCCTGTTTTGCCTTCTATCCTTGACGGTCTCGGTATGGGCATCGGCTTTACCGCGGCACTGCTGCTCATGGGCTCCATAAGAGAGATTCTCGGAAACGGCACATGGTTCGGCATGGATTTGCCCGGTTCAATCCAAATTTTAATTTTCGTTCTGCCTCCCGGCGGATTTTTCGTGTTCGGTATGCTCATTGCCCTTGCTTCAAAACTGTCGGGCAAGAAGCCTCCCAAGGCTGCAGGCTGCGGTAACTGTCCCTTAAACGGAAAATGCTCTGCGCAAAAGAGCCTCGGGGACAGCAAGTGTAAAGCCTGCGAAGAAATTGTGAGCGAAAGCTCCGGGAAAGGGGGCGAGGGTGCATGATTAAGACCTTGGTTGCCGTATTCTTGGCGGCTATACTTACCGAAAACTATGTTCTCTGCAAGTTTTTAGGCATTTGCCCTTTCCTCGGCGTTTCCAAAAAGGTGAATACGGCTCTGGGTATGTCGGCGGCAGTTACCTTCGTTATGGTTTTGGCGACAGCGGTTACCTATCCCATTTATATGTACCTTTTGGTGCCCGCCGATTTGGCTTATCTTGAGACTATTGTGTTCATTTTGGTCATTGCAGGACTTGTTCAGCTTGTTGAGATTGTACTGAAAAAGTACATTCCCTCCCTCTACAATTCTTTGGGAATCTACCTGCCCCTCATTACCACCAACTGTGCTGTTTTGGGCGTTACTATGCTCGTTATCGAGAAAAGCGGTGCCGACTACGGCTATGTGCATGCTTTGGTAAATTCCTTCGGTGCCGGCATAGGATTTTTAGTTGCTATGGTTATGTTTGCAGGTGTCCGTCAGCGGCTTGAAAGCTGTGACATTCCCAAGTCCCTTAGGGGTTTGCCCATAACCTTGGTTGCGGCCTCCCTTGTTTCCCTGAGCTTTTTGGGCTTCGGCGGACTTGTGGAAAATATGTTGGGTTAAGGGGGTAGCAATATGGATTTCAGACTGATTTTAATTGCTGTCCTTGTGGTGTCCGGCGTTGGACTTATTATCGGCGTGGTTTTGGCTGTTGCTTCATCAATTATGGCAGTGCCTACAGATGAAAAGGTGGAGGCTTTGACCGAGGCGCTTCCCGGTGCAAACTGCGGTGCCTGCGGATACTCCGGCTGCAGCGGATACGCCAAAGCCCTTTCCGCCGGCGAAGCTCCCTTGGGTAAATGCTCCCCGGGCGGCGAGGAATGTGTGAAGGAGCTTTCCAAGATTTTGGGCGTTGAGGCTGTGTCTGTGGAGAAGAAAACGGCCCTTGTGCACTGTATGGGAAGCCTTGACAACACCACCGACAAAATGGTGTATCAGGGACTTGATTCCTGTAAAGCCGCTATGAAGCTTCACGGAGGTGTGAGCTCCTGCAGCTTCGGTTGTCTCGGACTTGGGGACTGCATGAAGGTTTGTCCCTACGGCGCAATTTCCGTCTGCAACAGCATTGCACACATTGACCCTGAGCTGTGCCGGGGATGTTCCATGTGCGTAAGCGCCTGCCCCAAGCACCTCATAAGCTTTGTGCCCCTCAAGGATTTGGCGGTTGTAAGGTGCTCGAATTGTCAGAAGGGCGCAGAGGCAAACAAGGTTTGCAAAAGTGCTTGTATCGGCTGTAAAAAGTGCGAAAAGGTCTGTGAATCGGGGGCGGTCAAGGTAGAGAACTTCTTGGCATCTGTGGATTCCTCCAAGTGCACAGGCTGTATGAAGTGCGTAGACGCTTGCCCCAAGGGTGCCATAACGGCCTTTTCGGTAAAATAAATGTTAACCTTCGGCGGACTTTGTCCCCAAATGAGCGTTTTCGGGTCTCCCTCCTCGGAGGGAGGCTTTTTTTGTCCCGAGTACAGTCTGTTTTTATCCAAAACGCATACCGAAACTGAAAATTTCGTGAAAATCCGCTAAATATTTCCGAAAAAGCGATACAAGATGAAGATTTTGATGTATAATGCTTTTATTAGTTTTATATTTATGTTAAACTGGGGAGTGTGTCCCCCGGACACAGTCTTTAATATCGAAAAAACTTCCAAAAGGAGTGAAAAATATGGTAGAGGTTAAAAACCTTACTAAAGCTTACGGCGATGTAAAAGCCCTAAAGGGAATAAGCTTCTCTGCCCATGAGGGCGAGATCCTCGGTTTCCTGGGCCCCAACGGTGCCGGCAAAACCACCACAATGAACATCATTACAGGGTATCTTTCCGCCACATCGGGCACAGTCACTATTGACGGCTTCGACATCCTCGACAATCCCAAAGAGGCCCGTTCCCGAATCGGCTATCTCCCCGAGCTTCCTCCCCTGTACCTTGACATGACGGTGGAGAAGTACCTGCGTTTTATCTACGAGCTTAAGAAGGTGAAGCTTTCCCGTGACGAGCACCTTCGGGAGATTATGGAGCTTGTGAAGATTTTTGACATCAAGGACAGAATTATCCGAAATCTGTCAAAAGGTTACCGCCAGCGTGTGGGCTTTGCAGGAGCTTTGGTGGGAAATCCTCCGGTGCTTATCCTCGATGAGCCTACGGTCGGTCTTGACCCCCGACAGATTATCGAAATGAGAAGTCTCATTCGCTCATTGGGTAAAAAGCACACGGTGATTTTCTCCTCTCATGTGCTTTCCGAGGTTTCTGCGATTTGTGACAGGGTTGTGGTTATCTCCAACGGAGAAATCACCGCCGATTCAAATGTAACCGAACTTTCAAGCATCACCGAGGATGTGAACCGTCTGTCTCTGACAGTTGAGGGCACAGCTTCTGTTATTACGGATGCTTTGGCTGCTGTTGACGGCGTGGTAAAGGTTCGCCGTGAGGCAGCAGCGGGCGAAAATGCACATAGATTTACCGTTGAATACAGGAAGGACAGGGATGTGCGCCGAGGCGTGTTCCGTGCTATGGCAAAGGGCGACTTCCCCATACTTGAGATGAAGGACGCAGGAAAGACCCTTGAGGAAAGCTTCCTGTTCCTTACCGACTCCACAAAAGTGGAGAGAACAAAGAAAACACGAAAGGGAGGTAAAGACTGATGAAAGCAATTTTTAAGCGTGAGCTTGCCTCTTACTTTAACTCCCCTCTGGGATATGTAATCTTGGCGATTTTCGCTTTTCTGTCGGGACTTTTTACCCTGCTTTATTACTACAGCACAGGCTACAGCTACTCCATAGCCGACGCCATTGCTCCCATGCTCTACTTTGCGCTTTTCATTATTCCCCCCATCACCATGAGGTCCTTTACCGAGGAGAAGCGTCAGCACACCGACCAGGCACTTCTCACGGCCCCCGTAAACATTATGGACATCGTTTTGGGCAAGTACTTAAGCGCTCTTGTTGTGTACCTGGCATGTACCCTTTTCTATGTGGTATATGCGCTCTTTACCGCTGTAATCATTCCCAATGCCGCTATCGAGTGGGGCGTGCTCTTTACCTGCCTTTTGGGAATAATCTTCCTGGGTGCGGCTATGCTTGCGGTAAATATCTTCTACTCCTCCCTTACCGCCTCTCAGATTTTGGCAGTGGTCATCGGAATGGGTACGGGACTTTTCGTTATTCTCTATGACACTTTAGTGTATGCTTTGGAGAGTGCAATAAACTCTATTTTCTCTTCCGATTACAGCGCTGCCTTGCTTCCCGAACTTTCTATCACAGGTCACTACACAAACTTCATAAGCGGCGTATTAAATCCTGCCGACATTGTATTTTTCCTAAGCTTTGTGGCACTTTTCCTGTTCTTCACAGGCAGAGTTCTTGACCGCAAGCGTTGGGCGTAAAGGAGGGGATTTTGATGTCAAAAGATAACATAAAAGAAAATGCAGAACTTGAGGCCGGGACCTCAAAGGCAGAAAGAAAGCCCCAAAGCACTGCTTCACGCAAAGCTTTTTCGGCGGTTTTTATCGTAATTTTTATCCTGCTTTTTGTGGGAATTAATCTGCTTTCGATTTTCCTTGTGGACCGCTTCCCCGGACTTTCCCTTGACCTCACTTCAGACGGTGCATATACAATTCAGGACACAACCCGTGAGTATCTGGACTATGTTGAGGACGATATCGCCGTTAAGGTTCTGATTTCCGAGGAGGAAGTCCTCGGCATGGACACAAACTTCGGATATCAGGTTAACCAGCTTCTCCACGATTTCGACGGGTACAAAAACATCTCTCTTGAATACATGGATGTGGAGCTTACCTCCGTCACAACTCTTCAGAGCCTGTACCCCGGTATTGACTGGCAGGGACTTTCCGCTATGCTCCTCATTGAAAACGAGACAAACGGCAAGTATGAGGCGGTTCTTACTACGGATGTTTATTCCTTTTCCATGGACCCCTACACAGGTGATGAATACATAAGCGCTCAGAATCTCGAGAAGTGTGTGCTCTCTGCAATTCAGCGTACAACCTCGGAGAAAATCGTAAAAATCGCAATGAGTGTGGGCAACGGCGAGTTTGTTGCCGAGAATTCACAGTATTACTCAAGCTTTATGGGTTTTGCAAAGACCTTGGGCTACAATGCCTACGATGTTGAAAATGTCAATCTCTTGACTGCGGCTCCTCCCGAGGATGCGGATATCCTCATGATGATTGCTCCCGCCTACGACCTTACCGACAATGCCGTAAAGGCAGTTAGCGAATGGCTCCAAAACGGCGGAGAAATGGGAAAGACGCTTTTCTATGTACCCTTCTACAGCGGTCAGGAAACCCCCAACATCGACCTGCTTTTAGAGCAGTGGGGACTCAGCGTTATTGACGGCTACATCACCGAAGGTGACGAGACAAAAATGATTGAGGGAAGTTCCGCATTCCTTGTGGATTATGCAAACGATACCTTCACCGAGGGACTTAAGGATACTTCTATAAGTGTAGTTATGGGCGCTGACTGTATGCCCGTTGAAATTACCGACACCGATATGGCGTCTTCGCTTCTTGTATCCTCCGATAAGTCACGGGTTACCCTTATTCCCTCAACCTATGACGAAACCACCACCATTGATGACTATGAAACCATGCCTTCCCGCGAGGGCGGATTTAATGCCGCCGCAATTTCCACCAAAAACGGTGACGCAGACACCTCTTCAAGCGTTGTGGTTTGGGGTTCTGCCGCAGGAATTATGGACAGCACTCTTAAGATGCCCAACTACAACAACCAGAGCTACCTTGTCAACCTCCTGAACACTCTCTGTGACAATCAGCTTGAGGGTATTATAATAGACGGCGTGGTTATGAACGGCTCAATTATGACCGTTACCGATGCCCACAAGGCAATTTTCAGAATTCTCTTTGTGATTGTTGTGCCTATTGCTTTGACTGTGGTTGGAATTGTTGTTTTTGTAAGAAGGAGAAACCGCTGATGAATAAGAAGATGCTCAGAAATATAATCATTTCGGCTGTGGCCTTAGTTGTTTTGGCGGGAGTGATTTTAGGTGTTATTTTCATTCCCTCCTGCGGTGAGGAAAAGGGTGTCGGTGAGATTGACTACGGTGTCGCCATGAGAACAGGCGTCACTCAGGACGGTCTCCACTATGCGGAGATTCTCACCAACGATAAGGGCGAGATTGAGAACAACTCCTACGGTACCCTTATTGATAAAATCCCCTCCGAGATTTCAAAGATAAGCATGGAAACTCAAAAGGGCAACTATACATTTCTGCTTACAACTCCCACAAATCCCGACGGAAGCACCGAGGCTACGATTTACACTCTTGAGGGCTTTGAGGATTTAACCACTCAAGGTACAAACCAGGCACTCCTTGCAGGCGCTGTGTGCAACATTGATTTTTCAAAGGTTGCCGACCTTAAAGGTGAGAAATCCTCGGAGTTTGGCTTCGATAACCCCAGAGCGAAGGCGACTGTCACCTACACCGACGGTACATATTCCATTGTAACCCTGGGGGACACTGCTGCCGGCGGGGAATCCTGTTATATCAAATTCGGTGAGGACGACACAATCTACATTGTGCCCTTTGAGAATATGGAGCCCATGCTCTTTGACATTACCGACATGATGAGCACCTCCATTAACTCCGACGCCACATCGGTTGCCGATGACTGCTTCGACAAAATCCGCCTTGGCGGTACTCACCTTGAGGACGAGGTTGTGATTGAGAAGAACACCGACAAGGCGCTGAGCTGTTACTATGTTATGTCCTCTCACGGCAATATGCCGGTGAGCAACACCGTGGGCGCGAACATTGTAGGCACAATAAAGTCCCTAAATGCCGAGGAGGTTCTCTGCGTCAATCCCGACAGCAAACAGCTGGGGGAATACGGCCTGAGCAACCCTTACGCAACGGTTAAAACCAAATACACCTACAGCGAGAATGAATATGACGAAAACGGCACTCAGGTGGGAAGTGAGAAAAAGACCTTGGCGGTCTCACTCATAGCTTCAAAGCCCACACAGGACGGCTATGTCAATCTTATGGAGGAAAACGGTAAGCTTGTCTATAAGATTTCCGCCGACAGGGTTGCATGGGTAGAGGCGGGTATGAGTGAGCTTAGAAACGAGTATGTTTTCGCTCCCGCTTACTCGGCGCTTTCAAAGGTCACAATGACCGCAGAGGGCAAAACCTACAGCTTTGTCATGGGTACCGAGCAGGTTAAGGTCAGCGACGGTGAAGGCTCTGCAACCGAAACCACTCAGGTGACAGTTACTCTCGACGGCAAAAAGCTCTCGGAGCCTAACTTCTACACTCTTGCCCAGGACCTTTCAATGCTTACCGTAAAGGGTGAGGACAACACCACAAAGACAAATGGGGATTTGCTCAAGGTGACCTATGAGTACAACACAGGCAGAAGCGCCGACACAGTGGTCATCAAAGGGGTTTCCTCCCAGAAAGCCATTGCTCAGCTAAACGGCGAGAGAGCCGGATATGTGTACATGGAGCAGATTGAGAAGCTCATAGAGAATGTTCACAAAGTCGCAAAGGGTGTCGAAATCACCACTGTTCTCGGGTAAAATCATCATAGGGACGCTCAAAAATCCCTCACAATTAGTGAAAATCCCGATTTTGCCGTAATGCCTTGATTTTTCCGTATAATATGGTATAATATATTACAGTTGAATATTGTATTAAGTAAGGAGTAGGTCGTGAGCACCTGCTCCTCGCTTTATGTTTGGAGGTGTTTTGATGAAAGAAAGCAAAGGCGGATTTGTGAGTGAGTCCGTTTGGAAGGTAGCCGAGCCCATTGCGGAGGATTTAGGTCTGACTGTTTGGGATGTCCGCTATCTCAAAGAGGGCGCGTCGTGGTATCTGAGAGTTTTCATCGACAAGGAAGGCGGTGTTGACATCAACGACTGCGAGGCAATGTCGAGAGCTTTGGATGAGCCTCTTGATAGGCTTGACCCCACAAACGATGCGTATATCCTGGAGGTAAGCTCTCCCGGTCTTGAACGGGAGCTTATAAGACCGGAGCACTTCGACAGGTTCATCGGTGCCGACATTATGGTGCACCTCATTCGTCCCATGGAGGTTTTGGGCCGGGATTTTAAGGGTGTGCTCACGGCTCACGACAGGGACACCGTCACCGTCACCGATCACAGCGGAGAAAATCAGGTGACTGTAAACAAAAAAGACGCTGCTTGGATAAAGCTTGACGATTTCGATTAATTTTTTTCATTTAGTTATCAATTAATTTTACATATTCAGGAAAGGAATGGTTATTAAAATGGTAAACAAGGAGTTATTCGAGGCTCTTGCCCTTCTCGAAAAGGAAAAGGGTATTCCCGTGGAGTATATGATTGACCAAATCAAGAGAGCAATCGTGGTTGCCTGCAAAAATCTCTACGGCAACGAGAATGTGGACATCGTTATGGACCCCGAGAAAAACACCTTCACCGTAAAGCTTATAAAAACAGTTGTAGAAGAGGTGGAGGACGAGACAACAGAGATTGCCCTTGAGGACGCAAAGCAGATTTCAAAGCGCGCCGCAGTGGGCAAGGAGCTGGGTATTCCTCTGGACCCCAAGAAGTTCGGCAGAATCGCTGTAAGTGCCTCCAAGAACGTTATTCACGGCGGTATCCGTGACGGCGAAAAGGGGCAGGCATTGAGAGAGTTCCAGTCCAAGTACAAGGAGCTTTTAACCGCCACAGTTGAGAGAATCGACCCCAAAACCGGCAACGCAACCCTCAAATTCGGCAAGGCTGAAGCAATACTACCCAGGAGCGAGCAGATTGCCGACGAGATTTTGGAGGAGGGCGACCTTGTTAAAGTATATGTTGTTGATGTCAAGGCAGGCGACAGAGGTCCCCGTGCCATCATCTCAAGAACTCACCCGGATTTTGTCAGAAAGATGTTTGAGACAGAAGTGCCCGAAATATTCGACGGCATTGTGGAGATTAAGTCTATCTCCCGTGAGGCAGGCTCCCGCACAAAGATGGCGGTTATCTCAAACGATGAGGAAATCGACGCAGTAGGTGCCTGTATCGGCACAAGAGGTGCAAGAGTCAACACCATCGTTGAGGAGCTGGGCGGTGAGAAAATCGACATCATTGTTTACGATGAAGACCCCCAGAAGTTTATCGCAGCCTCCCTTTCACCTGCTACCGTTCTCTCTGTAGAGCTTGCACAGGACGGCTCCAAGGCTTGTAAGGTTACCGTTCCCGACGGTCAGCTTTCACTTGCCATCGGCAACAAAGGTCAGAACGCCCGCCTTGCCGCAAAACTCACCGGATGGAAGATTGATATCCGTCCCGAGAGTGGATTCTTCGGCGAGGACACCGAGGACTGATTACCGAATAAAAAACACACGAAGGAGGAAACTTTGTGAAACAGAGAAAAATTCCCATGCGCAAATGCACAGGCTGTAACGAGATGAAGCCGAAATCGGAACTCATAAGAGTTGTCAAGGCTCCCGACAAGGTTAACGAGCAGGGTGAGGTAATAGAAAAAGGCGAAATCTCCCTTGACCTTACCTCGAAAAAGCCCGGCAGAGGCGCTTACATCTGCAAGGATATAAACTGTTTTTTAAGTGCCCGTAAGGCAAAACGCTTTGAGCGTGCATTCTCTACACAGATTCCCTCCTCGGTTTACGATTCTATGGAGGAGGAGCTTACTAAAAGTGAATGACAGGTTACTGTCCCTTTTGGGACTCTCAAGAAAAGCAGGGAAGGTGCAAATAGGCTTTGACCCTGTAAAAGACGCCATAGAAACCGGCAAGGCAGAATTGATTTTGACGGCCGCGGATATATCAGCAAACACCGCCAAGAAAATAAAGGTTGTGGCAGAGGACTTCGGTGTGGAGCTAATCTGCATCAATAGGAGCAAGGAGGAGCTCAGCTTCGCTCTGGGCAAGACCTGTGCTTTGGTTGCCGTAACCGACAAGGGCTTTTCAAAAAAGCTCAAAGAACTCACCTTGGCAGAGTGTAATGAAGGAGGAAACGATTTATGATAAAATATAAGGTTCATGAGGTGGCAAAGGACTTAGGTGTTCAGAGCAAGGAGGTTGCAGATGTAGTCAGCAAATACTGCGGAACCACCAAGAAATCCATGACCGCACTTGATGAGAATGAACTCAATGTAGTCTTTGACTACTTTACTCAGAAGAACAATATGGAGAGCCTGTCCTCTTACTTTGCAGTACGCGACAGAGCTATTGAAGCAAAAGAGGAAAAGGCAGAAACCGAATCAAAGGCAGAGGAGACTAAGGAAGAAAAGCCTGTAGAGACAAAGAAGGCAGAGAAGAAGCCTGAGAGCGCAAAAGCACCTGCTAAAGCAGAGAAAAAGTCCGACAGCACAAAACAGGCGGCTAAGGCAGAGGATAAAAAGGCTCCCGCAAAGCAGACAGACAGCGTACCTGTAGACAATTCGGTTATCAAGAGCAAGCGCAGTGAGGGCAGAGTTATTGACACCCGTTCCAGCTATGTAAATGTTGAGAGATACAACGAGAAATATGACCGTATGGCATACGATAAGGTTAAGTCCGACAGCAATATGTCCAAGGCAAAGCAGAAGATCAATCAGCGTTCACAGCAGCGCGGCAAGCACAGAAGTGCAAAGCGTGAGACTGAGCAGGAGAGAATGAACCGTATCGCTCAGGAGAGAAAGCAGAAGGCAATCACCATTAAGGTGCCCGACGAGATTACCGTTCAGGAACTCGCCTTAAGACTTAAGGCAACCGTTGCCGAGGTTATCAAAAAAGCCTTCCTTATGGGCACTATGGTAACTGCAAACGATTCTGTGGATTTTGACACCGCCTCCCTTATTGCTATGGAATTTCACGCAAAGGTTGAAAAGGAGATTGTTGTCACTATCGAGGAGAGAATCATCGACGATTCCGCGGATGATGAAGAAAATCTCCAGGAGCGTGCTCCCGTAGTTGTTGTTATGGGACATGTTGACCACGGCAAAACCTCACTTCTCGACTACATCCGCCATTCGGAAGTTACCGCCACCGAGGCAGGCGGCATCACCCAGCACATAGGTGCTTACAGAGTAAATCTTGACGGCAGAGACATAACCTTCCTTGACACCCCCGGACACGAGGCATTTACAACAATGCGTCTGAGAGGCGCTCAGGTTACGGATATCGCAATTCTGGTTGTTGCCGCAGACGACGGCATTATGCCTCAGACAGTTGAGGCTATCAATCACGCAAAGGCTGCCGGGGTTTCCGTTATTGTTGCCATGAACAAGATGGATAAGCCCGAGGCTAACCCCGACAGAGTAATGCAGCAGCTTACCGAGTATGAGATTATTCCCGAGGCCTGGGGCGGTGACACACCCTGTATTCCCGTTTCCGCAAAGACGGGCATGGGCATTGATGAGCTTCTTGAGATGGTGCTCCTCATTGCCGATATGAAGGAATTAAGGGCAAATCCCGACCGTGCCGCTAAGGGTACGGTTGTTGAGGCCCGTCTTGACAGGGGCAGAGGTCCTATTGCAACTATCCTTGTTCAGAACGGTACGCTCCGTGTGGGCGACATAGTGGTTGCAGGTACTGCAGTAGGCCGTGTCCGTGCTATGACAAACGAGCGCGGCGAAAAGGTCAAGGAGGCAGGTCCCTCCGTGCCTGTTGAGATTACAGGCCTTGCAGAAGTACCCTCAGGCGGTGACACCGTAAACGCTGTTTCCGATGAAAGACTTGCCCGTGAACTTGTAGAGCAGAGAAAGGCACAGCAGAAAGAGGAACTCTTCAACTCCAGAACCAAGGTAAACCTTGACAACCTCTTCGACCAGATGAAGTTAGGCGAGGTCAAGGAGCTGAAAATCGTTGTTAAGGCAGATGTTCAGGGCTCAGTTGAGGCTGTTCGTCAGTCTCTTGAGAAGCTTTCCAACGAGGAAGTTCGCGTTGCCTGTATCCACTGCGGTGTCGGTGCGGTCAACGAGTCCGATGTTATGCTTGCCAACGCTTCAAACGCCATTATTGTAGGCTTCAATGTCCGTCCCGATTCGGTTGCCGCAGTGAATGCGGAGCGTGACGGGGTTGACATGAGAATGTACACCATTATCTACGACTGCATCGAAGAGATTGAGTCTGCTATGAAGGGTATGCTTGCTCCCAAGAAGCGTGAGGTACAGCTGGGTACTGCCGAGTGCCGTAATGTCATCAAAATTAAGTCCGTGGGCACAATTGCAGGCTCCTATGTTAAGAACGGCAAGATTCAGAGAAACGCTTTAGTAAGAGTTGTCCGTGACGGTATCATCATTGCCGAGGACACCATTGCCTCCCTCCAGAGATTTAAGGATGCCGTCAAGGAAGTTTCCGAGGGCTACGAGTGCGGTATTGGACTTGAGAGATTCTCCGACCTTAAGGAAGGGGATATCTTTGAGGCATATATTATTGAAGAGTATCGTGAGGACTGATAATGGCTAATCATAAGCTGAGTAGAACCACAGAAGATATAAAAAGAGAGCTCACGGCAATTTTCCGTGAGCTCAAAGACCCGAGAGTTACAGGTGCGTTTGTCTCCATTATCCGTGTAGAGGTCACAAACGACCTTTCCTACTGCACAGTATATATCAGCGCTATAGAGGGCATGGACAAGGCACAGCAGGCGGTCAAAGGACTGAAAAACGCCTCCGGATTCATACGCTCCGAACTTGCAAAGAGACTCTCGATTCGCCATGTCCCTGCACTTATCTTTAAGGCAACCGACTCTATTGAATATTCCGCTTCTATTTCGAAAATCCTCAGCGATTTGGAGAAGAAGAAACCTCATACGGAAGATGGGGAGGCAGAGAATGACTGACCTGAAAACAGTTGCGGAGATTCTGAGGGCGCAGGACAACATCGAAATACTCACCCACCACTATCCCGACGGCGACACCTTAGGTTCTGCTTACGCACTTTGCCTTGCGCTTCAGAGCATGGGCAAAAATGCAAGGGTAGTTACAAGCGGAATTGTGGCTCACAAGTACGATTACCTTAAGAGCAGTATGCAGATGCAGATTTTTGAGGCAGAGTTTGTTGTGAGCGTAGATGTTGCCGCGGCAACACTGCTGGGTGATAATCAAAGAGAGTACGAGGATAAAATCGACCTCTGCATTGACCACCACGGCACAAACTCTCTGGAGGCCCGTCACATCTATGTTGAGGCCGATGCCGCCGCAGCCGCAGAGATTATCTACGCTTTGATTATTGAGATGGGCGTTGTGATTACTCCCGAGATTGCAAACTGCATCTACACAGGTATATCTACGGATACAGGCTGTTTCCGCTATACGAACACAACCCCCCGCACGCACAGAATCGCCGCAGAGCTTATGAGTCTTAGGGCCGACTGGCAGAAAGTCAATGCAAAAATGTTTGAGATAAAGTCCCGTGAACAGCTCCGTTTGGAGCGTATGGTTTACCGCACCCTGGATTACTTCTGCGACGGAAAGGTGGCACTTATCTACACCACTATGGACATGCTCAAGGACGCGGGCATCCGTGATGACGAGGTGGAGGGACTTGCCTCTATCCCAAAATCCATCGAGGGTGTGCTTTTGGGCATTACCATGCGTGAGAAAGAGGATGGCTCTTTCAAGATTTCGGTTCGCTCGAACGAAGGTGCAAACGCTGCAGAGTTCTGCGGACTTTTCGGCGGCGGCGGACATCCTGCGGCTGCAGGCTGTACGGTTTTCGGCGATCTCGACACAGTTCGTGAAAGGCTTATAAGTGCCGCCAAGGGAATTTTATGAACGGTGTAATTGTAATTAACAAACCCATGGAGTTTACCTCCTTTGATGTGGTGGCGGTTGTGAGAAAGGCACTTAACACCAAGAAGGTGGGGCACTGCGGTACCCTCGACCCCAACGCCACAGGGGTTTTGCCGGTGCTTGTAGGCAGGGCGGTAAAGGCTCAGGATATACTCCCAAACCACGATAAATCCTATGTTGCCACATTCAGACTGGGGGTTGTGACCGACACTCTCGACATTTGGGGCAAGGTGCAAAAAGAGGAAAAAACCTCGGTAAAAAAGGCAGAGCTTCTGAGCGAGCTGCAGAAATTTAGGGGAGAAACAGAGCAAATTCCTCCCATGTTTTCCGCAGTCAAGGTTGACGGAAAGCGCCTTTATGACTTGGCGCGTGAGGGCAAAGAGGTCAAAAGAGAGGCAAGGAAAATCACCGTATACGATTTACGGCTTTTGGAGTTTGACGAGGACACTCAGGAGGGAAAACTCTATGTTTCCTGCTCAAAGGGCACTTATATCCGCACCCTCATTGACGACATTGCAAAGTGCGTCTGCATAGGCGGAACAATGACCTCCCTTGTGAGGGACAGTGCCTGCGGATTTTCTCTTGAGAGTGCAATCACCTTAGAGGAGCTTAAAGCTCTTTGCGAAAAAGGTTGTGCAGAGGAGAAAATTCTCCCCACAGAGAGCCTTTTCACCGCTTACAAAGAGGTGTTTGTATCGCCTCTCCAGGCAAAGAGGTTTGCAAACGGCGGTACACTTGATGCCCGGCGGATAAAGGAAATTCCTACGCTTTCACAGGGAGAGATTCTCAGGGTAAAGTGCATGGAGAAAGACTTTTGGGCACTTGGCAGGTATTTTCCCGATACGAAGGAGATAAAGGTCTACAAGCAGTTTTGCGACTTCACAGACGCAAATTAAATCATAAAGAAATGCTGAAAAGAACTGATTTCGCGCCTGCGAGGTCAGTTTTGTTTTTGCGGGAGTTTTCAGCGCTTTTTGTGAGGGTTTGTCCGGAGAGAAAATTGCCTTATAGGTGAGCAATCTCAAAGGCGAATTATCTGAAAAGATAAGTTATCGAAAAAAATTCAAAAATTCTCTTGACAAAGGGATTGTTTGGCTGTATAATCTTTCCAGCATACCAAGTTGGTAGGTAAATAACCGGAAAGGCGGGATGCTTGTGTTCAACACAACCGATTTATCCGTAAGAAAAATATATTTTGAGGTACTTGTCCGTGCCAATTTCAGATTCGGGCGAATGTGTTGTGAGACTATTTAACACCGTACATACCTAAACACATCACATACCAAAATGAATCTGAAAGGAAGAAATAACTATGTCAGAATATAAATTTGAAACACTCCAGCTCCATGTGGGACAGGAGGCCCCCGACAGCGCAACCGATTCCCGGGCTGTTCCGATTTACCAAACCACCTCTTATGTTTTTCATAACAGCGAACATGCGGCGGCACGCTTTAATCTCACCGATTCGGGAAATATCTACGGAAGACTCACCAACTCCACCCAAGAGGTACTTGAAAAGCGTGTGGCAGCCCTCGAGGGCGGCACAGCGGCTTTGGCGGTTGCCTCCGGCGCGGCGGCTATTGCTTATACCGTAGAGGCTTTGGCTCAGGCCGGTGACCATATTGTCGCACAGAAAACCATTTACGGCGGCAGCTACAATCTTCTTGCGCATACCCTTGCTGCTTACGGAATCGAAACCACCTTTGTGGATGTTCACAATCACTCTGAAATCGAAAACGCAATCAGGGAAAACACAAAGGCAATTTATCTTGAAACCCTGGGAAACCCCAACAGCGACATTCCCGATATTGACGCCATTGCTCAAATCGCACACCGTCACGGTCTGCCCCTCGTAATTGACAATACCTTCGGCACTCCTTATCTCATCAGACCCATTGAGCACGGCGCAGATATTGTTGTTCACTCGGCAACAAAGTTTTTGGGCGGCCACGGAACAACCCTTGGCGGAATAATTGTGGATTCCGGCAATTTTGATTGGGCAAACAGCGAAAAGTATCCGCAAATTTCAAAGGCTAACCCGAGCTATCACGGTGTATCCTTTACCGACGCCGCGGGCAAAGCCGCCTTTGTCACATATATTCGGGCAATTCTTTTGCGTGACACGGGAGCCGCTATTTCACCCTTTAATGCTTTTCTGCTTTTGCAGGGAATTGAAACCTTGTCCCTGCGTATTGAAAGACATGCGGAAAATACTAAAAAAGTAGTGGAATATCTTGCAAATCATCCACAGGTGGAAAAGGTAAATCACCCGAGCCTCGAGCATCATCCCCAGCACGAATTGTACAAGAGGTATTTCCCAAACGGCGGAGCCTCCATATTTACCTTTGAAATAAAGGGCGGAAAAGAGCAGGCGTGGAAATTTATTGACAACCTGAAGATATTTTCACTTCTTGCCAATGTGGCGGATGTAAAAAGCCTTGTAATTCACCCTGCTTCAACCACTCATTCACAGCTTACAAAGAAAGAACTGGAGGAGCAGGGCATAAAGGAGAACACAATCCGTCTTTCTGTGGGAACAGAGCATATAGATGATATTATAAACGATTTGGAGAACGGCTTTAAGGTGTTGAATTAAGGAGGAATAAGCTATGCCGAAAATATATAAATCTGCCGATGAATTAATCGGAAAGACACCCCTGCTTGAACTCACCCATATAGAGAAAGAATATAACCTGCAGGCAAAAATTCTTGCAAAGCTTGAGTATTTTAATCCGGCGGGTTCTGTGAAGGACCGAATAGCAAAATCCATGATTGATGATGCCGAAAGAAAGGGCCTGCTGAAAGAAGGCTCAACAATTATAGAGCCTACCTCGGGAAATACAGGTATCGGTCTTGCATCGGTGGCGGCGGCAAGAGGTTATAAAATCATTATTGTAATGCCGGAAACCATGTCGGTGGAGCGCCGTCAGCTGATGAAAGCCTATGGTGCGGAGCTGGTGCTTACCGAGGGAAGTCTCGGAATGAAGGGCGCTATCGAGAAAGCCGAAGAATTATCGAAGGAAATCCCTAACAGCTTTGTTGCCGGTCAGTTCGTAAATCCTGCAAATCCCCGGATTCACCGGGAAACCACCGGCCCTGAAATATGGGAGGATACAGACGGACTGGTGGATGTTTTTGTTGCAGGAGTGGGCACAGGCGGAACAATCACAGGAGTCGGACAGTATTTGAAGTCGCAAAATCAAAATATTAAAGTTGTTGCCGTTGAGCCGAAAAGCTCCCCTGTACTTTCTGCCGGGGTTTCGGGAGCACACAAAATTCAGGGAATCGGTGCAGGCTTCGTCCCCGAGGTGCTTGACACAACTGTTTATGACGAAATAATTACCGTGGAAAACGAAGACGCTTTTACCTTTGGCAGACTCGTGGGCAGAAAAGAGGGTGTTCTTGTGGGAATTTCCTCGGGCGCTGCGGTCTATGCCGCTATTGAGCTTGCAAAACGCGAGGAAAACAAAGGCAAAAATATAGTAGTGCTTTTGCCCGACACCGGAGACAGATACCTGTCCACACCTTTGTTCGCACAGTAAAGCCCACACCGCTACCATGTATTTTTGAAGGAGATGAAACCATGATGATTTCCACCCGCGGCAGATATGCTCTGCGTGTATTAATTGATTTGGCAGAGCACCAAAACGGAGAGTATATTCCCATGAAAGAGGTTGCCGCAAGGCAGGACATTTCTCTCAAATATATTGAGCGTATTTTGCCGTCTCTTAAGAATGCAGGTTTGGTTGAAGGTTTGCACGGTAAGGGTGGAGGTTATCGGCTGACAAGGCCTCCCGAGGAGTATACGGTGGGCGATATTCTCCGTCTTACCGAGGGAGATTTGGCCCCTGTTGCCTGTCTTGGCTGTAATGCAAAAGAGTGCAATCGCAGGGGTGAGTGCCGTACTTTTTCCATGTGGGATAAATTCTACGCAATTACCAACGAATATTTTGACGGTATCACCTTGGTGGATTTAATGAAGCCGATGGCATAAAAGACATATAGCGAATATTACTCAAAGCCTTAGTTTTCTTTCGGAGGACTAAGGCTTTTTGTCATAATCGACCCCTTGTGCTCCGTGATACAAAAATGATACAATACAAATGTAATATATGCGCAGAAAATGTTATCCCGATATCTTGGGAAAATCGGTTTAGAGAACGGAGTGGATGAAAGATGATAAACATTCTGATAGTTGAGGACGAGGAAAGCATCGCAAATCTCATAAGTCTTACCCTGTCTCAGCATGGGTATATCTCCACAATAGCCTCTGACGGAGAAGAGGGTGCAAATTTAGTCGAAAGCAGAAAATTCGACTTGGCGCTTCTGGATGTAATGCTCCCGAAAATCGGCGGCTTCGAGCTTTTTGAATACATAAAGAATTTCGATATTCCCGTAATATTCATAACTGCCAAAAGTGCTGTTGCAGACAGAGTAAAGGGACTTAATTTAGGAGCAGAGGATTATATCGTCAAGCCTTTCGATATTGCGGAGCTTTTAGCCAGGGTTGACGGTGTATTAAGACGACACAGAAAGTGTGAGGAAATCATGTGCTTTGACGATATCAAGATTGACGCAACCTCAAGAATTGTCACAAAGGGCAATAAAAAGGTGGAACTCACCAACAAGGAGTATGAAACCCTTGTTTACCTTTTGAGGAATAAGAATATCGCTCTGTATCGGGAAACAATCTACGAGCAGGTGTGGAATGAGCCTTATATGGGTGATACACGCACCGTGGATTTGCATATCCACCGGCTTCGCCAAAAACTCTCTCTGAAGGATAAAATCGAATCCGTCTACAAGGTGGGTTATCGCTTTGTTGACTGAGATTGACTTCTACTTAGCGGAAAACACTCAAAAGGAGAGAAAAGCTTTTGAAATTCGGAATTAAGATTTTTTTGGTTTCCTTTCTCATTATGATTATCTCTTTCGGCACAGGAGGTTTTCTTCTTGTGAATTCTGTTTTTAATCATAATTTTGAGAGAATAACCGCCTCGGACTTCGAGAATAACCGTTACATTGCCGCCTCCTTGGATGCGGTGATGAAAAACGCCAAGAGCATGGGTTTTGACAACAACAGCATAAACTTTACAGTCGAGAGCTTCAGAAGTCAAATGGAGGGCAAAAGAGGGGACACAGAGGTAAAAATCTGCGCCAAAAACCAAACATTTTTGTATGACGGAGACTCTTTTGTCAACAAGTTAGGACATTACGGCTACGGCACAAAGATTTATCATGAGGACGGTAAATATTACTATCAGGTTGTTACCTGTATTATTCCTGAAAACACGCCGATTTGTGTTGAAACCCTTACGGATATTACCTCGGTTTTTGAGGAGAGAGAAAGCTATATAGGAACTTTTCAGCTTGTGCTCATAGCCGTTGCTGCGGTGGCATCCGCTATGCTCTGGGTTTTTTCCTACTACATAACCCGACCGCTGAATAAACTTAAAAAAGCCGCCGGAGAGATTGCCTCGGGAGATTATTCGGTCAGGGCAAATTTTTCTTTGCGAAAAGCAGGTTCGGAGGAGGTTTATGCTCTTGGCAGCAGCTTTGATACCATGGCCGAGAGCATGGAGCGACACGTTGAAAAACTCAAGGAGGAAACACGCAGAAGGGACGATTTCGTAGGTAACTTCACCCACGAACTCAAAACTCCTCTGACCTCGGTAATCGGTTACAGCGATATGCTCAGAAGCTATGATTTGCCCGAGGAAAAGAGGCGTGAATGTGCGGATTTAATCTATAAAGAGGGCAAGCGTCTTGAGGCGCTTTCCGTTAATCTTCTGGACCTTATGGTGCTGAAAAAAGAGGGAGTGAAATATGAAAAACTCTCTGCAAAATCACTTTTTGAGGACACCGAAAAGACTCTCAGGTTTCTTCTTGAAAAGTACTCCGTCAGCTTAAAAATCAGCCCGGAGGACTGTTTTGTTCTGGGGGAACCCTCCCTTGTGAAAACGTTGATTTATAACCTTGTGGATAACGGAGCAAAAGCCTCAAAGCCTCAGGATGAAATTGAAATTTCGGGCACTTTGGAGGGAGAAAAATACAGAATAAGCGTAAGGGACAGGGGCAGAGGAATACCGAAGGAGGAAATAGACAAGGTTTTGGAGCCTTTCTATATGGTGGACAAATCAAGAGCGAGAAAGCAGGGAGGCGCCGGACTGGGGCTTGCTCTTTGTTCGGAGCTTGCCCGGCTTCATCAGGGAAGCCTGCAAATTGAAAGCACGGAAAACAGGGGTACTGTTGTGAGCTTTACTCTCCCTGTTTATAAGGAGGAGGAAAAATGAAAAGAATAAGGAATTTCATCATACCGCTTCTTGCTTTGCTTGTTACCCTGGGGATAATAATGTTTCCAAAGGCGTACTACGCTGTTTTTGACAGAAATATAGAAGCTTCAGACCCTGTAAGAGGAGTCCACAGCTTTGAAAACCCGGGGGGAGAGCTTACTCCCACCCAGGTCTATAAGCTCTTTTCCGAGGGAGGCGCTTTGATAGCCGACACACCCCTTGTAAACAGCTTCGACGGGGCGGACGACTTAACGAGAGAAGCTCTCAAAAATCTTGAGAACAGCTTTTCGGCAAAGAACTGCTTTACCGATGAAATATTGCGTTTTATGGGGTTTGAGAGTATTGAGTCCTACTGCCTGACAACATACTGCGGAGTTGTGGACTCACAGCCCGTAACTCTGACGCTCCTGGGCGCGCAGGGCAAGGTTGACGAGGTTCAGTACACGGTTACCATAGATGTAGATACGGGTACGGTCTATGATTTTTCCGTTTCTGCAGGTATGATAACGGATATGTATTACTATGATGAGGAGACCGCAAAAGAAGTCGCTTCGGATCTTGCTTCTTATTGGGATATTTCGGGGGAGGATATATGCGACAAAATATGCTTAGAGGTAATCCCCCCTGCATTCTTTTATTTTTCTTTGATAGATACCAACCGCTTTTATACAGAATCGATACAAGACTGATACAGCTAAGAAACAAACCTCCTGTAAGATGATTACAGGAGGTTTTCAGCGTGGCTATTAATGAGTATGAGATTTATAATCTGAAACATGAGCGAGGCTCGTTTATGCAGTCGCTTCTGTGGAGCGAGGTAAAGAACAAGTGGAAAAGCGAGACTGCGGTGGTGCGGGATTCCTGCGGAAATGTTACCGCCGGAGCGCAGATTTTAGTAAGGAAGCTTCCCCTTGTGCCCTACTCTTTTATGTATATTCCCAGAGGCCCTCTTTGGGATGGAGAAAACCCTCAGAGCTTTTGCGAGCTTTTCAAAAAAATCGAGGCACTTGCAAAGAAACACAGGTGCTTTTGCCTGAGAGCAGACCCACAGATTGACGAGACGGATACTGCGAGCATAGAGCTTTTGAAATCTCTGGGTTTTCTGCACCGAAGCGACAGAGTGGGTTATGAAAATACCCAGTGCAGAGAAAACTATGTGCTTTTTATCCGCGGCAGAAGTCAGGAGGAAATTTTCGGAAGCTTAAGGCCGAAGTGCAGATACAATATCCGCCTTGCAGAAAGAAAAGGCGTGGAGTGCAGGTTTTACGGCGAGGAAATGACGGAGGTTTTTTACAGGCTTCTGAGAGAAACCGCACAGCGTGACGGATTTGAAATCCGAAGCCGGGAATACTACGAAAGACTGCTCCGAACTTTCGGAGAAAACGCAAAGCTTTGTATTAGCAGCAAGGACGGGGAGGCTCTGTCCGCCGCTATATACCTCAAGTACGGAAACAGAGCCACCTATTTGGTCGGCGCATCCTCAAACAGCCACCGTGAGTATATGCCCAACTACCTTATGCAGTGGACTATGATAAAGCAGGCCGTAAGCAGCGGAGTAGAAATTTACGACTTCGGAGGCATTCCCTACTACTATGACGAAAACCACAGAAACTTCGGAGTTTACCGTTTCAAAAGGCAGTTTTCGGGAGAAATCGTCACCTATGCAGGCGAATTTGAGTATATATTTTCAAAGAGGTTTTATAACCTCGGAAAGCATTTTATATAGTGAAAGCCTTAGCGTCATTTCGGATGCTAAGGCTTTTGCTTATTATTCTTCTGTGTTTTCCCGGGTTTCGGGGTGAATCTTCACCAAAAATTCAAGGTCGCGCTCAATGGCGTCACGGCTGTTGCCCCAGTCTGCGCCACGGCTTTGGTAGTCAAACATCTTGCAAAAATGGGAGGTGTCGTCAATCAAAAGCCGGAGCTGATTTTTGCAGAGGGTTGCGGTGTCGGCGTGGAAGGGGGCCTGAAGCTTCGAGGGCAGGTACTTCACGGAAAGCTCTGTCACAAACCGGTAGTGGTCAAGGCAGATGTACTCCTGCTCTGTGTAAAGCTTTCTGAAGTCCTCGCTCTTCTGCCACTGCACGAAAACCGTCTGCATAAAATGCTCTGCATCAAAGCGGATTCTGTCGCAGATATAACAGCTTTCCTGCATATTTTTAAGTGCCTGAAGCTTCTTTTTATCGGGCTTCGAATTTACATCTTTCGGCATGTATTTTTCCATGATTTCCCCAAGGTGAGTTTGGAGAATCAGGGCGTTGGGAAGCCTTTTGCCCACCTGAGTGATTTTTATGAAGTGCCTTTCGCAAAAGCCTTTTTGGTTGGTTTGTACCCGGGTTTGAGGGTCCATCATGGCGCTTCCCGTGATGAAGTTTGCGTATTGCTCCTCAAGCATCTCATACATTCGGCAGATGGGACATCCCTTTTTTTCTCCCCAAATATCGTTGATGGGAATTGTGCAGATTGTTTCTTTCATATTGTGCACCTCGGATTTTATAAATTATAAATATATCATAGCATAAAGGAACAAAATATGCTATTATTAATTCAGAGATTTTTTGGGGGTGTACAGTATGGATTACATTTTTGAGAAAAATACCGTGAAAGTCCCCGGCGTTTCGGGGTTTGATTTAGGCGATACCCTCATGTGCGGACAGAGCTTTCGCTGGAGAGAGAACCCCGACGGCTCCTTCAGTGGTACCGCCTATGGCAGGAGCGTAACGGTAAAGCTGGAGAAAGACGACTTTTACATAATCGGCACAACGGCAGAGGATTTTGAGAATATCTGGCGCGGATATTTTGATTTGGATACCGACTACGAAAAAATACGGGAGGAGCTTTCAAAGCTTCACCCAACCCTGGGCGAAGCGGCAAAATTTGCTCCGGGTATTCGGATTTTGCGTCAGGAGCCTTTTGAGGCGCTTATTTCTTTTATTATTTCCCAGAACAACAACATCAAGAGAATCGAGGGCATAGTGGACAGGCTCTGCGAAAATTTCGGCGAGGAAAACGAGTCGGGGGAATACGCCTTCCCGACTGCAGAAAAGCTAGCGAAGCTTACCCCCGAGGAGCTGTCGCCCATTCGCGCAGGCTTTCGTCACCGATATATAATCGACGCTTCTCAAAAGGTTGCGTCGGGAGAGGTCGACCTTGAAAGATGCAGAGCAAATTCCTTCGAAGAGGCGAAGCGGGAGCTTATGACCGTTGTGGGTGTGGGGGAAAAGGTGGCGGACTGCGTTCTCCTATACGGACTTCATAAGGTCAGCGCCTTTCCCATGGATGTTTGGATGAAACGAGCCATGAAGAAGCTTTTTCCCGATGTGAATCCCGAGAGCTTCGGTGAGTACGCAGGGGTGGCACAGCAGTACATATTTCACTACTCCCGGCTCCACCCGGAGCTTTTCGACGAATAAACCTTGTAAATTCCCGTGAACGGTAGTATTATATATTAAGTTTTTGATGTGAAAAGGTGTTTCTATGAAGATTAAAGTATTTCTTGCGGTTTTGCTTTGCAAAACCCTGCGTTTCGGAGCAAAGCTTTTCGGCAGAGGCTCAAGCCTGCCCGGTCAGCTTACCCTCAAGGTGTTTCCCGATATTTTGAAGTACATTGAGCTTCCGAAAAAGGTTATCGCCGTCACCGGAAGTTCGGGTAAAACATCTACTGTGGAGATGATTGCCCGTGTGCTTACAAAGTCGGGAGTTAAGGTTGCATACAACAGGGAGGGCTCCAATCAGATTGAGGGTGTTACCACATTTCTCTTGTGTGCGTGCAGTCTTTCGGGAAAAGTAAGGAGCGATGTTGTGCTGATGGAGAGCGACGAGCGTTACGCCCGCCACACCTTCAGGTATTTCAAGCCCACACAGCTTATTATCACAAATCTTTACCGTGACCAGCTTACCCGAAACGGTCATCCCGAATGGGTTTATGATGTAATCTCCGAGTGTATTGACGATTCTATGGAGCTTATCCTCAATGCCGATGACCCCCTTGTTTCCAAGTTCGGCAAGGACAGAAAAAATGTCCGCTATTTCGGTGCGGACAGGCTCTCCTTTGACACGGACAAAAACACCTCTGTTTACGATGACGGAAAGTACTGCCCCTGCTGTAAAGCGCCCATGGAGTATGAATACTATCACTACAATCACATCGGCTGTTACGAATGTAAAAACTGCGGGCACAGAAAGCAGAAAACCTCATGGACAATCACCGACGCAAGCCTTGAGGAGGGCTATGTAACCCTAAACGGCAAGTACAGGGTGGAGCTTTCGTTTTCGAGCATATATCATTGCTACAACATTCTTGTTGCATTTGCGGTGGCAGATATTGTGGGTGTGGAGCCGGAAAAAGCGGTTGAAGCACTTTCGAATTACGACTTGACCTCAGGCAGAATTGTGAACTTCAAGGTGGGGGAAAGAGAAGGCACTCTCCTTGTTTCCAAGCACGAAAATTCCGTTTCCTACGACCAGTCTATCCGCGTTGCAAGGGAAGACAAAAGGGATGTTACCGTTCTTGTTATGGTTGACGCAATCAGCCGTAAGTATAAGACGTACGAGACCTCTTGGCTTTGGGACATTGATTTTGAACTTCTCAAAAGCGAAAATGTCAGGGAAATTCTCCTCGTGGGACATTATCACAAGGATCTGGCGGTTCGCTTCTCCTTTACCGGAATTGACGAGGAAATAATAAAGGAGTTTGAGAGCGTTTCAGAGGCTGTGGAGTATCTTAGAAAGGGCAGGAATTTTATCTATGTAATCACCTGCTTCTCCGATAAGCAGAAATTCTTGGATTTGGCGGAGGTAGAGCAGTGAAAATCCTGTATTTATACTATGATATTATGAATCTCTACGGAGAAAGCGGAAATATCCGCATGGTCGAGAGAATGTTCCGTGAAGCGGGGCAGGATGTGGAGGTCGACGGAAAGACCGTGACCGATAAGCATATAGATTTTGAGAAGTACGATTTCATCTACTGCGGTGCAGGAAGCGAAAATTCAAGGGATGTGGTACTGCGCCACCTAAGCTTCTTTAAGGACAGCCTGAAAAAAGCTTTTGAAAGCTCAACGGTGATGCTCTTTACAGGTAATTCCTACGAGATGCTCGGCAGGGAAATTGCCCTGGGAGACAGCAAAACAGAGGGCTTGGGGCTCTTTGATTTCACAGTCCGGGAGCAGAGGAAAGACCGATATTCGGGGGATGTTACCTTCAGGAGCAAACTTTTTGAGGGTGAGCTCATAGGCTATATCAACAAGTGCTCCAAGGTTGAGGGCATAAAGAATCCTCTCTTTGAGATTGAACAGGTTGTGGGTACGGTGGAGACCGGGAGTGAGGGAATACACGAGAGAAACTTCTTCGGTACCCAAATTATAGGGCCTATTTTGGTGAAAAACCCCGACTTTGCAAATTATATTGTAAATCTTGTACTGAGCAGAATATAAAAAATAAGGCTGTGACAAGCGTCACAGCCTTTGCTTTGCCTGTTTTGCGGAATTAAGCCTTGCCTACAGAACCGAAAAGCTCCATTTTCTCCTTAACTGTTGCCTTGATAGCCTCAAAGCCGGGGGCGAGAAGCTTTCTGGGGTCGAAGCCCTTGCCCTGAAGGTCCTTACCGGCTTCAACATACTCTCTTGTTGCTGCTGCGAAAGCCAGCTGACACTCGGTGTTGACATTGATTTTGGAAACGCCGAGGTCGATAGCCTTCTTAATCATGTCGGCAGGAATACCTGTGCCGCCGTGGAGAACCAAGGGCATCTCGCCTGTGAGCTGCTGAATAGCGTCGAGAGTCTCGAAAGAAAGACCTGCCCAGTTCTCGGGGTACTTGCCGTGGATGTTGCCGATACCTGCTGCAAGCATTGTAACGCCAAGGTCTGCGATCATCTTGCACTCTTTGGGGTCTGCACACTCGCCTGCACCTACAACGCCGTCTTCCTCGCCGCCGATGGAGCCAACCTCAGCCTCAAGAGAGAGACCGAGCTTCTCGCAGGTTGCAACCAGTTCCTTAGTCTTTTCGATGTTTTCCTCAATGGGATAGTGTGAGCCGTCGAACATTACAGAGGAGAAGCCTGCTTCAATGCAAGCCTTTGCGCCTTCGTATGAGCCGTGGTCAAGGTGAAGTGCAACGGGAACGGTGATGTTTAATTCCTCGAGCATACCGTTTACCATGCCGACTACGGTCTTGTAGCCGCACATGTATTTGCCTGCGCCTTCGGAAACACCGAGGATAACAGGGGACTGAAGCTCCTGAGCAGTCAAAAGGATAGCCTTTGTCCACTCAAGGTTGTTGATGTTGAACTGACCGACTGCATAGTGGCCTGCCTTTGCTTTGGTGAGCATTTCTTTTGCATTTGTAAGTGCCATTTCTAAATTCCTCCAATATTTAATAGTGAAATGAATTTCATACGGATTTATTATACAATATAAAAACGAAAATATAAAGACCAAAGTTGCAAAATGTGGGATTTTTTCGAAAAATAATAAAATATTATCGGTTTTTTGCCCTCTTTAGTGCAGATTTTATAGGCAGATTTGATTTTTATTTTGAAAAAAGTATTGACAAACCTCTTTGTTGGTGATATCATCAGTCACATACGAATCAAAAGCTGTGACGAAGACGGTCCTGATACGGATTTTACAGAGAGTGCGGAGAGTGGAAACGCATATTGAGGTATCAAAGCGACTTATCACTTCTGAGCCGGAGCCCGAAAGATTTTTTTAGTAGACGCTCCCGTAACTGCTGCGTTAAAGCGTACGGCTTGTTAGAGCCTGAGTGGTGCATATTGCACAATTTGAGTGGTACCGCGAGTAATTTTCGGTTCATTACCCGTCTCAAAGTTTAGACTTTGGGACGGTTTTTTTGTTTTTAACGCCCATAGAGGCGCAGCAATATTTTTACTTATTTTTATATTTTAGAAAGGAGCAAACATCATGAGTACAGAACGTTCACTTACCGAGCTTAAGGAGATCGCCTCCCGAATTAAGGAGATGCGTGAGATTATGGGCTGGACCGAGGAAGAGATGGCCGCAAAAACTCAGGTAACTTTGGAAAAGTACGCTCTTTACGAGAGTGCACAGCTTGATATGCCTTTTACATTTATCCACAAGTGTGCATTGGCATTTGACATTGAACTTATTGATTTGCTCGAAGGTCACGGAGCAAGACTTACCTCCTACACCGTAACCCGTAAGGGTAAGGGACAGGAGACCGCAAAAGAGGAAGGTATCAACATTCAGAACCTTGCCCCGCAGTTTAGAGATAAGATAGCCGAGCCCTATTGGGTTCGTTATGAGTATTCTCCCGAACAGCAGAACAAGCCCATTCAGCTTCAAAAACACGCAGGTCAGGAGTTTGACCTTATCCTCAAGGGCAGTCTTAAGGTGCAGATCGGCGAACATGTGGAGTATCTCCGCGAGGGTGACAGCATCTACTACAACTCCTCAACACCCCACGGTATGATTGCTATCGGCGGTGAGGACTGTGTGTTCGTGGCGGTTGTTCTCCCGGGCGAAGACACTCCCACCGAGAAAGTGAGCCAGAGCATCGCCAAGGCTCGCAAATCCGAGGCATTAATCTGCGAAAAGTTTGTGAAAACACATGAGAATGAGAAGGGCGAGCTGCAGAGCATCGACTTTGAAAACACCGACACCTTCAACTTCGGCTTCGACATAGTTGATAAGATTGCAGACGCTTATCCCGACAAACTTGCAATGCTTCATATTGACAATAAAGATGTGGAGCGCCGCTTCACTTTCAAGGACATTAAGCGGGCTTCCAACCAGTGTGCGAACTACTTTGCTTCCCTGGGAATTAAGAGGGGCGACAAGGTTATGCTTGTACTGAAAAGACACTTTCCCTTCTGGTTTGCCATGGTTGCACTCCATAAATTAGGCGCTGTTGCAATTCCTGCAACCAATCAGCTCAAGGACCATGATTTCGAGTACCGCTTCAACGCCGCAGGCGTTACCGCAATTCTCTGCACAGGTGACGGAGACACTGCCGAAATCGCCACCCGGGCTGCTGAGAAATGTCCCCAGGTCAAGACCAAAATCATGGTTTCCGAGGACAGAACCCTTGAGGGCTGGCACGATTTCTACAGCGAATACAGCCGCTTCTCCGGTAAGTTCGACAGACCCGAGGACTGCTCTTGCGGTGAGGATACAGCTCTTATGTTCTTCACCTCGGGCACAACGGGTAATCCCAAAATGGCCGCCCATCCCCACACCTATGCTCTCGGTCACTTTGTTACCGCTAAGTATTGGCATTGCTGTGAGCGTGACGGACTCCACCTTACAATCTCCGACACCGGCTGGGGCAAATCTCTTTGGGGCAAGCTCTACGGTCAGTGGCTCTGTGAGGGCGCTGTGTTTGTCTATGACTTTGACCGCTTTGACGCTTCCAAGATTATGCCTATGTTTGCAAAGTACGGCATCACCACCTTCTGTGCACCTCCCACAATGCTCAGAATGCTTATCCGCGAGGACCTTTCTCAATATGATTTATCTTCAATCCACCACTTAACCACCGCCGGTGAAGCACTAAACCCCGAGGTGTTCAATCAGTTTAAGGCTGCAACGGGACTTGAGATTATGGAGGGCTTCGGTCAGACCGAAACCACCCTCACCATCGGCAACCTCTACGGCACTACTCCGAAAATCGGCTCAATGGGTAAGGCTTCTCCCCAGTTTGATGTTGACATCGTTGACCCCGACGGCAACTCCGTTGCAAATGCCGAGGTCGGTGAAATTGTTATCCGCACCGACAGAGGAAAGCCCTGCGGACTTTTCAACGAGTACTACTGCGACAAAGAGAAAACCGACGAGGCCTGGCACGACGGAATGTACCACACAGGCGATACCGCCTGGCGTGATGAGGACGGCTACTTCTGGTATGTTTCCCGTATTGACGATGTCATCAAGTCCTCCGGCTACAGAATCGGACCTTTCGAGATTGAAAGCGTCATCATGGAGCTTCCCTATGTTCTTGAATGCGGCGTTTCTGCTGTTCCCGACGAGGTAAGAGGTCAGGTTGTCAAGGCAAGCATCGTGCTGACAAAGGGTACAGAAGGCACTGAGGAGCTGAAGAAGGAAATCCAGAATTATGTCAAGAGCCACACCGCCCCCTACAAATATCCCAGAGTGGTTGTTTTCCGCGACGAACTCCCCAAGACTATCAGCGGCAAAATTCAGAGAAATAAGCTTTAATTCGCAGCAGCGGATTTTATAGAGCAAAACACAGACAAAGAGGCACTGTACCTATGGGCGCAGTGCCTTTTTTGACGCAAAACGGAGAAAGACTCAAAAAATCCCGGCTGCGGGCAATACGAAAATCCCCCTGCGGCGTATCCTTTGCCACAAGGGGATTATTTTGCACAGATTATTTAATTGTACGGATGTCGTAGGGAGTGGTTTGATATACAAAGTAGTTGAGCCAATTTGAGTAGAGGAGGTTTGCGTGACTTCTCCAGGTATTTTTCGGCTCTTTTGTTTCGTCATCGTCAGGAAAGTAATTCTTGGGGATATCAATGGGCTTTCCGGCTTCCTTGTCCCTGAGGTACTCTTTTTTGAGAGTTTCGTCATCGTACTCGGAGTGACCCGTGATGAAGATTTGTCTGCCGAACTTGGTGACAACCGCATAAACCCCCGCCTCCTCTGAGGAGGCGATTACCCTGAGCTGCGGAACAGCTTCGATATCCTCACGCTTGACTGTCGTGTGACGGGACTGAGGCACCATGAACACATCGTCAAAGCCCCGCAGAAGAATACTTCTGTCGTAGTCCTTCACATGGGGATAAATGCCGAAGAGCTTTTTCTCCAAAGGATATTTTTTTACACCGTAGTGGTAGTAAAGCCCTGCCTGTGCGCCCCAGCAAATGTGGAAGGTGGAGTGTACATTTGTCTTGGTCCACTCCATGATTTCGCACAGCTCCTCCCAATAGGAAACCTGTTCAAATTCCATCTGCTCAACAGGGGCTCCTGTGATAATCATGCCGTCAAACTTGCGGTGGCGGATTTCATCAAAGGTCTTGTAGAAGGTAAAGAGGTGATCCTCGGAGATGTTCTTTGACTTGTGGGTTGCCGTGTGCATAAACTCAACCTCAACCTGCAGGGGTGTGTTGCCGAGGAGCCTTGCAAGCTGAGTTTCGGTTTCAATTTTCGTGGGCATAAGGTTCAGCACCAAAATCTGCAGAGGTCTTATGTCCTGTGTCATAGCCCGATTTTCCGTAATAACGAAAATATTTTCGCTTTCGAGCGTCTGGGTTGCAGGCAGCTCGTTCGGAATTTTAATCGGCATAAATATTCCTCCTTTCGTCAAAAGGTGAGTGAGAAAGTCCTGTCAAAAGGCTGTATCAGATGTTTTCCAAAGCACGGTCGATATCTGCGATAAGGTCTTCTGCGGCTTCAAGTCCGCAGGAGTAGCGGATGAGGTCGGGGGTGATGCCTGCGGCCGCAAGCTCATCGTCGTTCATCTGACGGTGAGTGGCATTTGCAGGGTGAAGGGTGCAGGTGCGAGCGTCTGCAACATGGGTTGCGATAGAGGCTATCTTCAGGTTAGCCATGAAGGCTTCTGCTGCCCTTCTGCCACCCTTAACGCCAAAGGAAACTACACCGCAGCCGCCGTACTCAAGGTATTTTTTGCCAAGCTCATAGCTTTCGTCACCCTCAAGACCTGAGTAACGCACCCAGGCGATTTTCTCGTGATTCTTCAGATGCTTTGCGACTGCAAGACCGTTTTCACAGTGACGCTTCATTCTCACATGAAGACTCTCAAGTCCCAGGTTGATGTAAAATGCGTTCTGAGGTGACTGAATACAGCCGAAATCACGCATGAGCTGTGCTGTAGCCTTGGTGATGAACGCACCTTCAATACCGAAGCGTTCTGTATATGTTACACCGTGGTAGCTTTCGTCGGGAGTGCAAAGACCGGGGTATTTATCCGGATACTTTGTCCAGTCGAATTTTCCCGAGTCAACAATGCAGCCTCCCACGGATGCACCGTGGCCGTCAATGTACTTTGTGGTGGAGTGGATGACGATGTCGGCACCCCACTCAAAGGGACGGCAGTTTATGGGAGTTGCAAAGGTATTGTCTATGATAAGGGGCACACCGTTTTTGTGTGCGATATTTGCGAAACGCTCAATGTCCAGTACAACCAAGGCGGGATTTGCTATAGTTTCGCCGAACAGCGCCTTTGTGTTGGGTCTGAAGGCTTTTTGTATCTCCTCGTCGGATGCGTCGGGAGAAACGAAGGTAAAGTCAATACCCATTCTTTTCATCGTAACGGCAAAGAGATTGTATGTGCCGCCGTAAATAGCGCTTGAAGCCACAATGTGGTCGCCTGCGGAAGCAATATTAAAGACTGTCATGAAGCTTGCGGCCTGACCTGAGGAGGTGAGCATGGCGGCGGCTCCGCCCTCAAGCTCACAGATTTTTTCGGCGACAAAATCGTTGGTGGGATTCTGAAGTCTTGTGTAGAAATAGCCCTCGGCCTCTAAGTCAAAGAGCTTGCCCATGTGCTCCGAGGTGTCGTACTTAAAAGTAGTGCTCTGAATAATGGGAATCTGACGGGGTTCACCGTTGCCGGGAGTGTAGCCTCCCTGAACGCAAACGGTATCACGGTTAAGATTTTTCATGAATATACCTCCTGATATAAGTAAAGGACAGAAACCCCACGGGGTATCTGCCCTCAAAATCACTCATAAATACTCAAGTGTTTTTGAAGGCGGAGCGTCGCATCATCATATATGTGTTTTTGAGTGTCGCATACATATGCAAAACCTCCGATCAAAGTTGAGTTAATTATACTCCATTCTGCTTTGAATTGTCAACAGTTTTAGCGTTATGCAAGAATTTGCCGGAAAAATTGCAAAATATACTAACATATGTACAAAAAAATCTTGTAATGTAGAGTGTAGTTTGATATAATGTATGAAATAAGGGACTTTAGCGTGGTAAAATTTAACTTTACTTCGCTTTGTTCAGCTTATCAAGAAGGGTATGATGTTATGCTGGTTAAAATTCTGTTCATTGTGGCATTTCTTGTTGTCACAATAGGTGTTGGCATCTACTGCCGTAAAAAGGCAACGGATGTCAGCGGTTTCGTTTTGGGCGGACGCGCCGTAGGTCCTTGGCTCACCGCTTTTTCCTTTGGTACTTCCTACTTCTCTGCGGTTATCTTCGTAGGATATGCAGGTCAGTTCGGTTGGAATTTCGGACTTGCTTCCACTTGGATCGGTTTGGGAAACGCCTTTATCGGCTCATTGCTTGCATGGGTGGTTCTCGGCAGACGCACACGAGTTATGACTCAACATTTGGGAAGCTCCACTATGCCCGATTTCTTCGAGAAGCGTTACGACAGCAAGGCACTCAAGTTTTTTGCGGCGATTATTATCTTTATTTTCATGATTCCCTACACCGCTTCCCTTTACAACGGACTTTCCCGTCTTTTCGAGATGGGATTTAACATTCCCTACTGGGTTTGCGTACTTATTATGGCGGTTGTTACTGCTCTCTATGTTGTGCTTTCGGGTTATGTGGGCACAGCGCTTAACAGCCTTATCCAGGGTATCGTAATGCTTGTGGGCATTGTTGTTGTAGTTGCAGCCGCCATGAACGTAAACGACGGTCTTGCCGCTTCCATTGAGAAGCTCTCTCAGGTTGAGCCTGTGGGTGACTACACTTCTATCTTCGGACCCGACCCCGTTGCGCTTTTGGGCGTTGTTCTGCTGACCTCTTTGGGCACCTGGGGACTTCCTCAGATGATTTCAAAGTTCTATTCAATTAAGAGCGAAAAGTCAATTATGACAGGTACGGTTGTTTCCACCGTCTTTGCAATTGTTGTTGCAGGCGGCTGTTATTTCCTGGGCGGCTTCGGACGAATCTTTATGACCGAGGCCGAGGTCGGCGGACAGTTCGATTCAATCATCCCCTCCATGCTTCAGGCTGTCAATTCCGATGTGGTAATTGCTCTTGTTATTATGCTTGTGCTTGCGGCTTCAATGTCCACTCTTTCCTCTCTTGTCCTCACTTCAAGCTCCACACTTACACTGGACTTTATCGCACCCCTTTGCAAAAATAAAATGAACGAAAAGAAGAAGATGCTTATTATGAGAATCTTCCTTGTGTTCTTCATTGTTGTATCCGCTTCAATTGCCATTGTTCAGGCTAAATCCAAGGTTGCGTTCATCACCGACCTTATGGGAATTTCCTGGGGTACAATGAGCGGCGCTTTCCTCGGCCCCTTCATGCTGGGACTTTACTGGAAGCGTTCGACAAAGCCTGCTGTATGGGCAAGCTTTATTTTCAGCGTGGTTGTCAATGTTACCTTTATGGCATTCAAGCTCAGCGGTAACGTAGGCATGCTTCCTCCGCTTTTGAGAGCTTCTTCAAATGTGGGTGTTCTGGCAATGCTCATGAGTATTGTGCTTGTGGTTGTAATAAGCCTTCTTACAAAGAAGCCCGATATGGCTTTAGTGGATAAAAAGTTCAGCTGCTACGAAAAGCAGGTTACCGTCAAGGCAAAGGATTCCATCGGCGGTTAATATATTGCTTAATCAAAACATATCAAGGAGATAAATATGAAAGAATTGCTTATTGGAAATGCAGCAGTCGCCCGGGGTCTCTATGAGGCCGGCTGCTCCATAGTTTCCAGCTATCCCGGCACGCCAAGTACTGAAATAACGGAGTTCGCCGCAAAATACGACGAGATGTACTGCGAGTGGGCACCCAATGAGAAGGTCGCCATGGAGGTTGCTTTCGGCGCATCCCTCAGGGGCAAGCGCTCCTGCTGTGCCATGAAGCATGTGGGACTAAATGTTGCCGCCGACCCTCTCTTTACACTTTCCTACACAGGTGTCACAGGCGGTCTTGTCATCTGCGTTGCCGATGACCCCGGCATGCACTCCTCTCAGAACGAGCAGGATTCAAGAAATTACGCAAAGGCCTCCAAGGTTCCTATGCTTGAGCCATCCAATTCGGCAGAAGCCCTTGCTTTTACAAAACTTGCCTTTGAACTTTCCGAGGAGTTTGACACTCCCGTGTTCATCAAAATGTGCACAAGGGTCGCACACTCACAGAGCATCGTGGAAACCTCCGAGAGAGTTATGCCCCCCGAGAAGCCCTACGAGAAAAATCCTCAGAAGTACATAATGATGCCTGCAAACGCCAAGAAAAGACATCCTTTTGTTGAGCAGAGGTGCGAAAAGCTTACAGCGTACGCAGATACTGCTGATATTAACTTTGAGGAAAAGGGCACAAACGGTATCGGCATTATAACCTCAGGCACCTGCTATCAGTATGTGAAGGAGGTCTTCGGTGATGAGGCAAGCATCCTTAAACTGGGCATGGTCTATCCTCTCCCCACCGAAAGGATTAAAAGCTTTGCAAAGAGTGTAGATAAACTCTATGTAGTGGAGGAGCTTGACGGCTTTATCGAAACTCATGTCAAGGCTCTGGGCATTGACTGTGTGGGCAAAGAGCTTTTCTCCTGTATAGGAGAGCTTTGCGCAAGCACTATTGCCGAGAAGTTCGGTAAGGAAGTTCCTGCTCATATAACTATGGAAACCGAAATCCCCATGAGACCTCCCGTAATGTGTGCAGGCTGTCCCCACAGAGGAATGTACTATACTCTCAAAAAGAACAACATCACGGTTTTGGGCGATATCGGCTGCTACACCTTGGGCGCAGTTGCTCCCCTCAACGCTTTGGATTCCACACTGTGTATGGGCGCTTCCGTTTCGGGACTTCACGGCTTCAACAAGGCAGGCGGTGAGGATACCGAGGGCAAGACTGTCTGCGTAATCGGTGACTCAACATTCATGCATTCAGGTATTACAGGTCTTGTGAATATTTCCTACAATGCCTCCAATTCCACCGTTATCATCTTAGATAACTCTATTACAGGTATGACAGGTCATCAGCAGAACCCCACAACAGGCTATAACATCAAGGGAGACCCAGCGGCTAAAATTGACCTTGAAACTCTCTGCAGAGCTGTGGGTATCAACCGTATTCGTGTGGTTGACCCCTATGACCTTAAGGCCTGCGACGAGGCGGTTAAAGAGGAATTGAAAGCAAATGAACCTTCCGTAATTATCTCCCGCCGTCCCTGTGTGCTTCTTAAGAGTGTCAAGGCAAAGCCTTCGCTCAAAGTAAGCTCCGACAAGTGCAAGAGCTGTAAGATGTGCATGAAGCTTGGCTGTCCTGCAATCAGCATGCACGAGGGCAAGGCGGATATTGATACAACACTCTGCGTAGGCTGCGGAGTATGCACGCAGATGTGCAAGTTTGACGCTATTTTGGGAGGTGAGTCTAATGACTAAAAGCATTATGATAGTTGGTGTCGGCGGACAGGGCTCACTCCTTGCAAGTACACTTTTAGGCAAGCTTCTCGTAAATGAGGGCTATGATGTTAAGGTGTCGGAGGTTCACGGCATGAGCCAGCGAGGCGGCTCGGTTGTAACCTATGTACGCTTTGGCGAAAAGGTATATTCTCCAATTATCGACATGGGTACCGCAGACGCAATTATCTCATTTGAGAAGCTGGAGGCAGGCAGATGGGCACCCTATCTTAAAGAGGGCGGTGTAATCATCACCAACACTCAGCAGATTGACCCTATGCCCGTTGTAATCGGTGCGGCAGAATATCCCGAGAATATCCTGGAGGAACTCTCCGGCAAGGTGAATGTTGTGGCATTTGACGCCCTCGCTCTCGCAGAGCAGGCAGGCTCACCCAAAGCAGTTAATATTGTCCTCATGGGCAGACTTGCAAAAACGCTGGAAATCCCCGTTGAAAGCTGGAAAACGGCACTCAAAAGTGTTGTTAAGCCTCAGTTTGTTGACATAAACTTAAAGGCATTTGACCTTGGATATAATTCTTAATTTTTATTTAGTTTGGAGGCGATAGCCATGGCAGAACGCTACTGGCAGGAAGAAATCGAATGTGCCTCTCGTGAGCAGATTACACAGTGGCAAAACGAGAGACTTGTAAAGACAGTTAAGCATGTTTATGACAATGTTGAGCTTTACCGCAAAAGAATGGACGAGGCGGGAGTTAAGCCCGAAGACATTAAGTCCATAGACGACCTGAAAAAACTCCCCTTTACCTACAAGCAGGATTTGCGGGATGAGTACCCCTACGGACTTTTCGCAACTCCCCTCAAGGATGTAGTAAGACTTCACGCGTCCTCAGGTACAACAGGTAAGCAGATTGTTGTAGGCTACACCAGAAACGACCTTGATATTTGGGATGACCTGGCTGCCCGTCAGCTTTGCGCTGTGGGTGCAACCCCGGAGGATAAAATCCATGTTTCCTACGGCTACGGCCTTTTCACAGGCGGTTTCGGTCTCCACGGCGGCGCAACTAAAATGGGCTGTACTGCTATTCCCGTTTCTTCGGGTAACACCGAGCGTCAGGTAACTATTCTTGAGGATTTCGAGTCCGATGTTCTCTGCTGTACTCCTTCCTATGCGCTTTTCATCGGTGAAACCGTTAAAAAACGCGGTATCGACCCCAAAAAACTCAAGGTCAGAGCAGGTATCTTCGGCGCCGAGCCTTGGACCGAGGGTATGCGTAAGCAGATTGAGGAACTTCTCGACATCAAAGCCTACGATATTTACGGCCTGACCGAAATTATGGGCCCCGGTGTATCCTATGAGTGCAGCGAGCAGTCCGGTATGCATGTAAACGAGGACCACTTCATCATCGAAATCATCAACCCCGAAACCGGCGAGCCTCTGCCGTACGGCGAAAAGGGCGAGATTGTATTCACCTGTATCACCAAGGAGTGCTGTCCCTTTATTCGCTACCGCACCCGTGACATCGGTGTTGTCACCAATGAAAAATGCTCCTGCGGAAGAACCTTTGTTAAGATGACCAAGCCTCAGGGTAGGTCGGACGATATGCTCATTATCCGCGGCGTAAATGTGTTCCCCTCACAGATTGAGACTGTTCTCACACGCATGGGTTACAGCGCAAACTACAAGATTTTTGTGGACCGCGTAAATAACACAGACACACTTCTCGTTCAGGTTGAGATGACTGAGGAGATTTTCTCCGATACCGTCACCAAAGTCAAAGAGCATGAGAAGGCTCTGGAGAGTGAGCTTCGTTCATTGCTTGGTGTAGGCGCTGATGTTCAGCTTGTGGCTCCCGGCACCATTGAGCGCAGTATGGGTAAAGCAGTTCGCGTAGTTGATAAGAGAAAGCTTATCGACGCGCAGTAATATAGGAGGTAATATTATGTCAATCCGTCAGATCTCAGTTTTTGTTGAGAACAAAAAAGGCTCTCTTGTACAGATTACCGATACTCTTTCAAGAGAAAATATTGACCTTCGTGCAATGTCTATTGCAGATACTCAGGACTTCGGTATTCTCAGACTTATCGTGTCCGATACCGACAGGGCAGTGGATATTCTCCGTAAAGAGAATTGCATTGTTTCCGTAAATGAGGTTACGGGTGTTCGTATGCAGAACAAGCCGGGTGCCTTGGCTACCGTTGTGAAGGTGCTGGATGACAACAACATCAATATGGAGTATATGTATGCTTTCAACGGCTCAACTCCTCACCACTCCTACTTGGTACTTCGAGTTGACGACAACGATAAGGTTGCACAGCTTTTGCTCCAAGAGGGCATCAAGTGTATCACCGAGGAACAGGCATCGGAACTCTGATTTCAAGCCGCCCCGACAGGTTCCTCTGTCGGGGTGCTTTTGTGCCTTGCTTCATGCGGGCAGAAATTTTGTGTTGACTTTTGGTGTGCTCTATAATAAAATACAATAGGTAAAGGGGAGTAGTTTGGACGATAGTCCTGCAGTATTCGTCATCACGAAGAAAATTCCGGATGCTGCTCGAGACCCTCAGGTTTTGTAACGAGACTTTTACTGCTCAAGGGGCAGTAACGGTCTTTTTTTATTGTAAATGTAATGAACCGATTTGGAGGAATATATATGGTATGGGACATAATACTTCTGATTGTGGGCTTTGTGCTGCTTGTCAAGGGCGCGGATTTCTTTGTGGACGGTAGCTCGTCTTTGGCAAAGCTTATAGGCGTTCCCGGTTTTGTAATCGGACTTACCGTTGTTGCAATGGGCACAAGCGCTCCCGAGGCGGCAGTCAGCGTCACCGCGAGCGTTCAGGGACTTAACGAAATCGCGGTCAGCAATGTTGTAGGCTCAAATATTATGAATCTGCTTGTGGTTGCAGGTATTTGTGCGGTGATTAAACCATATAGAATTGAAAAGACTTTGCTTCGGAGAGATTTTCCTATAAATGTAGTGCTGAATATTGTTCTTCTTGCGATGCTTATTTTCGGAAAAGCCCTTAATCTTTTGGATGGCATTCTTTTACTTGTGCTGTTTGCAGGTTACCTTGCTTTAGTTTTGGTCAGCGCCTTCAAAAACCGCGAAATGCAAAGCGAGGACGAGGAAATCAGGAAGATGTCACCGGTAATGAGCGTTCTGGCTATAGTGGGCGGTTTAGCCGCAGTCATTATCGGCGGACAGCTGGTGGTTAACAACGCAACCTCCATAGCCGAGGCACTCGGGTGGAGCGAGACCTTTATAGGTCTGACCATTGTTGCCATAGGCACAAGCCTTCCCGAGCTTGTCACAAGTGTTGTGGCGGCAAGAAAAGGGGAAAGCGGCCTGGCTCTCGGCAATGTAATCGGTTCAAACCTATTCAATATTATGCTGGTTTTGGGACTTTCAAGTTCAATCAGCCCCATCCTTGCAGACGACAGCGCAATTATCAATGTGGCCATTCTCCTGGTTGTTACCGCATTGGTGTATGTTGCCTGCCTTTTGAAAAAAGGCATGGGCAGAGTTGTGGGCGGTATCTGTGTGCTGAGTTACATAGGATATACCGTGTATCTGCTTTTGACAACAATCTGAGAGAAAAATTAACACACCCTGTGTTCATCTTTGGACACAGGGTGTTTTTCAGTGGATTGTTACCTCAAAAATTTCTCCGCATTTCGGGCATCTTACCTTGTGCTTGCCCTTGTTTCTCTTAACTCTCAGCTTTGCCTTGCAGGCTTTACACTTGATGTAGCGGTGAGTTTTGATGTCTCGGATTTTGTTCTTTTGACGGACAAAAAATGAAATCACTTTGTTTTGAACTTTGAGATAAGCGGTATTTTCCTTTTGCCGTTGATATACATTTTTGGAGAGCACTCTGAAGATAATGTAGCCTGCTGCCAATAGCTCCAGGCCGAGGACAATGTAGGTGTGCAAAAACAGATTGAGCACTACCAAAAGGGTGTAGATGATAAAGAAGAAAAAGCACAAACTGTCAATGCCGTTGCGACCGTACATGAATTTTCTGAGTTTTTCTGTGAATTTATCCATAAAGAATCTCCCACTTATAAATGTGATACTGTATTACCTATTATATCATGCATTTATAAGAAAGATAATAGCTTTTCGTAAATAAAGTGTAAATTAAGGCATCTTGAGGCTTAGGAAGGTGCTGTCAAGCAATTTGCAGGAGTTTTGCATTTTTATAAGTTCTTCCCGGGTTAAGCTTAACTCGATTGTGCGGTCAATTCCCTTGTGACTTACTATGCAGGGGCTTCCCGCGTAGACACCCCTTTGTCCGTATTCTCCGTTAAGCTGTGAGGAGACCGTCAGCACACTCTGTTCATCTCTGAGGATTGCCCTGACAATTCGGCTGATTGCCATGCCGATTCCGTAGTAGGTGGCGCCCTTTGCCGAGATTATTTTTTGTGCCGCACTCCTCACCTCCTCGGATATTTTGTGTAGTTCCTCCAAGGAGAATTTTTCGGGATCTGTCTTTAGCACATCCTCCACAGGCTTTGTGGCAAGAAGTGCCTGTGACCAAGGCACAAACTCGCTGTCGCCGTGTTCACCGATTACATAGGCGTGTACATTTCTTGAATCCAAGGAGAAGTATCTGCCCAAAAGATACCGCAGCCTTGCGGTGTCGAGGGTTGTGCCCGAGCCAATGACTTTTTCAGGGGGAAAGTGTGAAAGTTCTAATGTCACCCTCGCCATAATGTCCACGGGATTTGTAGCCACAAGGAAAATCCCCTCAAAGCCGCTTTTCAGTACAGGCCCTACAATGCTTTCAAAGACCTTTGCGTTTCTCTCTAAAAGTTCGAGCCTTGATTCTCCCGGCTTCTGGTTCACTCCCGCACAGATGACAACAATATCTGCGTCGCCGCAGTCGGAGTATTCGCCCTCGTAAATCCTCATGGCAGAGTGGGAAAAACTCAGGCCGTGATTCAAATCCATAGCCTCTCCCATGGCGCGTTTTTTATCTATATCAACAATAACAAGCTCGTCGCAGAGATTTTGGTTGAGAGCCGAGTATGCAAAGCTCATACCCACCATTCCTGCTCCGATTAAGACTACCTTTTTTCTGTATTTCATAACATCACCGGGTTTAGTGTGGCTCAAGTGACTTCAGATATTCGGGAAATGAAAAATTCTTCCTCCAAAACTCTAAGCCAAGCCATGTATGTCTCAAGGGTGTGGGCGGAGTTGACGGCGCTGTTTTCGAGTTTTATACCCTCATCTAAATCTGTCAGGTCAATGCCCTCGAGCATAAAGTCGGTCAAGGGGTAAAGCTCGGCACATTCACTGCTTGCGAGTATGAACATGCCCTCGGGCAGGGGGAACTCCTTGCTGAGAATTGCCGAGGCATTTTCAAGGTATTCTCCCAGGGTGAGACTTCCTTGAGGTGTTGTGATTTTTCGGCTGTAAAGCTCCTCTACGGTGGGGGCAATGCTTTCGGCGTCTTTGAGGAAGGCTTCGATGTCCCTGCTTCTGTTTTCGTAGCTGATGTGGGGATAACCGGCGATTTTTTCGAAGTTTTTTTCCATCTGAGCGTAAAGCTCGGAGTAGTTTTCGTCATCTAAGTCGGGAAGTCTGAGTCTGAGTCCGAATTTGGAGTAATCCCAAGCCTCCAGGGGCACTCGGGTGATGAAATCTTCGCAGTTTTCGATGTTGTAAATACACTTGTACCGAGGGGCGTTCACCTCGGTGCTCTTTGTAGTGTTGGGGCAGGCAAAGGTGTAGGCGCTCACACTTTCGAAGTTACCGCTGTCAATAAGACGCTTTGAGAGCAGATTTGCCACAGCACCGCCTCGGGAGTGACCTGTCAGGGTGATTTTTGTGTTGTCAAACTTGATGCCGTGCTCTTCTAAGTATTCGGAAAACTCCGCGTAGGCGTAATCCGTTGCTGCGCTGAAGCCTGCGTGAGTTTCTCCCTCTCCCATGTGAAAGTTTGAGTACCACTCGGCACCGGTTGAGCCTCGAAATATCAGGATAATCTCTGTGTCGCTCTCCGTCTTTTTGTTCGCAACGGAAAAAGCTATTCCGCTTTTGTATCCCATATTTTGCTTGTGCTCGAAATACTCGTAATCGGAAAATTCTTTGGACAGAAGCGCGGTTTCAAGCTTTCGCGGATAGTTGATTTTGGTGCAGAGGCCTAAGAGATACCTTGCTTTTTGAAGGGAAAAGCCCTCCTGCTCTGCCTGTGTGTCCTTACCGTTTGAAGTGGGCAGGGCATTTTCTCTGCTAAACGAAAAAATACCGCAAAGGCAGAGCAGTACAGCCATTGCGGTAAGAAAAACTATTCTTGTTTTTTTCAAAATGACGACCTTCTCATATATGGAGTATTGCTGTAGCAATGAAGAAATAAACCAGCAGAGAAACTGCGTCAACGATTGTTGTAATAAAGGGAGAAGCCATGACAGCCGGGTCAAGGTGAATCTTCTTTGCCACCATGGGAAGTGAGCAACCGATAACCTTTGCAACGAATACTGTAGCAACGAGTGTAAGGCTGACAACCAGAGATACGGGAATTGCCTCTGAGGGCTCTAAGTTGTGAAGCATCAGATAGTCCACCAAAAGCATTTTACCGAAGTTGACCACTGCCAGGGTAATACCGCAGAGTATGGAAATCCTGCATTCCTTAAACACAACATAGAATATGTCCTTAAACTCAATCTCCTCAAGAGAGAGGCTTCGAATAACGGTAACCGAGGATTGACTGCCTGCATTACCGCCTGTACCCATGAGCATGGGGATGAAAGCGGTGAGGGCAAGTGACGCTGCAAGCTTTTCTTCAAAGCTTGAAATTATTATGCCCGTAAATGTGGCGGATATCATAAGAAGTAACAGCCATGGGATTCTGTGCCACCAGCTCTCGAACACACCTACCTTACTGTAGGGCTTATCGGTTGTGCCCATAGCGGCCATTTTCTGAATATCCTCGGTGGTTTCTTCAACCAGAACATCCACAGCGTCGTCAACAGTAACGATACCTACAAGACGGCCCTCGGTGTCAACAACGGGAACTGCCAAAAAGTCATAGTTTTTAACAGTCTGAACAACAAGCTCCCGGTCGTCAAGGGTGCCCACAGAGATGACATTGGTCTCCATGAGATTCTCTATAAGCTCCTCCTCATCTGCCAAAAGAAGGGTTTTGATGGTGATGATACCGATAAGGGTGCTGTCGTTTTTCACAACATAGCAGGTGTAGATGGTTTCCTTGTCAACACCTGTACGGCGGATTCTCTTGATTGCTTCCTCAACTGTCATTGAGGGGCGAAGATACACAAACTCGGTGGTCATAATCGAGCCGGCGCTTGAGTCGGGGTACTTGAGAAGTCCGTTGATTTCCTTTCTTGCTTCCGGTGAAGCCTGTCGTAAAATTCGCTTTACTACATTGGCGGGCATCTCCTCGATGATGTCAGCGGCGTCGTCGGCGGAAAGCTCGTCAACAACCTCCTTCAGCTCGGAATCGGAAAATCCCTTTATAAGAAATTCCTGGGTGTCCTCGTCCATTTCAACAAAAACATCAGCGGCAAGCTCCTTGGGGAGCATTCTGAAAAGCAGAGGAATTTTAGAATCGTGCATATCCTCAAAGAGCATGGCTATATCGTAAGCATTCATGGTGCTGAGGATGTCACGAAGGGTTTTGTACTTCTTGTCCTGAAGCAGTTTGTCGATAGTGACATCGACGGTGATAATATTCCTTTCCATAGTCTTACCTCCTAAAGTTTAGGTGAGGGTGCTCACCTGTGTTTAGATAGGCGGAAGCAAAGACGATGTTCTCGGGAATTTTTATTATTTACGCAAAAGTGTCGGAACGCAGCGGGTGGCTGCGAACAAAAAATAAAAACTTCGCCCGGGAACATTGCCGGTACTACCTCCTGCGTCCATTAACTTTCACCTCTTTTTAATAATGATTGTGTTAAGAAAACCGGATATTATTCCATTATATTCTTAACCATATAATTTTAACCCAAATAAAAAAGCCTGTCAAGGAAAAATCCAAAGAAAAAACTGCGACGGATAAAAAACCGTCGCAGTGAGTTTATTTGTGAAAATATCAGCCGATGACGCGAACTCTGATAACATCCTCAAGAGCTTCGATAGCGCTGAGAGCGTTCTTTGTGTCGCCTACGGTGTCGATTACCATGTAGCCGTAATCACCGCGGCTCTTGCTCTCCATGTTCTCAACATTTGCGCCTTCGCTGGCCAGCGCACTTGTGATAGTGGCAATTACATTGGGTTTATTTCTGTGGAGAACACAGAAACGCTTGTCGCCGCTTCTTGCCATTGAAAGATTGGGGTAGTTGACGGAGTTTACGATGTTGCCGTTTTCAAGGTAGTCCTTAACCTGGTCTGCAGCCATAACCGCACAGTTGTCTTCGCTCTCGGGAGTAGATGCGCCCAGGTGGGGCATAGCAACCACATTCTCCAGGCAGAGAATATCGTCTGTTGCAAAATCCGTTACATACTTTGCAACCTTGCCGGACTTAAGTGCTTCAATCAGGTCTGCGGAATTGACGAGACCGTCACGGCTGAAGTTGAGTATTCTCACGCCGTCTTTCATAGTGGCGATGGTGTCCTTGTTGATTGTGCCCTTGGTGGAGGCGTTAAGGGGAACGTGGACTGTGATGTAATCGCTGTTTTTATATACATCCTCAAGGGAAGCGGCGTGAACGATATTGCGGCTAAGCTTCCAAGCGGCGTCTACGGAAAGGTAGGGGTCGTAGCCGTAAACCTTCATGCCGAGAGAAACTGCTGCATTTGCAACAAGAATACCGATAGCGCCCAGACCTACAACACCGAGTGTCTTGCCCTTAAGTTCGGGGCCTACAAACTGGCTCTTGCCCTTTTCAACGGTTTTGCCGAGGGCGTCCCCTGAGCCTTTGAGACCTTTTTCCCACTCAATACCGCCGATGATGTCACGGGATGCCATAAAGAGACCTGCCAAAACAAGTTCCTTAACAGCGTTTGCGTTGGCACCGGGGGTGTTGAATACTACGATTCCCTCCTCGGCACACTTGTCAGAGGGGATGTTGTTAGTGCCGGCACCTGCTCTTGCAATAGCAAGGAGGCTTTCGGGCATATCCATATCATGCATGGAAGCGGAACGGACGATAACTGCGTCGGGAGTATCTGTGTTATCTGTGACAGTATAGTTGTCGCCCAAGCGGTCTGTGCCCACTGCGGCGATTTTGTTAAGCGTAAGAATATTAAACATGTTTTGCCTCAAACTCCTTCATAACCTGGATAAGTTTTTCAACGCCCTCAATAGGCATAGCGTTGTAGATGGAAGCACGCATACCGCCAACGGAACGGTGACCTTTGATGTTGACGATACCTGCCTCGGTGCAAGCCTTGATGAACTCAGCGTCAAGCTCATCGGAGCCTGTAACGAAGGGAACGTTCATGAGAGAACGGTCCTCCTTAACAACTGTGCCCTTAAAGAGCTTGGAGTTGTCAAGGTAATCGTAGAGAAGCTCTGCTTTCCTGAGGTTTAATTCATACATCTTGTCAAGACCGCCGATTTCGTTCTTAATCCACTCAAGAACAAGCTTTGCAATATAGATTGTGTAGCAGGGAGGAGTGTTGAACATAGAGCCGTTGTCGGCGTGGGTCTGGTAATTGAACATTGTGGGAGTAATTTCCTGAGCGTTGCCGATAAGGTCCTCACGAACAATAGCAACGGTAAGACCTGCGGGAGCCATGTTCTTCTGTGCGCCTGCATAGAGAACACCGAACTTGCTTACATCAATGGGACGGGAGAGAATGCAGGAAGAAATGTCGGCAACAAGGGGAACATCGCCTGTGTCGGGAAGCTCGTTGTAAACTGTGCCGTAGATTGTGTTGTTCATGCAGATGTGGAAGTAGTCTGCATCGGGAGTAAAGGTGCTCTTGTCGAGCTTGGGTATGTAAGAGAAGGTCTTATCCTCGGAGGAAGCGACAATGTTGACATTGCCGTAGCGTGCGGCCTCTTTAGCAGCCTTTTTTGCCCACTGACCTGTAACAACATAGTCAGCCTTGCCTGACTTGGTCATGAGGTTCAGAGGAACCATAGCGAACTGAGAGGAAGCGCCGCCCTGAAGGAAAAGCACCTTGTAGTTATCGGGGATTTCCATAATCTCGCGGAGCAGTGCCTCAGCCTCTTTGATGATGCCGTCATATACC
>JAUNJO010000016.1 GCA_030533225.1 Eubacteriales bacterium
GGAAAATAGTACATGAATCCGATCAAAGAGATTACGAGGGGATAAAGTATTCATTTGTTGAGTATAGTAATATTGAACATAAAAAACTAGAATTTAAGTCATTATGTTCAAATATGTCTTGCTATTTCAAGTCGAAAGAATATATTGACATAAATCTTATTGATTTTGAAAATGATGTTATTAATTATGAAGAAGAAAAATATTTAGTTGAGTTACGGGATATATTACATGCATTTTTTAGACCAATAGAATATGGTTTTAACTCAACCGATATTCTCCATTATTTTGAAGAAAAAAACTATTTATCATATTCATTTGAACAGTACCTGAAAATTAAGCGTTACATAGCGGTTGAACAAGATTTTAAAGATTTATTCAAAAAATATAATCCTAACAATAATATGAAAACTAATACTCTGCGCATATATAAAAATCAATTAGATTTGTTTGAAAAATACATAGACTCATTTTCTTCTAAAGAGCAGATAATAGAAAAATTCGGATACACTCCATAAAAAATTCAATAGCATCAATGAATCAACAATGTAACCTTTGATGATTTAAATATTGGGTCAGGATGGCTTTAAAATAGTTTATCTATTAGAACTTGAGACCGTCGAAAAGTTTGTGTAAAAGTGAATAGAAACTTTCTTTTCAAGCAATAATAGAAATAGAGCCTTTTTTTGAATAGGGCACTTTTGCATTTTTGGTTATAATTCAAACCAATCCATAATTCCATTCAATATTGTCAAATCTCTTTTTTGTAATACAATTATGTAATTTCAGAGATTGTATGTCAGATTAAATCTGTAGCTTATCGTGGGGTTGGGGTTAAAGATTTTATTGTACCGTCCTCCCGCTTTATACTGTTGACAAATTTGTTGCAACGGGATGACGAAGTGAGTGCAGAACTTTTGTTTCTATATCTGCGGCTTTGAGGATTATGCAATAGTGTTTTCTGAAATTTACCAGTTGGGAAAGTTGCCGCTTTCATCGGGTATCAGTATTGAATCCTCGCCGAAGTAGAGTTCTTTTCTCAGGTTGAGTATCATTTCTATTGACATTTCGTTCATCGGAATATCTCGTTTGTTTGTGGTACTTTTCAGCACCTGTCCGTAATCCTGTTATTTTCGGACATTCAATGGGTATATTCAGTTATGAAAAGAAAACTCTTGACGAAATGCACTCATAGAAATTATGATAATAGACGGAGTAATCAAAGCACGAAATTCTATTATTAAGAAGTTAATAAAAACAGGCAAATACAACGATTAACGGGAGAACGTTTGACAGTGTTCTCCCGTTGATTTTTGAGTAAACAATTTTCGTTGATTTACAGATTCAAATATAATCCGTGCGCCTAACCGAAATCTCTCTATTGCGGTTCGTGTGTTTTTCAAAAGTTTATTTCTGTTGAGCGTTTTAATATTCGCTTATTTACAAATCAGCTTGATTCAACCGGGATAACTGCACCGTCGTAATCTTTTCGATAAACTGCCTTGTCGGAGAGACTCAACAAGAGTCTTTATGGTTGGATTGTCATTAACCTCACAACGAACAGTTATGATGTTTGCGTAAGGATTGTTTTCATCACATTTTCTATGTGAAGCTTTGTTATGTTCTCCAAACAAAAATGTTAACCTTAGACTTATTTTTTCAATCAGTGGACGGAGAACAACAAAGGTTTTCCGTCCGTATTTATGTTGGTATAGTTTAAGAAAAACAGTTGTCTCATAAACAAATAAATGCAGGCGTGAGTCCTGCTGTAGGCTCAAGAGGAGTTATGCACGAAATCTCATTAAGGAGACATCGGAATTATGAATTTAATATTTACTAAGATACTGGGGCATAATTTCAGATTCCGACGAATGTTCCGATGCTGTAATTAAAGAAGTGCTGATTTAATCAGTAAATACTTGAATTTGACATGACATAAAATCAGTTATTTGCGGCAACTAAAATTTGCCTGACTATACTGAATCTGATTAATAGCTTGGATTGAAGATTCAGTGTTTTTACATTCAGATTTTTATCAGTTTGAAATATTTATCCTTACGAGCAGTCAGCATCCTTCTGCCCCTGCCAAACGTATGGAGTACATCACACGATGTACTCCTTTTGTTTTGCACACAAAAGCCGCTTTAACTCTTGTTAAAACGGCTTTAATTGTTCCTATTCGGTTTTATCTGTTTCTACAGCTATATATTTAAACATAAGCACTACATACGGTCTGAATACACATCCGCAGCAGGAATTTAGCAGGGGATTGAAAAAAATTAAGTTAGTTTTCCTAAGGTAACATACCCACACTTAAGGTAGGGATTATGAATTTCACCTCTGCCTGATGCACTTTGACAACTGAAAACGTAAACATCGGTTCCAATCGTAAACCCACCCTAAACCACCCGAAATTGTGGCACGGGGTTTCCTCTTCATCACAAATTCCACAAATGCAAAAATTATATCCCGTGCCGCTACTCAGTTTTCTTTGATTAGCCTTAACACTTTGGCGAGGATTCTTCAATTTGTAAATGAATACTGATATAGCAAAACACCGAAAAGTTGAGTTCAACTTTTCGGTGTTTAGTTTTTTCATCTCATTACTTTGAATTTTTATATGATATGATCGCATCCAGGTTATCAACCACAAACATCTGCGCGTTTTTATTGCACACTGTAACGGTGTACTCCCCTCTTTGGCCAGTACGTTTCTCGGTAAACATACCGATATTCTCAGCATTTTCAGTGGGCATTTTTGCAGTTTTACCATCAGGCTTTGTAATCACACAAAGCATATCCACAGACACAAGCCACTCTGCAATATCTCTATAAGCAATCTTTTTCATGTTTTCATTGGTAACAAGTACGTTTAGGCGCTTTGCAATTTCACTTATAGGTATAGGCTTGTCAGAATATTCAAACTTTGATCTTGCCTCTAATGTTAAATCAAAAGGAATAAAAGCTCTCTTTTTGCTTATTCCACCATTATCAATCATCTGCCTGAGAACATCTGACACATAAAAGAAGCAACGACTGATTCTCACATTATTTACAATATCATCATCTTTAATCACAGAATCATCAATAGGATTTATTCCATTTGCTAACTTATCTATAAAAGACTTTGCATAAGCAATTTTTTCCAACTCTGTCATTTTTACTCCTCCATAAACTGTTCAAAGTACGAATACGCATCTTCAATCCGTGCGATTTCTCCCTTTAGCAAACCATTATCTAAATCCAACCTGTAATCTCGATAGTCCCAAAACTGCGAACCATACTTTGTTTGTACAGAGTGTTCAGATTTTCCTGTTTTGTCAATTTGTTTAATAATTTCAAGGGTCTCCCACGCAGAAACATTATCCAATACTCCTCTGCCTTCACCACGCAATATTTTGGGATAAGCTGTTCCTGTACCTCTTGGCATAGGCGATATATCTGTAACCTCTATATCGAAAACTTGCTCACAGCCAAAATCATAAATCATCTGAAGTTTATCACCGATATTTAAATTCAAATCCTTGAGTTTTACATAAAAAAGGCACTCCTCAGGTTTTATCCTTCTATCATCCGAAGGTAACTCAAAAAGCACACCATTGTACTCTATACTAAACAAATTATATGCGAGGGTATCGAAAGTAGCAAGCACCATATACCCAAGTTTGTTAAGGTAAGAATTATCTGAAATTTGAGCTTCTCTCCATATTCTGTTGTCACAATCTGCGCATGTAATTTTTAAAGTTATCACCTGTGCCATAACTCATCCCTCCAACTCATCCTTTCTGTATATATAACCCTCGTCACTCCGTCAACGTTTTCAATGCAGTTATAATCTGACTGTATTCAATGTCCGCAGCATAAGCGAATTGCTTACGGTACTTATCCCACATTGTTACAAGTTCCTTGCTTTCTTCAATATTTTTCAGAATACCAGGCACATCTGCAATCTGCTGCGTAGTTCCACGATGGTTTGCAGTTGCCCTAAGTACGTCTACAAAAACATCCTTGTCAAAATTCTGTGTTTTAGACAGTATGTAGGTATCGTAAAAATCTCTGGGACGAGTATTGAACACACCACGCCTTAAAACTGTTTCAACCTTCTCAGCCAAAACAGTTTCGATGTTGTATGCCCACAGTTCGTAGGATTGTTCACCATCAAAGATTTCGGTAAAACTGTACTGCACTGCATAAGGCGTAATAGCATCTCCGGTAGACACATCAATACTGAGCGGTGTCAGCAGAGTATCAAACTTTGCACTGAGCATAACCCGGTACCCACCATAAATATCATCTTCACGAATAGGAGAAATTGCGCCTATCTCAAATAAAACCCCATCATCAAATTCGATGTTACAAATATCTTCCAATGCACTGCGGATCGCTTCGGGCGTGAGAGGAAGATTTTTGAGAGTAGTGTCCATATCCATAGTTGCACGATTATCCAGCCCCACAATAGCCGCTACCAACATACCGCCCTTTAGCACAAACTTCTCTTTATATTCAGAAACAGATAGACGAACAAGCAGACGCTCAAACATATAGTTTTGTAAAATAACCTGTGCAGGTATGTTTTTCTCCTTTGCAACATTGCGAATTTTTGCTTTTAAGCTCATTGCATTACTCACAGAAGCACCTCCAGATACTGATGCAGAACATTTGACACACGCATTTTCTTTGCATAAGCATTTAATTTATTTAAATCCTTTTTAGGGTTAGCTGCATATAGCTTTAAAGCTGAGAGGAATGTTTCCGTTCCAATTCTATTGCGACTGCGAATCACATCGCAGATGGTTCGCTCTAAATCGTATGTGGGAACATCATTACCGGCAGGTGTTTTCAGTACTGTTTTACCAAGCTCAAATAGTTCCGGTTTGATGTAATACACCTTGCATTCAGATTTAATTGAAGCAGAAGGAATACAACCCGATGGTGCAGTAATAGTATGTTCAAAAGGAGTTCGGTCTGAAATTCCGTGAAGAAAAAGTGCAGTTTCATGAGAAAAAATAATATTCGCGGAACGCTTGCTGATAGACAGTAACTCGTCCTGCATATCATCAGGCAGTATGTACTGGCCTTTCACAATGCGATGTATTTTATTTTCTTTGCATAGTTTACAAAGCATCGCTTTAGAAATCCCATGCTCAGCCGCTATTTTTGTTTCAACAATTCCGCCATGAGATTTCGCGATTGCGGTTAATTCAGCTATATAATCCATACATTCACCTCCGACGACTCCATTCAATAATATTGTACCCACAATTACGACGAAAGTCAATAACCTAAAACCACTTTGATTATAATATCAACAATCATATTACGACTATAGTTAAACGCACACAAAGCTAATGTTAGCAAAAACACCGCCTTTGAATTTTTAAGCATCAAAATAACATCTGTTATTAATATAAGTAAGGGCAGAATTTTCAGAAAGCATCAAAAAAGCATCAAAGTGTGAGCATAGAAAAGCATCACGGAATCACGGCACGGGGTATTTTTGAAAAGCGAATTGCAGAAATGGCTTTAGAATGCGGGTTTCGGGATTTTGACGCTTCACAGATAATGTGCCGCAAGTCCAGTGTTCATCAGGGTTTTCGGGCTTTCTACATTGGCTCCAAAACCGCGTGCCGAGGGTTCAAGTCCTTCTGCCCCTGCCAAAATAAAGATGACCATCCGATTGGATGGTCGTTTTTATTTTTACTTGGAATATTGAAGGACTTGAACCCAAAGTGGGCTTGCGCCGTTAAGAAAAATAGGCTCACGGCCACGTCCCCCTTTGTCGGCATCGCCGACATTTCCCCCACACTGTGGGGGAATCTTCAGTGGACTGTTTTTTAGGTGCAAGGTGCGAAGACGGGTACCAAAATCAACAAGATTTTGGTCGTCGAGCAGTGCAAAAAATCTTTGTTTTATTGCGTCCTTCTGCCCCTGCCAAAACACAGGACATCACATTTCGTGGTGTCCTGTTTCTTTTATGTCAAAAGCCACTTTAACACTTGCTAAAACGGCTTTCATTGTTTCTATTCGGTTTTATTCCCTATCGTGCCTATATATTTAAACACAAGCAATACACACTACTTGTATACACATCCGCAACAGGAGTTTAGCAGGGGAATGGAAAAGTAAAACTGTTGGTGTTCATTAATTATTTATCTCAAAACATTGATTATTACTATGGTCTACGAATCATAGGTTGAATTATGTCGTGGATTCAGTTATACTTTTTAGCGTAAAGGATGGTGTTTTTATGGATCCTAACAAAACAGGGTGTCTTATCGCAAAACTAAGAAAAGAAATGAATTTAACCCAAAAAGATTTAGCTGATAAATTAAGCGTTACTGCAAAAGCCATATCCCGTTGGGAAACTGGCAGAGGTTATCCTGATATTGAAATTTTGCCTGAATTATCAAGGATACTTAACATTTCGATAAATGAACTTCTTAATGGAGAACTCTCACCTAAAGAAATCGATAAACATACAGAAGAAGCACCGATACTATACATTTGTAACAATGCAGCAAAAAAGCAGAAAAAAAGCCGCACAAAAATTATTTGGCTTTCAGTAATTCTTGGTCTGACCATTCTTTCCTTCGTACTATACATTATATTATCCGCAGCATCTATAGTCACAAGCATAGATCCAAACTGCGTAATCGCACATGACTATTCATATATAATTTATCAAAACGAAAAGTATCTGCCAATTGAAACAAATGGTTTCACATTTTGCGATAAAGACGGACTTGTAGACGAAGCTACAGTTGAAGGAACAAGTGTCTTTGATAAACTCTTGTTTGGTGACAGTATTTGTTCAGTGGTTGGTGCCGATAACAATTCTGTTATACACTTGGAAACCGACTATGATTTTCCACCATCTGAATATTACGCAAAAGAAGGTGAACTAAAAAATATAGAGGATTACATTGAACATTTTAATGAAATCAATGTATATACAATGGATCTCCCCTATGCACTGTTTTCGGATAACGAATTAGTAAATGTATCAAACCTGTCAAGCATTGAGTTTTGGGAATCAATCTTTAGCCTTCCAGAACACACAACTCCCGATACATCTTTGTATGCCGATAACCTGACTATTCACAACAGTATTTCAGTTGTGGCGAGCAACGGAAACAACCTGTTATACAAAGCAAAAGGTGAAATCTTCTGCAAAAATAATAAATACTATTGGGTAGAATGCAAAAGCAATTCATTTGACGAAACCTACAATCCACATTTGCAAAATCCATATCTTATTAGCGAAGAATTCTATCCCACAATAGAAGCACTATTTCTGACAACGCTTCCACAATAAACATAACCCCTTCTACACAGCACAATGTAGAAGGGGTATTTAATTATATCTCAAAGCTATCCGTTATACCCACAAGCCTTGAGTTATCTCTTTTCACATAGTACATCTCGGTAATCTGTGAAGTACTGTGTCCGAGAAGGTCACCTGCTTGTCTTGGTGTGAGGCATTTTATTGTACCGTCAGGTTGCTTTACACCATTAACAAGATTGGTTGCGAAGGTGTGGCGGAGTGAGTGTAATCCTTTGGTTTCTATTCCTGCGGCTTTGAGGATTCTGTAATAGCGTTTGCGGAAGTTGATCGGTCGGGTGAAGTTACCATTTTCATCGGGTATCAGCGGTGAATCCTCACCGAAGTAAAATTCATTCCTCAGGTCGAGTATCATCTCTATTGCCGTATCGTTCAGCGGTACATCTCGTTTGCTTGTTGCGCTTTTGAGTTTGCCGACCTTCACTTCTCGTCCTTTTTCTGCTGTGACGCCGTCACGCTTTGATATTTCTATTACACTCCTGTTCAGGTGCATAACCCTGTTTTCAAGGTCGATGTCGCTGTTGAGCAGTCCGAGCATTTGAGAACGATGATAAGAGTGATAATTTGGAAGCAATGGAAAACAGCAAAGAAAAGAGAATGGGGATTACTCAAACTCGGAGTACCAAAATGGATTGCACAAAAAGTGGCAAACTGGGGAGACCATTACCAATTTGTAGCAACAAAATCCGTTTTGGCGAGAGCAATTTCAAAAGAAATACTGACCAAGCGAGGCTTAATCAGTATTTCGGACTACTACCAAAAGGTAGCACATATTTAATTTTGAATTGAACCAACCTGTGCCGAACGGCACGCACGGTGGTGTGAGAGGGCGGTTAACTCCGCCCTACTCGATTTTGCACACAAAAGCCGCTTTAACTCTCGCTAAAACGGCTCTTTCTATCTTATATTCAGTTTTCTCTCATTGCACCTATATATTAACCATAAGCACACCCTACTGCTTGTATATATTTCCGCAGCAGGCATTTAGCAGAAAATGAAAAAGGTTTACCCCTCTGCGTATTTTGCAGAGGGGTTGATTTATTATAAAAGTTTAAGCTTTATTTTATTTTAGGTTCGCCGATAGGATAACCTGTTCCGATACCTGCGATGTGTTTCTGAATTGCGGTTGCGTCCTTGACATTGACGGAACCCGAACCGTCAACATCTGCCACCTCATAACCTTTATCGGAAAGAGCGACAATTTTTGCTATGTGCTTCTGAATGGCGGTAGCGTCTTTGATGTTTATGTTTCCGTCAAGGTTTACATCACCGCATTTGACATTTGCCGGGTCAACAAACTTAATATTATTAGCTTGTGCATATTCTTCTGCATAGGAACCTGTGCTTCCGAGGATAAGCATATCCTCAGGACACCAATCAAATGCGTTTTCTCCTATATATGTCACAGAATCCGGGATTGTTATCTCGTCAAGTGAAGAACAACTGCGGAATGCGCCTTCGTCAACGGTTGAAACTGTATCAGGGATAACCACACTTGTGATATTGGTGTTATCAAAGGCTTTGACGCCTATATAAGTGAGATTCTGAGGCAGTAAAAGCGTTTCAAGTCCGGAAGACCCAAAGGCTCTGTAACCGATTTCGGTGATACCCTCGGGAAGAATTGCCTGAGTAATGCCGCTTGCGGCAAAGGCTTCATCTTCAATAACCTTAAGATTTGCAGGGATGTTTACCTCTGCAACGCAACCGTAGAAAGCCCTGTAAGAGATTGTCTCAACGGAATCGGGAAGCGCAACCTCATCAAGACTTGAGCAAGACTGAAAAGCTTTCTTGCCGATTTTTGTAACTCCGTCATATACTGAGTAGTTTGTGATTCCGTTTGCCATGGGGAAGTAAATAAGTTCAGTTTTGTCTTTGTTATAAAGAACACCGTCAACACTGCAGTAGTTCTTGTTGTCTGAAGCTACATTTACCGCTTTCAAACTGCGGTTCAGTTCAAAAGCTTCGCCGTCAATATATTTTACAGAGGAAGGAATGTTCAACTCTTTCAGCCATACACAATTGGAAAAAGCGTTTGCACCTATGTTCTCAACGGAATCAGGCAGGAGGATTTCTTCGAACATTCCGCCATAAAAAGCATAGTCACAGATGGTTACTGTTGCTTCATCTACTGTGCAGACTTTGTCCGTCTTGTATCGGGGATATGAGACAAGAGTTTTCTTATCCTTGCTGTAAAGTACACCATCAACGCTTGTGTATGCGGGATTGTCCTCGTGAACATTGAAAGCATCAATAGGAACCAACAGGTATTTCCTATCAATCACGGGCATAGTGATTTTGGTAACACTTGCAGGGATATTAATGGTTTTTTGATTTGAATACAGACCATAGAAGAAACTGTCGCCCTCAATACCTGTAACAGGCATGCCGTCGATAGTATCGGGAATGTTCACTTCTGTGCCTTTTGTCTTAAAGCCCGTGAGGATTACATTTCCGTCAACTACCTTGTAAGTCCAATCGATGACGGGTTCTTTAATATCTCCGTATCCGTTTCCCCAATCAAGGGTAAAACCGTCAATATCTCTGATGATTCTGTCTGCTGTCTGCTCGGAAATACCGAGAGGTCCGATAATATCATCAATTAGCTGTTGGTCGGTTTTACCGGATTTTTCCTGTGCGGTGGTCAGGTCATTTTTCAGAAAAGAGGCAAACATTTTCTCGTTTGTCTGGGAATACTCGGATTTGCATGTACCCACAATATTACCTGTGGAAGAAATCATCATAACGGGACCTAATTCTTCAGGGGCTTTGTTTTCCCAAAAAGCAACATAGGCAGTTGTTTTGAGGTAATTGTACGGATGTTCGTAGAGTGTGCCGTCACAATAGGCTGTGAGTCCAAGGGTGTCATTTCTCAGCATGAGAGGATGAGTCTGTTTTCCCGTGTCTGAACTGAAAGTTACAGCACATTCATCCGTGATTTCAATACCCGCCTCGGATAAATCATAAGCATAAAGATTACCCTCAACCTGTGTGCATTTTTCTTTCTTGTGCTGCCAATCGTAAAAAGCAACGCCCGTATCCAGCTTGGATATATGACAGTAAACACGGTTTGTGTATTCCCAACTGTCGGGGACTCTGAAATACAGGATGTTGCCGGAGCTTGAATCTGTGTCAGCAGCGCTTACGCCTACAACGGCACAGCTCATAATACAGAGGATTGCCAGCAGAAAAGCCAATAATTTTTTGTACACAAAAAACACTCCTTTGATATTTTTATATTTTTATAATTAATATACCATCCAAATTCTACGGTTTCAACGATAATGACAAAATTGACATCGTTTATTGCAAAATGACATCAGTTTCCGCCGTGGTTTTCATTTTGACTGTCAGAGCATCCTGCAGAACAGGATAACGCTAAAATCAAAGAAATAATCATTGCAATTGACTTTTCATGTTCATTCCCCCAAAAAATAAAAAGTGTGTACAACCGAAGCCGCACACACCGAAAAACGCAAACTCCGATTGTTGTCACACAAAACTTAACAAGCATAGAGAAAACTCTACTCATTCGTCAAGTGGAATTTGCATTTTTACCAAATTCATTATTGACGAATAAGCATAGGGATTAAACCCTCTATAATAAACAGAGAGTCCTCTCGCATTGCTTGTTGCTTTAGTTTTGTGTGACAATAATATTATACCGCTTAACTTTTTGTTTTACAAGAGGAATTATGAAAAACAGGTTAGAAATCCTCCGCAAAAGAGAAAGGACTGCCCGTTTATTTGCGGAGCAGTCCTGTTTTATGGGTGTTTTCGAAATTTATTTGATGCTTTTTGATGCTTTTGATACTTATTGCTTGGCTGAATAGTTATATGTCTTTTCGAGGAGCATATCCTTGACCTTCATGAGCCGTGTGCGGCTGCTTCGGTCGTTTTCTTCAAGCTTCATGGCAATGTATTTGATTGTTTCCTGATACCTGGGTATCATAACATGTTCCAGGGAATTAACTCTGCGGCGGGTTTTTTCAATTTCTGCCGACATAAGCTCACAGCTCTTTTCGATTTCGGCAAGCCTGATTAAGTCGGGCAGCAGTTCATAGAGGGACATCACCGCGTCGTCAAGCTCAAAGGAGGTAAAGGCAAAGCCGTAGGGAAAAATATCTCCCTCATCTGATGTACGGCTTTCGGCGGTGAACTCGGGGATGTTTACGCTCATTACATTTTTTCGGTTCACATTGAGTTTTACCTGCTGTTTCGGCATCATAAGGGAAGCGTCAAGGCTTTCCTTGGGCATGACCGCACACACATTTTCAAAGTGAGCGTTATACTGTGCAAGCCTCTCTTCAACCTTTTCCCGCAGACGCTTGTTCTCCTGTACAAGGTCGATAAAACGCCTCATAAGCTCGTCGCGTTTGTCCTTTAGCATTTTGTGTCCGCGCACCGCAGTAGTAAGCTGTTTTTTAAGCTTGGTAAGCTGCATCCGCGTGGGATTAACATTCATTATAGCCACTGATTAGCACCTTCAATGTTATTCTTTACCGTAGTATTTATCAAGCATATCGTCCTTGACACGCTTCAGCTCGCTTCTGGGAAGGATATGGAGCAGTTTCCAGCCGATGTCCAGAGTTTCCTCGATAGAACGGTTTGCGTTGTAGCCCTGAGATACATATTCTCTCTCAAAAGCTTCGGCAAATTCGGCGTACTTTTTGTCCATTTCCGTCAGGGCGGCTTCGCCGAGAACTACCATAAGCTCTCTTGCGTCCTTGCCGCGGGCGTAAGCCGCAAAGAGCTGGTTCATGGTTGAGGCGTGGTCCTCTCTTGTTCGTCCCGGGCCGATACCCTTGTCCTTAAGACGGGACAAAGAGGGGAGCACATCAATGGGCGGTGTGATGCCCTTTCTGTAAAGCTCTCGGGAAAGAATAATCTGTCCCTCGGTAATGTAGCCGGTAAGGTCGGGGATTGGGTGAGTTTTGTCGTCCTCGGGCATGGTGAGGATGGGGATAAGTGTGATAGAGCCGTCCTTGCCCTTGAGACGGCCTGCCCTTTCGTAAAGGGTGGCAAGGTTTGTGTACATATATCCGGGATAACCTCTGCGGCCGGGAACTTCCTTTCGTGCGGCGGATACCTCACGCAGAGCGTCGGCATAGTTGGTGATGTCCGTCATGATAACCAGCACATGCATACCTAAGTCAAATGCAAGGTACTCGGCGGCGGTAAGAGCCATTCTCGGTGTTGCGATACGCTCAATAGCAGGGTCGTTTGCAAGGTTTACGAACATTACCGTTCTGTCGATAGCGCCGGTTTCCTTAAAGGACTGAACAAAGTAGTCGGACTCCTCAAAGGTGATACCCATGGCGGCAAATACAACGGCGAACTGCTCGTCATGTCCCCGAACCGCTGCCTGACGGGCAATCTGCGCCGCAAGCTGTGCGTGGGGAAGTCCCGAAGCCGAGAAAATAGGAAGCTTTTGGCCTCTGACAAGGGTGTTAAGTCCGTCAATAGCGGAAACACCGGTCTGAATAAACTCCTGGGGATAGTCGCGGGCGGCAGGATTCATGGGTGTACCGTTGATGTCCATTCTCTTTTCGGGAATCAGAGCAGGACCGTCATCAATGGGGTTGCCCAGGCCGTCAAATACTCGCGAAAGCATATCGGGAGATACGGGCAATTCCATTGAACGCCCTAAAAAGCTGACCTTGGAATCTGCAAGGTTGATGCCTGCGGCGGAGTCAAAAAGCTGAACAAGAGCGTTGCTGCCGTCTACTTCAAGAACCTGACAGCGCCTTACTTCTCCGTTCGGAAGCTTGATTTCCCCAAGCTCGTTGTATGTGACGCCTTCGACATCACTTACCATCATAAGGGGGCCTGCAACTTCTCTTATTGTGCGGTATTCCTTTGGCATCAGTCCTCACTCCTTTCCAAAACATCTTTGATTTCGCTGTCGAGCTGAGACAGAATTGACTCAAACTCGGCGTCGGTTTTTGCTTCTTCAACATATTTGAAACGACCGATTCTTTCACGGACAGGGAGATTTACAAGCATTTCAATATCTGCGCCCTTGCCGAGAGACTCCAGAGCCTTGTCGTAGAAGCTCAGGATAGAACGCATCATAAGCACCTGCTTTTTAAGGGAGGTGTAGGTATCTGTGGGGTCAAAGGCGTTTTGGTGCAGGTAGTCCTCACGAATCGAACGGGAGGTTTCAAGCTTCAGTCTGTCGGGGGAGGAGAGAGCGTCCATACCCACAAGGTTTACTATTTCCTCAAGCTCCGCTTCGTCCTGAAGCAGGGAGAGAAGTCTGCCTCTCAGCTCCATAAAGTCGGGAGAAGCGTTCTCGCTGAACCATTTTTCAAGCTGGTCGGTATAGAGGGAATAGCTTGTGAGCCAGTTAATAGCAGGGAAGTGACGCTTGTATGCCAGGTTTGCATCAAGTCCCCAGAACACCTTTACAATTCTGAGAGTTGCCTGTGAAACAGGCTCAGAAATATCACCGCCGGGAGGTGATACAGCGCCGATAACCGACAATGCGCCTTCAACATCCTCCTTGCCGTTTACGATAACTCGGCCTGCCCGTTCATAGAATTGTGCAAGACGGCTTCCCAAATATGCAGGGTAGCCTTCCTCACCGGGCATTTCCTCAAGACGGCCTGACATTTCTCTCAAAGCCTCAGCCCAACGGGAGGTTGAGTCAGCCATAAGAGCAACCGTGTAGCCCATATCACGGAAATATTCAGCGATGGTGATACCTGTGTAAATAGAAGCCTCTCGGGCGGCAACAGGCATGTCCGATGTATTGGCAATGAGAACCGTGCGTTCCATAAGGGAATTGCCTGTGCGTGGATCCTTAAGCTCGGGGAATTCGTTGAGAACATCGGTCATTTCGTTTCCGCGCTCACCGCAGCCGATATAGACGATAATGTCGGCGGCTGCCCACTTGGCAAGCTGATGCTGAACAACTGTTTTACCTGAACCGAAGGGGCCGGGAACAGCGGCAACACCGCCTTTTGCAAGGGGGAAAAGTGTGTCGATGGGTCTTTGACCGGTTGTGAGAAGAATATCGGGGGAGAGTTTTCTCTTGTAAGGTCTGCCCACGCGGACAGGCCACTTTGTCACCATTGAAATGTCTTTGTCGCCGTTTTCAGAGGAAAGCACTGCAACGGTTTCGTCAATGGTGAAGTCACCCTCGCTGATTGACTTCACGGTACCCTCTGCCTTGTTGGGCACTAAAATCTTGTGCAAAACGGCGTTTGTTTCGTTTACCGTACCCAGCACGTCGCCTGCGCTCACCTTGTCGCCCACCTTGGCAACGGGGGTGAAGTGCCACTTTCTTTCGTGGTCAAGGGAGGGAACATCAACACCTCTTGTGAGGTTTGTGCCGGCAACCTTCATAATCTCACTCAGGGGACGCTGGATACCGTCGTAAATTGAGCCGATAAGTCCGGGGCCAAGCTCTACGGAAAGGGGAGCTCCGGTGGACTCAACAACCTCACCGGGGCCAAGGCCGGAGGTTTCCTCATAAACCTGAATGGAAGCTCTGTCGCCGTGCATCTCAATTATTTCGCCTATAAGCCGCTGGCCGCTTACACGAACAACATCAAACATATTTGCGTCGCGCATACCGTCGGCAATTACCAAGGGGCCTGCAACCTTTGTTACTATACCTGTTTTCAAAATATACACCTCAATTATTGGGTATTTTTCCGAAATTTATCGGAAAAGAATATCAGAACCAACCGCCTGCTCTACAAAGGAGGATAATCTTTTTGCGCCGATTCCCGTGTTGCCTTTTACACCGGGAATGGGAATAACAGCAGGTGTTTCTTTATCTTCGTAGCGTTTGCGCTCTTTTTCCGTTATTGCGAAAATTTCCTCGGTCAGGAAAATGACCGCATAGTCGTCTGTGTCTGCAATTCTGCGGAAAAGCTGAGCCGCCTCGTCATTTGCTTCGCAGGGATAAATTTCAAATCCCACTACGCCGAAGCCTTTTATACTTTCGCTGTCGCCGATAACGGCAATACTTTTAGCCATAAATCTCACGCAGCCTTTCCCTTATGGTTTCTTTATCTGTCTTTGTACGCAGACCGCTTGCAACAATGTGGATAACCTTGTTCTGTGCTTCACAGCCGAGATAATATCCCAACAGGGGTTCACACCCGCTGCTTGCCCGCTTGCAGACTTCCTTTGCCGCTGAAATCAGCTTGTTGTCTACAAATCTTTCAAACGCAGTGGGAGAAATTCTGTAAGCCTCCATGGCTTTTTGGAGTTCGTATGCGCTGAACTTCGCAAGGGTGTCAACAAGATTATCAATGCCTTTTTGGGCGGCTTTCACCACGGTTGTCATGGGAAATTCGGGCACTTCGCATAAGGCTCTTTTGAGGAAATCCTCTGTGGCACCGATTTTGGCAGACCTTAAGGCAATTTTGATGTTGCTGTAAAACACAACCGTTCTAAAGTAATCGCGTAAAAACAAAGAGCCTGATTTTTCCCCTGCTTCAAGGATTTTTTTCATTACTGCCTTGTCGAGTATGGCGTCGCTGAGCCTTGCGTCCTTTGTGTGAGCAAGAATTTCGTAAGCCTCGTCAGCTTCCTTTGAGAGCCACTGAGGGAGCAGGGAAAATTTGCGGTTTTCCACTGCACCTTTCAGGGTGCCGAAATCTATGGTGTAGGGGCTCAGAAGCAGACGGGTGCAGTCTCTTCCTGACATTGTACCCTTGAGTATTGCCTTAAGATTATGGATATCATTAAGGTAAAAGAAAGGGTTAAATACGCTGAAGTCGGGGGCAACGCTTTTGATGTAATCCCACATTTTTGCGGTGCTGTCTCTGAGCACTTCCTCGGTGGTGTCGCCCTTGCCGTAGCCCTTGTCAACGAGATAGCTTACAAGCTGTGCTTCATCGGTAAACCCCAGCATTTGCTCAACCTCTGCGTTTGTAAACAGAGAGGTTTCCTTAACTCTTACGGAACCTATGGAATATTCGTACGATTTAGCCATATACTTCCTCCTTACCGGGTGAACAGTTCACGGTTAATGAGGTCCTCAAGGCTGTCACGGTTTGAGGAAAGCAAAGCCGAAAAACTCATATTTTCCTCAATATCGCCGTTTTTAAGAATAAAACCGCCGTCAATATCAACAGGTTTTTCGGAAAGTGTTGCTTTTGTCCCAAGGCTTTTAAGCTTTTGCGAAAAGTCAGCAGGGAGTCTCTGCAAGTCCTTTTGATTAAGATACAAAACTCCCTGACTGTCCGTGAGTTTCTTAAGCAGTTTATAAATTATATCAAAGTATTTTTCACCGTCAAGATCTAAGAGATATTCGTAAACTTTTTCGTAGGTTTTGTTGATTTCAAGGCGGCGAATTCTCAGCAGAGCGTTTCTCTGCTCCAGTTCGCCGCGGCTTTTGTTTGCAGCCTTAATCTGTGAGGCTTTCTGCTGAGCTTTGAGGTCAATATCAGCCTTTGCGTTTGCGGCGTCCTCTTTTCCCTTTGCAAGTATTTCTTCACAGATTTTTGCAGAGTCGGAAGCTATGGCTTCGACGGTTTTGTCGCAGTCACTTCTGATGCTGTCTAAAATCATATCCGAGCTGCCCAAATTAAGCCCACCTTTCTGTTAAGATATGTTTCACTGAAATCAGATGTTGATGCCGGGCACAGAGATTACAACGAGAAGTGAAACGATAAATGAAAGAAGAGCGTAAATCTCAACCAAAGTGATTGAAACCATTGCCTTTGAGAAGTTTTTGTCGTCTTTTGCGCTCATGGCAATACCGGAAACCGCTGCGTTACCCTGTGCAAAGCCGGATACCATACCGCCGATGCCGATTGCGAGGGAAGCGCCTGCGAAAGCCAAGCCCTGACCGAGTGTGGGGAGAGTTCCGCCGAGAACACCGCAGTTTACAAGAATAAGGAAGGCTACGATAAAGCCGTAAAGTCCCTGTGTGCCGGGAAGAAGTGTGAGAACAAGCATCTTACCGAATTTTGACGGGTCCTCGGAGAGAACACCCATAGCTGCCTGAGCAGCGCTGCCTACGCCCTTAGCGGAGCCGAAGCCTGCAAGAGCTGTTGCGATTGATGCACCTAAAAGTGCGAAAAACAAACCGTTCATAATTTACCTCCTGAATTTAGCAAAATCTGCTTTATTTGCTGTTCTTTGTTCTGAAATATTTGCTGTTTAATGAGAAAGGCTCAAAGGGTTTGCCGCCGCCCTCATAAAACTTACTGAACATTTCAACATACTGTAATCTCATTGTGTGCACATAGGAGCCAAGGGCGTTAAGTCCGATGGTGACAAGATGGCCTACAATGAAGATAACTACCATAAATACAATTCCCGGGATACTTGTGCCGAGCATTGTGGAAAGCATATTGAACACCTGCGCCATAACGCCTGTCGTAAGACCCAAAGCGAGAAGTCTTGAGTAGCTCAAAAGGTCGCTGATGTAACTTGTGATGTCATAGAGGGAGGCGATGCCTCCGATGGCTTTGCCCAGGATACCCTTTTTGTGTCTGCCCTGGGTGAGCACAAGGCCTAACGCACTTGCCGCTGCAATACCTACGCCGATATACATAACAAGTTTGGTTGTAATCATACCCACGGCAAGGATTGCAAAGCCTGCGAGCATCAGCATCCACAGTCCCGTGTCGCAAAATGCTCCCATATAATCCTTCCGCCTGAAGCAGATGTAGAATTTGCATCCCATACCGATAAGGATGTGGACAAGGCCGAAGGCGATTGACACAACCATCAGCAGAAGCGCATCCTTCTGCGGGTCTAAGGTGGGCCAGGGGAGAAGCTCTGCCATAGTGATGTCGGCACCTGTGAAAGCATTGTAAAATGCCGCAGGGGCATCACCGAATATACTTCCGAAAATCAGTCCCCATATTACGGTTGAAACACCGCAATACTGGAAAAGTTTTAGGTTGTTGTGCATATTTTTCTCAGGCTTAAATACCTTGAGTATGATGCCTATTGCCACAATCATCACAAGTCCGTAGCCTGCGTCGGAAAACATCATTCCGAAGAAGAAATAGAAGAAAAACGCAAGTATGGGAGTGGGGTCAATGTCCCCGTGAGATGGGGTGGAGTACATATTTACTATACTCTGGGCAGGCTCCGAGAACTTGTTGTTCTTGAGCTTTACGGGAGTGTCCTCCTCGTCAACCTCATCAAATTCAATATAACAGCAGGCGACTCTCTCGCACATATCCTTGAGTGCCTTGCAGTCCTCCTCGGGAACATAGCCCGAAAGTGCAAAAACGTGTTTTGTCTGGTCAAGTTCGCTTATCACATTGTACTTGTCTGCCCTGATTCTGAAGTAGTCCTGAGTGTTTTTGATGTCCTCGCGCCTATTGGCATAGGAAATAATCTGCGCCTTTGCCTCTTCGCTCTCCTCGAAAAGCTTTTGGCTTTTCATATTAAGCCGTTGAGTTTTTTCCTTCGGTGTATGACTTGTGTGTGCCAATGGCTTTGCAAAGCCTAAATTCCTCAGCACTTCCTGAGCCATAGCCTTTTGGGAAAGGGGAGTGAACAGCACTATGCAGGTCATGTCCTTGGAGCTAAACTGAATTTCAAAGTCGAAAACAAGCTGTGGATTTTCCTGTGCAAGCTCACCGCTTAAGGTGATTTCGTCATACTGCTTCGGAAGTGAACCGATAAACACCGCCGTGGTTTTTGTGTCGTCGGTGCTGAGGGGTATGTCAAGCTTTTGCCAAGGCTCAAGCTGAACAAGAGCAGTTTTGATTCTCACCTGCTCGGCGGTATTATCTGCAAGCTGTTTATTAAGACGGTTAATTTCGTTGCATATTTTGATAATCTCACCGGCACCTGTGGCTATAACTCCGATTTCGTCAGGGTCAATCTCCCGTCTGCCTGCAAAGGAGGACAGCAGTCCCTTTTTCTCGGGTGCAAAGCTTTCGAGAGTTTTCAGTGCCTGCTGTGTCACGGTGACATTCTTTTCGAAAATCTGCATCTGAGAGGACATATCGGTTTTTGAGAAACCCTCTGCCGGCTTATCGCTTTTCTTAATCATCATAAGTCCGCTGTTCTGCAAATGCTCCAGCAGGGCCTTTCTGTCCTTTTTGAGTCCGACAATATTGACGGATTTCATTTTTACTTTTGCCAAATTTGTATCACCACACTTTAAGTGAAAAGTCTGTTCCTCTTAGGAGGTCAGTTTTTCTACTACCGCTTCAATTACTTTACTGCGGTTTTCTTCTGCCCTTTTTGAAATTTCGGCGCATTGCTCCCGGGCGGTCTTTATTGACTGCTCAAGTTCCTCGGCGCCTTCCTTTTTAAGTTCTTCAAAGAGGAGTTCTGCTTCCGCGTTTGCCTGAGCTTTAGCCTCGTCAATGAGCTTTTTTGCCTCGGCTTTGGCGTTCTGTGCATCCTGTGAGGCCTTGGCTTTCGCCTGAGCTTCCCGCGTCTTACATTCCTCTTCTGCTTCAAAAATGGCTTTCATAATATCCTTTGCCATATTTCAGCTCCTTGAATTTATTACCTTTAGATGCGTTTTGCATATAAAGATGTATATTAGTCTCTTATACCATATTTTTCTCAATAAATCAACGGACAAACCATACATTTTGTGGGATAGCGTAAAATTTGTTGCGGATGACGGGTTTTACTAGTAAATATTTCACTAAACTTTCCTCAGTTTTGTTCCTCTGAGCAGTAATACCACTTTCCTCCGGTCTTGTTGCCTGCATTTGCACGGTAGCAGTTCATATCCTCCTGAACAACCATGTTTTCCGTTTGATTTTCCCAACCTGTTTGTGTATCCTTAAACAGGAAACATTCCGTTCCCGTCATAAGAGGCTCCGAAAAGGTGTAGTACCAAAGGTCTGTGCCTTCGATATTCGTCATCATGACGGCTTCCCCCTCAAGACCGCTTCCCGTCCAGCCGTAAATGTACACATTCTGCCATTTTGCGACGGAATTATCAAAATAAACCCTCGACAGTGTGTAGTCGGAAAGAGGCTCATCACAGTACGGCTCAAACCAAACTGCTCCGTCGGTTGTGAGCCTTATGCAGTTCAGGTCTTGGGAGAGTACGGCGTCCCAAGCGGTATAGACATTTCCGCCGTTTTCGGTGATTGTTACGGGCGGCTCCTCCACAACACCGCCGAAGCGGTAGAGTGAAACATCTTTAAGGGACTTTGGCACCTCTGTTTTGTATGTGTATGGCTGCAAAGCGGAAATCTGCTGAAACTCGTAGCTTTTTCCGGTACTCAGGTCATAGACATAGAAATGCACTCCCTGTTGTGTTATCCAGTTGAGACAGGTCTTTATATACAGGGTAAATGTTTCTTCCTCAATAGGACTTTCAGGCTCATAAATCTGACCTGTAAGTCCGCATCCCTTGTCAAAATCCGCCAGATACTTTTGAATACAGGTAACATCCCGAACAGATGTAACTCCGTCCCCGTTTACCTCGCAAAGAGGCAGAAGCTCCTCGGGAATCCTTACAATTTCGGCAAGGTGCTTGCTCAAATGTGTGCAGTCTTTGATGTCAACTTTTCCGCTGCCGTCTGCGTCACCGTAAATCATCTTTAAGGCTTCGTCGGGGGAGGAGATACCGGTATCAGAATGGCTGACGAAGATTGCTTTCGCGTTTTCGTCACCGAAATTTTGCAGTATCGTTTCACCCACATCCTTTGTGAATCGGGCACAGTAAAGGGTTTTACCGTTTCTTCCCAGATAACGGTTAGAAAACTGTAAATAAGTGTTAGAGTCATACTCGGCGCCTTGATTTTCTATGGAGCTGTAGGTTTCGCAAAGGTATGTTTTTGCCATTGCAAACAGATTGTTGCTTATATGAAAATTTCCTTTATTCTGATTTGCATGAGTCCAGCTCTTTATGTGAGCGTCTCCGCCCTTGTCGGGCCTTTGTGAGCAAAGTCCGTAGCCTGCATACCACATGTGATTACCGCTTACGGTAAAATTCCCGAAATCGTTGGCGTTATTCTTGCCGTAATCCAAAAAGTACTCGATAGAATAGTTGCAGTATTCCATAACATTATTTGTGAAATTAATGTTGTCGCAGTGCACCTCGTTATTCGACTCTCCCGAAAATTGGAAAGTCACCGCCGCATCGTAAATCTGACTGAAATAGCAGTTATCCACGGTAAAGTTTTTGGCTTGTCCCCAGATCTGAACACCGTTTCCGAAGCGGACGGAGCCGTACTGAATCGAACCGCCAATCCAATAAAACTCGCAGTTTTGTACAGTTAAACCCTCACAGGCCAGTGCGCTGACCGCAAAATTTCCGCTGTAGCGGAAGGTGAGATTGTCTACGGTAATGTTGTTGCTCCATTTTGTTTCGATAATATCTATGCCCTCGGCAAATTCAATGCTGTCATACAAATCTGCCGGATTACCGCCGGAGCAGTAAAGATAAAGCTCCTTTGTACCGCTTGAATCATGAAAGAAATGCAGATTATCTTCAAGGTCTTTATAGGAATAAAACTTTTTATCCGTGGTTCTGTTATAGGTCACTCCGAATTTTTCTTCCACAACACACTTGATGCCGCAAAATTCTCCGTTGTTAAATATTATGTTGCCCACATCTTTGCTGATTTTTTCCGAATATTTGTAGATGTTCGGCACATCGGTTTCTATCCACTCACCAAACTCGGCATAATTGTGTGACGAACCGTAGAGTTCGGGCTTTTTTCCTTCACCGTATGCCGAATAGGAAATCCCGGAGGTATAGGCCTTAATACTGCCTCGCCAAACACCGCCGCGCTCAAAATATACAACATCTCCTGCCTTCAGATTGAGTCTGTTTACCGCAGAAACGGTGGCTATTGGCTCATCGGGAGATAATCCGTTATTATTATCGTCACCCATGCCCGAGACATAATACGCAGTACCTCCCTTTGAAGGCTTAATTTCTGTGTCGGTGTTATGTATATTGTTTATTCGCGTCTCGGTATCTTTGTAGAAGTTATCCAATACTTCCTTTTCGCTCAGTGTTACATTGCTCAGCTCATCAGACGAACTGTCCTCGGCAAAAACTGTTGTGCCGAGCAGTGCCGATTGCAGTAAAACAAGGACTGAAATTACGCTTATGATTTTCTTCATATCCGCCACATCTCCTTTTTCCTATCATACATGATATTCTGTGTCCCGGTCAATGGTTTTCGGATGCTTCGCACGGTGTTTTTTTTGCGGTATCGGTGTCGTTTTACACCGCTTTAGTGTCGATTTACGCTTAACTGTTGAAACGAACGCAAAACTGTATTACCATGTCACTGCAAAAAATCAGTAATGATTATTGACTTTTTATAATATAGGTATTATCATAGTATTATCCGAAATATGTCCATAAATATAAGTAAAATACAAGTATTCGGTTTTAAGAATTACCTATAAATTGTCATAGGAGGTTCGTGGAGATGAAAAAAACAAAAAGGCTTTTTTCCTTAATCCTTGTTTTGGCGTTGTTTTTCTCAACCTTTGCAACGGCGAAATTCAGTGCGGCAACAACCGACACAAGGTATTCGCTAAAGCACATTCAAAACGGCGGCTTTGACGAAAATGTAGTTAATTACACATTTTCATCAAATTATTCTCAGCCGAAAAAAGAAGTAGTTCCCTATTGGGACACCACGGCTTTTGAGGGAAAATTTGAGTTCTTCAAGGCCGGTTCTGCGCATTTTGATGTAACACGGAAAAAATATCCTAACAATCCCGAGTATATTAATGTAGCAGAAGGCGAGGTAGCCGCCGAGCTTAACGCCGATGAGGTAAGTACTATTTATCAGCTTATCAGCGAATCAATACTGTTGCAGGCTCAACCTACACCTGGGGACTTTACCACAGGGGAAGGGATGTTACAGACAGAATGGTGCTTATTATCGGTCCCGAACAGCCTGTTGATCCCTCAAAGCCTTCGAAAGCAGGAAACGATCAGTTCGTAAGAATTACTAACTGGCTCAAGGCTCAGTACGGCATTGAATATCCTGAAATAGGCTGCTCACAGAAATTCACGGTTTATTCAAAGCCCTTTGCCGCCTCGGGAAAATTTGTGAACGAGGACACCAAGAATGAAAATAATAATATTTCCTTAGTTGAAACAGAGGAAATCAATCAGGAGTGGAGCGTTTGGGTTATCTCCTCTCCCTACTGCAACACCGCCGAGGAATATACCAAAAACGGCTGGTCTGCATACGGTATAAATGCAAATAACGATTTTGATGATATTATAAAGGGCGCCAGCAGCTCTTTGGGTTACGACTGCACCTATACCGTTCCCAAAGGACAGACTAATACAATCTTTGCATTCTGTTCTTACGCATCCGGCAAAGCAGACGGTACGGTAAACTCTACATACGGAAACCTTTTGGACGGAATTAATTTTGAGCTTTATCAGCCTTTTTCATCATCGACTACCCCCGGCGGTATCGGCGGTGCTGAAACCGACAATATAAAAATCACAAGCGGTATTACCCATAATAACTCTATGCATTCTGTTGTTCGTGACGGCGAGAACTGCACACTGTATACAAAAGCACACGATGATAAGCTTACAGACTGTACCTTCGTCGGAGCCTATGTAACAACGAGTAATTCCGACGGTACGGCTGTCACGGTATTTCGCGATATTTACCAGGGAAGCATTGAAAATCTCACCGAGGAAGAACTGGACGAGCTTTCAAAAACATATTTTATAGAGAAGCCGTTTACTGATACGGATGGGGAAACATGGAGCTTTTATACCCAGATTTCCGTGGAATCCCCTATATCTATCCACTTGGTTTATACAAAGGCTCCCTATGTTTTGTACGATGCAAACGGGGGTATGGATTACCGCTTCTCGCCCGATAACGAAATGGGCGGTAATTTGGTGGGCTTTGCCTACGCCTATCAAACCGTAGAAGATGAGAATGGCAATCTCATCGACACCTCCGACTATTACGAAAACTGTGTACACTCCACCGCCTCAAGTCCGGATGAACTGGTAGAGGTTATAAAAGAGGGCACATATAAATCTCATGCCGCATTGCCTAACGAAAACTGGGAAAAGGACGAGGACGGCAGCAGCTGTGCCGAGTTCTGCGGCTGGAGTGTTTCCGACATAAACGGAAACAAAATCATACTTGACGGAGAACACACAATAACATACAGCCCTGAAACAGGAAACGGCGGTATTATCAAAATAACAGACACCAAAAACAACATAAGCGATTTACAGCTGGACGCTACTCACGGCGTAACCCTGTCTGCTGTGTGGAAATTTACAAACAGAGCACAGGCACAGACACTTAACGCAAGCGGTGAATTTGAAAACTCCGCTGTGGGCGGTACTGTTAAGGAAACTCTGATTTCCGATGACAAGAGAGACGAAGAGGTACGGGAATATGTTGACGGCAGCGGAAAAGTTGAGCGCGTTGACGCTTCCTGCACCGCCGGCGAAAAAATAATGTTCAAGGCAACTCCGGATTATCAGAACAACTATGCCTTTATCGGATGGTATTACAGAGAAAAGCAGGCTGACGGAACATACGCCGAGAAGCTTAGAACTACCTCAACCTCAATCGCAGTAACGGTTGAGGAGGGCAAGCTCAACACCTATTACGCAAGATTCCAGAAGCAGACCGTTTCCGTGGTATTCAAATATACCGAAACCGGAAGCAAGGATAACTACGATTTCTATTGCAAATCAGCCGAGCATCACTACGGTGCGTATTATCAGGAGGTTTTCCTGGGCAAAACCGCTGTGAAGCCTGACGGCGACCCCAAAAATGTTCAGAACTGGTTTACTTCTCCCACAGAAAGAAGTTCTGCCTATGTCTTTGATTTCAGCACTCCCATAACCAAAGAGACGGTGCTCTATGCCGGCCCGACATTCAGTTACAACTACTTAAACGGTTTTATGATAACAGAGCCGTGGAGAGTGGAAACATACGGAACAGTTAAGGTTGACGGCAAGTATATAGACTTGCTGAACAACCCGGATGTTTCGGATTACAATGTTTATATGCTCAAGGGAACACTGGGTCAGCAGACACCCACAGCCTCGGCTGTCAAGGGCAATAAGAACACAATCAAAGTCGGTAAGTCTGTAAACGCCGATAAGCTTCTCTATAATTCCCTTACTGCGGTAGGTTACAACTTTAACAGAGCGGGTGCCGCCTTCAGTGATTTCTATCTGTTTGATATGAAAACTCCTTTATGGGTTGTGTTTGATTTCACATATAAGGGCATTAGGTACACAAGTACGGTAAAAGACAGAAGCCTTTATAATGATATCACAACTTATATGGATGAAGGTATCAACGGATATTACACCACATTCCCCTATGATACACAGGTAGAGCTCAGAAAGGCGCAAACCGATTTGCTTTACTGCATCCAGGGCTTGTACGATGCGTCCCCGAAGGATATCACCGCGCCCTCCGTTTATGCTGACGGCGTTAAGGTAAATGAGTTAGCGTACAGTGAGTCCGGTGCAGGGGCATATACATTTGCATCAACAACCGCTATCAGAAACATCGAGCCTTGGGGCTTTAAGTATTCCTTTACGGTGGACGGCCATGATTTCTCGGAATTTTCCGACTACGGCGCAGTAGTGCTCACAGACAAGACAGGACTCTTTGAGGGAACACTCGGTGTGAACGACTTGCTAAGTAACGAAGAGTCGCTGATGTATTCAAAGTCAAACGGCAATATTTACAGCGATAACGGAGCAGCGGAAGTATATTATGTGAACAATTTGTTCGCAGTTGATTTCGATAAGAATACTTATGTTGTATTCTTCGTGAAGGATTCAGCAGGCAATGCTTATTTCTCCAACATCGTTTCGAATTCCTACAACGAACTTGCAGGTGATGACGGCTCAAGCGTCAGTACGGCGATTACTGCATATTCAGAGGCTTTAATCGTATATACCAACCTGATTGAAGAGGCAGAAAATGCCAAAGCCGAAGCAAATAACACAGCGAGCGTTTCTGCTCTGTCAAATACTCCTGTTGCAAAGATATCTGCTGCCCGAACGAGTGAGTTTGAGCCGGGTGATGTTGACCTTGACGGTAATGTAAATATCAAGGATGCAACTCTGATTCAAAAGGCTGCTGCCCATCTTGTGCAACTGAACGATGAGGCGCGCGGGCTTGCCGATGTCAATGCAGACGGCAAAGTTAATGTTTTGGACGCTACAACCATTCAGAAGTATTTAAGCGGAATCATCAAGGATTTAGGAGGTTCAGGCAAGCCCTCCGAACCCTCAAAGGCACCTGCCCAAAACGGTGAATGGGGCGAAGCAGTTGAGAATTGATTTTGTGAGGATGGGTAATCTCCCGATATCAATATTTAGCTTCAATCCAATAAACAAAACAACAGCACTTCAGAAGAAACCTGAAGTGCTGTTTTGTTATCTCTGTGTGGGAAAAGTTGTATTTCGCCGGCATACTGCCTTGAACTTTCCTTATATATTTATTTTTCTGCGAGGATTGATGCGATTACTTCTCTTTCGTCAAGGTGGTACTTGACACCTTTGATTTCCTGATAGTCCTCATGTCCCTTGCCTGCAAGGACGATGATGTCGCCTTCCTCGGCGTTTTCAATGCAGTAGCGTATTGCGTCTACTCGGTTGGGAACTATAACATACTTGCCGTCGGTCTTGTCGATTCCGACCTTGATGTCGGCAATGATGTCGTTGACATCCTCAAATCGGGAGTTGTCCTCGGTGATAACGGAAAGGTCGGAGAGTTTTCCCGAAACTTCGCCCATTTCATATCTCCGTGCTTTAGGTCTGTTGCCGCCTGCACCGAAGAGGGTAACAAGGCGGTGGGGTTTGTACTCTCTGAGGGTGGTGAGCACATTCTCCATGCTCATTGCGTTGTGAGCATAGTCAATCAGCAGGGTGTAGTTGTGGGGAGTGGGGTAGACCTCAACTCTGCCCTTAACGGAAACTGTATCAAGCCCCTTTAATATATATTCATCCTCTACCGATAGCTCGGAGCAAACGGAAATAGCGGCGAGGGCGTTGTAAACAGAGAATCTGCCGGGGATAGCAACGTCTACGGATAGATTTTTCTCACCCTTTGTTTCAAAGTGCACACCGATGTAGCCGGGCCTTGCAATAAGAGAGTCATCTGAGCCTACAAGGTCCGCTTTCTCCGAAAAGCCGTATGTCTTTACCTCACAGGTGCTGCCCCTCAGAATCTCCCCGCACTTTTCGTCGTCAATATTCACGATTCCCAGCTTGCACTGCTTAAAGAGCATAGCCTTGCAGGAGAGGTATTCCTCCATATCTTTGTGCTCGCTGTCGCCGATGTGGTCATGGGAGAAGTTGGTGAAAACGCCTATGTCAAAGGTGATATTATCGGTGCGGTGCTGCTTGAGGCCGATTGAAGAAACCTCCATCACAGCCGCCTTACAGCCGGCTTTTACCATTCTGCGTAAAGCCTGCTGAATTTCGTAGGATTCGGGGGTGGTGTTGGCGGTCTTGAAGATTTTATCCTCCAGAACTATGCCCAAGGTTCCGATTGTGCCGGTTTTTATGCCTGCACTTTCCAAAACAGAGCGAATCATGGCAACCGTGGTGGTTTTTCCTTTAGTGCCGGTGATGGCGACGGTCTTTAGCTCCTTGGAAGGATTGCCGAAGTATTCCGCACTCATTTTTGACAGCGCCGGACGGGTGTCCTCCACCTTGATAACCGTAATGTTTTCGGGCAGGTCAATATCGTCGGAGACAATAAGTGCTCCTGCACCCTTTTCGGCTGCGTCCCGGGCATATTTGTGGCCGTCGGTAACAAAACCCTTTAGGCAAACAAAGGCGCAATTCTCGATAACCTTACGGGAATCGTAGATTACATCGCTTATATCAATGTTTACATCTCCTTGGAGCAATGTGTAGTCAAGTCCGTTTAGAAGTTGAGAGAGCATCATAATTGCCTGTACCTCCGAATATAATGTAATATAAATGAAAAGAAACGATACCAAAGATATCAGTGAATATATGCTAAATTTACAACTTTTATGCTCAATTGTCAATCAAAAACCAAGGGCATTTTTTCGGATGGGAACAATTTGTTTGTGTAAAATACCCTGTTTTTTTGAAAAATCGGAAAAAATTACCGATTGAGCACCGAGAGGACATACAAAATTCAAAAATTCCGTTAAATTTGTGAGTTTTTCGAAAGTCTATTTGTCATAATACACAAAGAGGCTATGGGCAAAAAGCATAAATAATGATAGCAAAAATTGACGCATTTAACAAATGTCTGAAATTTTGTTAGCAAAGTAACCAAATTACTGCTCGAAAATTATTCTTTTAGATAAAAAGTACAAAGGTAGTTGAAATTGTGGATACATTTGTGGTATTATTACTTTAGTGAAAACGCGTACTTAATAAGTATTGCGAGATGACACTCGGCGCATACGGTTGCGCTGAAATTTATTTTAGAAGGAGTTTTTCAACATGAAAACAACAAAGATTCTTGCTCTGATTCTTGCTGTTCTTATGACAGTAGGCTGTCTCGCAGCTTGCACAAACGGCGGCGGCGACACCAACGGCACAACCGCACCTCAGGGCGCAGTGGACGCAACCAAGCTTGCTATTGACTGGAACGACCCCGCTTCCATCGCAGCTTGGAACGAGACAGTTAAGTCCGAAGCAACAAACGGCGTTATCACCCTCAAGCTTTGGGGACCTGACGCAGCACAGGATGTATTTAAGGCAGAAGCAGAGGCTTTTGCAGAGCTCTTCAAGGATGCAGCTGAGATTAAAATCGAAGTTGCTGTTCAGGGCGAAGGCGACGCAGCAGCTCAGGTTGCTACCGACCCCAAGGCTGCAGCAGACGTATTCTCTTTCCCATCCGACCAGCTCAACAAGCTCGTTAACACCAACTCCATTCTTTCTCTTGATGCTTTCGCAAACGACATCAAGGCTATGAACTCCGAGTCTTCCGTTAACGCTGCTACTCTCAACGACAAGATCTGGGCATTCCCCGAAGTTGGCGACAACTCCTACTTCCTTGCATACGACAAGAGAGTTGTATCTGCTGACCAGGCTAAGTCCTTTGAGGCTATCCTCGAAGCTTGTAAGACAGCCGACAAGAAGTTCATCATGAACGCAGGCGACGGCTTCTTTGCTTGCATGTACCTCTACACCGGCGGTCTTGAGACTCTCGGCCTTGAGGATGACGGCATCACTCAGAAGCTCAACGATTACGATGTTGACAAGGTTACTGCTTCCGTAAAGGCTTTTGCTGATCTCTTCAGAACTTACAAGAACACATTTGAAAGCGGAGACACAAAGCTCGTAGCTGACGGCTTTAAGAACGATCCTACAACTGTAGGTGCAGGTGTAGTCGGTTCCTGGAACGTAGCATCAGTTAAGAGTGCACTCGGCGACAACGCAGGTTTCGCTATCCTTCCCACAATCAATATAGACGGTACCGATACTCAGATCATCAACATGTTCGGTTACAAGTATCTCGGCGTTAACAGCCAGTCCGCAACTCCCTTCACTGCACAGCTCCTCGCTTCTTACATGACAAACGAAGCTTGCCAGCTTGAGAGAGCAGAGCAGCTCGAGTGGGGTCCTGCTAACACAAATGCAGCAAACAGCGATTTCGTTAAGAACAACGAGTCCATGTCTGCTATCCTTGCACAGGCTCAGTATTCAATGCCTCAGACAGGTATTGCTACTACATTCTGGAATCCCATCGGCGGTCTCGGCACCTACATGGTAGACGCTAAGAGCGACCTCTCCACAGAGGCTCTCAAGGTTCAGGTTGAGGCTTGTATCTCCGGTATTCTCGACGAGTAATTTCGGATAATTCAGGATTTTTTTGACTAACAAATACAGGAGCAGTCCGAATAGGTCGGACTGCTCCGTTACTACCTGATATGGCAGTAAATATCTAAAGTTTTAGATAAAGGAGCGTGAGCTGGAGAATGACATATACCGAATATAAAGCCCTGAATCCGTTTCAGAGATTTTGGTATAATTTCGTAAACTTTATTAAGTCGATTCCCTCCGGCATAGTAAAGTTTTTCTGCGCCATAGGCACAGCAATAAAAAAATTCTTTGTTGGCATCGGCAAAGGCATTGCAGAATTCTTTGTAGGCTTTTTCCGCGGCAACTTACTCACCAAGGCTTCCTATCTGATTATGGGCCTTGGCAACATATTCAGAGGCCAGATAGTAAAAGGCATTGCCTTTTTTGCGATTGAAGTCGGCTATATTCTCTTTATGGTGTTCTTCGGTTCAACATATCTGGGTTTGTTTACAACCTTGGAGGCTGTTAAGGTTCCGGGCGAGGCTATTCAGACACCTGTAGGTGTCATCTACGGCCCCGAACAGTATCAGCACTACAGTTATCAGATTCTTCTTTACGGTATTCTTTCAATCCTCGTTACCGTAGCATTTATCGCAATTTACGTTGCAAGCACCAAGTCCTCAAGAAAATGTGAGGCAATCATCAAAGCAGGCGGCAAGCCCGCAACCTTCAAGGAGGAAATGCAAGAACTTCTGGACTCCAAGTTCCACACAACCTTGCTTGCAACTCCTATTGTACTTATCTCCGTCTTTGTTATCCTGCCCTTGGCATTCATGATTTTGATGGCATTCACCAACTTCGACGGTAACCATCACTACACTGACTTTACCTGGGTAGGCTTCCAGAACTTTGCTGAAATCTTCAGCTCCTCCTCCGGCAGTGCCGCATCAATGGGTATGACCTTCCTGCGTATAACCGGATGGACTATCGTGTGGGCAATAGCAGCTACCTTCTCTAACTACATTTTAGGTATGGTATTCGCCCTTATGATTAACAAGAAGGGTATCAAGCTTAAGAAGCTTTGGAGAACCATGTTCGTTATGACCATCGCCGTTCCCCAGTTCGTTACACTTCTTCTTATCTCTCAGATGCTGGGCAGCGTTTCCAACAGCCCCATTAACCTTATCCTTGCTATGTTCAACCTGGGACCGGTTAACCTTTTGGGCGATTTGAGCAACAGCGGTCTGCTTCCCAGAATCACAGTTATTGTTGTCAACTGTTGGGTAGGTATCCCCTACACAATTCTCATGACAACAGGTATTCTTATGAATATTCCCGAGGACCTCTACGAAAGTGCGCGTATTGACGGTGCAGGTCCTGTTAGAAGCTTTATGTCAATTACACTTCCTTACATGCTCTTCGTAACCACTCCTTACCTCATTACAACATTCATCGGTAACATCAACAACTTCAATGTTATTTACCTTTTGACGCAGGGTGGTCCTACGGTAAACACAGCATACGCAAAGGGTGCAGGTCGCACAGACCTTCTCATTACCTTCCTATACAAGCTGTCAATCGACCAGAACCTCTACGGCCTGGGCGCTGCAATCGGTATCTTGGTATTCCTTGTTTGTGCATCTGTTTCACTTATTACCTTCAACATGACTAAGTCTGCGAAGGATGAGGAGGCGTTCTCATGATAAAAAGCTATAAACTCAGAAGAGGCATTGCCAATGCTTTTATTTACCTCTTCCTTACTGTAATGTGCCTTATCTGGATTTTCCCCCTTGTTTGGCTTATTGCCCATTCATTCAGAATTGACCCCAACGGCGGCACTCCCCAGTATATGGCATCTACACTTTTCCCCAGAATCAACGAGCTTGGACTTGATAACTACATTGGTCTTTTCACCAAGACCCTGTTCCTGCGCTGGTTCGGAAACACACTTATCGTTTCTACCTGCAGCTGTATCATTTCCACACTCTCGGTTTTGATGGTTGCTTATGCATTCTCAAGACTTCGCTTCAAGGCTCGTAAGCCTTTCATCAATGTTGGTATGATCATGGGTATGTTCCCCGGATTCATGACAACAATCGCTCTTTACTACATCCTTAAGATTTTGGAACTTGACCAGACACTCTTAGGTCTTATCCTTTGTTACTCCGGCGGCGCAGGTCTCGGTTACCTTGTTGCTAAGGGCTTCTTCGATACTATTCCCAGAGCTCTTGACGAGGCGGCTACCATTGACGGCGCTAACAAGAACCAAATCTTCTGGAAGATTATCCTCCCCATGTCTAAGCCTATTGTTGTTTACACCGTTCTTACCTCCTTTATCGGACCTTGGTGTGACTTCATCCTGGTTAGAATTATCATGGGTACAAAGTCTGAACTGTTCACGGTTTCAAGAGGTCTTTGGAGATGGACCGACGCTGAGCTTATCGACGAGAACTTCAGATACTTCCTTGCCGGCTCGGTAATCATCGCTATCCCCATTACTGCACTGTTCCTTTACATGCAGAAGTACTACGTTGAGGGCGTTACCGCCGGCGGCGTTAAGGGATAATAAAACTTTACTAATACGCTTTAGGGCTGCGACTTTTGCCGCAGCCCTGTTTTGTTGTCTTTAGACGCGGAAATCTCACTCGGCTTTTCGTGGAATAATATAGTAGTATAAAAGAGCGAGCAACAGCAGCAAGCCAAAAAGCCTCCCCTGTGCCAAAAGGCAAGGTTGAAGCAAGAATAAACAGCCACCCATGTGCCAAAAGGCAAGGTTGAAGCA
>JAUNJO010000017.1 GCA_030533225.1 Eubacteriales bacterium
AGATAATGATGAAAAGTTTGCTCCGCCTTCGCGAGGTAAACCGAAGCGTAGAAGCAAGCTTTTCGCTCCTTCCCGGGAAATTTGCCGACCTCTTACGGACGCTCCCTATCAGAGATTCCAGCAGGCGGCAAAGTGGTCGGGTGATACCTCTGTGAGAGGAGGCATTGCCTCTGCGCACTTCTCGGTTGCTCTGGGACAACGGGTGCGGAAGGGACAGCCGGAGGGCATGTTGAGCGGAGAAGGCACATCGCCCTCAAGAACAATGCGCTTGTGAGTTCTTGCGTACTCGGGGTCGGGTACGGGAACTGCGGAAAGCAGGGAGATTGAGTAGGGATGTGCAGGATGATTGTAAATCTCATTTGCAGGGCCTGTCTCAACCAAGTGACCTAAGTACATAACTGCGATTCTGTCGGAAATGTGCTTAACAACCAAGAGGTCGTGAGCGATGAAAAGATAGGTAAGTCCCATCTTCTCCTGTAATTCCTCGAACATATTGATAATCTGAGCCTGAATTGAAACGTCAAGAGCCGAAACAGGCTCGTCGCAGATGATACAGTTGGGGTTCACCGCAAGTGCTCTTGCAATACCGATACGCTGACGCTGACCGCCCGAGAACTCGTGGGCATAACGGGTGGCGTGGTCGGAGGTAAGACCTACGGTGTAGAGAAGCTCTTTAATCTTATCTTCTCTCTCTTTTTTGCTATTGTAAAGCTTGTGGATATCGAGGGGTTCGCCGACAATGTCGGAAACTGTCATACGGGGGTCAAGGGAAGAATAGGGGTCCTGGAAAACCATCTGAACATTCTTTCTGAAATTGTTGATGTCCTTTTTGGAAACAATCTCCTGACCTTTGTAGATAACCTTACCGTCTGTGGGCTTGTAGAGGTGAAGAATTGTACGGCCCACGGTGGTTTTACCGCAGCCGGATTCACCGACAAGTCCCAGGGTTTCACCCTCCCGGATAGCAAATGAAACATCGTCAACGGCTTTGAGCTGTTTGCTGCCGAAAAGACCGTTGGGAATGTTAAAGTACTGCTTCAGGTTCTGCACCTCAAGCAAATAATCGTAATTACTCACGGTACATCGCCTCCACTTCTTCCATGGTAATTTTGCCTTCGTCAATCATCGACTTTACATGATTCCAGCAGCGGACGCAGTGGGTGTCGCTGATGTTAATCAGGCAGGGATTTTGCTCAAGGCAAACCTCCATAGCCGCGTCACAGCGGGGTGCGAAGGGACAGCCGGAGGGCAGATTGAGAAGGTCAACAGCCTGACCGCCGATGGGACAGAGCTTCTCGTGCTCGTCGGAGACTGTGGGAATTGAACGCATAAGTCCCAGGGTGTACTCATGCTTGGGGCTGTAGAAAATATCATCGGCAGTACCGCGCTCACAAACCTGACCTGCGTACATTACGATGATGTCGTCGCACATATCGGCAACAACACCCAAATCGTGGGTGATGAGGATAATAGCCATGCCCAGCTGCTTCTGCAGGTCTTTCATCAGGTCAAGAATCTGAGCCTGAATGGTAACATCAAGAGCAGTTGTAGGCTCGTCTGCAATGAGGATATCCGGCTCGCAGGCAAGTGCCATAGCAATCATAACACGCTGACGCATACCGCCCGAGAATTCATGGGGATACTGTTTAATACGCTTCTCAGGCTCGTTTACGCCAACGAGCTTCAGCATCTCAATGGCTCTCTCTTTTGCCTGCTGTTTGTTTCTGTTTGTGTGGAGCATAATTGCTTCCATAAGCTGATTACCGATTGTGAAAACCGGATTGAGGCTTGTCATGGGGTCCTGAAAAATTATGGAGATGTTGTTGCCTCGGATTTTATACATCTCGTTTTCCTTGAGGGTTACTATATCCTTGCCGTCGTAGTTGATGCTGCCGCCTACAACCTTGCCGGATTCAGCAAGAATCTGGAGCACGGAGTAAGCGGAAACGCTCTTGCCTGAGCCTGACTCACCAACGATGCCAAGGGTTCTGCCTCTTTCAACTTCGTAGGTTACGCCGTTAACGGCTTTAACCTCACCTAAGGGTGTGAAGAAGGAGGTTTTCAGGTCTTTTACTTCTAATAAACTCATTAAAAATCCTCCTTATTTCTGTTTGGGGTCAAATGCGTCACGGAGACCGTCGCCTAAAAGGTTAAGTGACAGTACTATGAGGCAAATAGCCAATGCGGGGAAAATAAGCTGATAGGGATAGGAGTAGATTCCCTCACGAGCCTGTGCGGCAAGTGAACCGAGGGAGGGCATGGGCATTGATACACCGAGACCTAAGTAGCTTAAGAAGCTTTCGGTAAAGATAGCGTTGGGAATCTGCAAAGCAGTTGAGATAACCATAACGCTGATGCAGTTGGGAAGCAGGTGCTTGCGGATAATTCTTGCAGGGGAAGCGCCCAGAGCTTTCGCCGTGAGAACAAACTCCTGCTGTTTGATAGTGAGAATCTGACCTCTGATAAGACGAGCCATGCTTACCCAGTAGAGAAGTGCAAATACAACGAAGATACTGATCATACCTGCGCCTAATTTGTAGAGAATTGTGCCAGGAGCAGGGTTGATAATCTGTTTGAGAACCACCGAGAACAGAATAATCATCAGCATATCCGGCAGAGAATAGATGATGTCAACAAGTCTCATCATAATCAGGTCAACCTTGCCGCCGAAGTAGCCGGAGATTGAGCCGTAAAGCGTGCCGATAATCAAAACGATGATGGAAGCAAAAAGGCCTACACCCAGGGAAACCCGTGTTCCGTAAAGTACTCGGATAAAGTAGTCACGGCCGTCCTTGTCGGTACCGAAGATGTGGGGGAAGACGAACTCGCCGTTTTCCATTCTCTCCTGCTCTGTCTCGCCGTACTCAAAGGGACCGAGGTTGGCGTAGGAGTAGTCGGTCTTACCCATGGAAAGACCTAACTGCTGATCGTAGGAGTAGGGGTAGAACAGGGGAACAAAGATAATTGCCGCAATGATGAAAAGGAGGATAAAAGCGCAGGTAACTGCGATTTTGTTCTTCCACAGTCTGCGCATACCGTCCTTAAAGAAGGTTACGGACTCACGCTCGACAATCTTTTGAGCCTTGCTCTCCTGAGAGGCTTTTTCGAACTTTTGAAGGTTAAGCTGGAAGCTGAGAGGATTCTTCTTGGGCATTTCGTTTATGTTTTTAGTCTTTTTCAATCTCAGCACCCCCTTAGGAAAGGTCTACTCTGGGGTCAACCAGCTTGTAGAGAACGTCGGAAATAAGCATCATTATGATAACGATAACGGCAAGGAAGATTGTAACACCCATAACCATGGGGTAATCACGGTTGATGATAGAGCTTACAAAGAAGGAGCCTAAGCCGTGAACAGCGAAAATCTCCTCTACAACAAGTGAACCTGTGAGGATGAAAGCAATCATAGGACCTGCGTAGGTGATAACGGGAGTTACGGCATTCTTGAGCGCGTGCTTAAAGAGCACCATAGAAGGCTTAACGCCCTTTGCCTTTGCTGTGCGGATGTAGTCCTGACCGAGAACATCAAGCATGGATGAACGGGTCAGACGGATGGTGTATGACATGGGATAGAGCGCCAGGGCAACGGTGGGGAGCACAAGACCTCCTGCCTGATTTCCGTTTGTGGGGAACCATCCCAAATTAACTGCAAATATCAGCAGCAGCAGAGTGGCTATTAGGAAGGACGGCATTGCAACACAGGCGGTTGACACAACCATGATGATACGGTCGACGAGCCTGTCGTGGAAAACCGCTGCCAGAGAGCCGAAGACCATGCCCAGTATAAGCGCCATTGCCGCAGCCATAAGACCGATTTTGGCACTGACTGCGAAGCCCTCCAAAATCAAATCCATAACCTGCTGACCTCTGAACTTAAGTGAGGGTCCGAAATCAAGGGTAAATACGCCCTTAACATAGGTTAAGTACTGTTCTCCCAAGGGCTTGTCCAGTCCGTACTTTGCCTCAAGTGCCGCCATAGTTTCGGCTGAGGGGGATTTTTCGGAGAGGAAGGGGCCGCCGGGGATTGCCTGCATAGTCCAGAAGGTGATGGTAACAACCAGAAAAATTGTTACCACTGCAAGCAAAACTCTCTTTATTAAGTAATAAAGAAATTTCTTGTCCATTCTTAAAATCGCTCCTTGCATCTATGTATATAATTACAGGTTTTGTTGAACTTTTCTTTGGGGGTAAGACGCAAAATTACGGCTTTTGCCCTATCGCTTTACCGCAGTAAAGTGTCAGAAGTGCTCATTATTCACCCATTTTTGATATATCCATTATATTACCACAAAGTCACATTAAAAACAAGAGAAAATATATGATTTATTATACAAAATCCATAAACTTCCGGAAAATTTGTGCAAAATACCGAGTTCCTTGTGGCAAAGGTGTGGGAAAACACAAGGTCTTGTGGCAAAACCCCAAATAACTTGGTAATTTTCGGCATTTTGACAATATGTAGTAATATTCGAATTTCATGCTTTACAGCAGAAAACTTTGCTAGTAGGGTTATCGGGATAAGCTTCTGTAAAAACAGCAGTCATTTTGTCCGGGGCGCACGCTGAAATTGTCTTTTTACAAAATACCGCCCATTTGAAATACAAAAAAGGCTGTGACAGTTTCTTTGCCACAGCCTATGATTATATAGTGTTTTGAAAACCGACAGAGAGTTTCGTACTCCGCAACAGTCGGAAAAGTCGGAAAAATCGGAATAGTCGAAGAAGTCCGGATAAAACCTTAAAACTTGAAAACATCGTAAAGAGCACGAAAAGTCCGGAAAAGTCCGAAAAAATCCGAAAATTATCTGCGGGGGCGTCTGTTGTCTCTGCCTCGGCCTGAATCACGGCGAGGTCTGTCGTTTGAGATATCGTTCTCGGGAGTTAAGCCGTCAACCTCAATGAGAACATCCCGTCTGGAGAGGTTGAGTCTGCCCTTGTCGTCAATCTCAAGAACCTTTACTCTGATTACATCGCCCACATTTACAACATCTGTTACCTTCTCGGTACGCTTAACATCAAGCTGGCTGATGTGAACAAGGCCTTCCTTGCCGGGAGCAATCTCTACAAATGCGCCGAAGTCCATAATGCGAACTACTTTGCCGAGGTAAATTGCGCCGGGCTCGGGGTCAATGGCGATAGTCTCAACAATAGCAAGAGCTCTCTTACAATTCTCAAGGTCGATACCGCTGACGAACACTTGTCCGTTCTCGCCGTCCTCCTCAATGTCAATCTTAACTTCGCACTGAGCCTGGATTTCCTTGATAACCTTACCGCCCTTGCCGATAACCTCGGAGATTTTGTCGGCGGGAATGGTGGTTGTGAGCATCTTGGGAGCGTACTTTGAAAGCTCCGGACGGGGCTCGGCAATAGCCTTGAGCATTACCTCGTCAAGGATATAGTTACGGGCAGCATGAGTTTTCTCAAGAGCCTCTTTAACCATTTCGGGAAGAAGACCGCTGATTTTAAGGTCCATCTGGATAGCGGTGATACCGTCGTGGGTACCTGCTACCTTGAAGTCCATGTCGCCGAAGAAGTCCTCGACGCCCTGAATGTCAACCATGGTCATCCAACGGTCGCCCTCGGTGATAAGACCGCAGGAAATACCTGCAACAGGAGCCTTGATGGGAACACCTGCGTCCATAAGAGCAAGGGTTGAACCGCAGACAGAGCCCTGAGAGGTAGAGCCGTTAGAGGAAAGAACCTCGGAAACAAGACGGATGGAATAGGGGAACTCCTCAACCGAGGGAATTACGGGAACAAGAGCTCTTTCAGCCAAAGCGCCGTGACCGATTTCGCGTCTGCCGGGACCTCTTGAGGGTCTTGTCTCGCCAACAGAGTAGCTGGGGAAGTTGTAGTGGTGCATATATCTCTTGAAGTCCTCATCGTCGATGCCGTCAATAATCTGACCGTCGGATGCAGGACCGAGGGTTGCAACGGTGAGAACCTGTGTCTGACCGCGGGTGAAAAGGCCTGAGCCGTGAACACGGGGAAGAATACCGACCTCGGAAGCAAGAGGACGGATATCGTTCATGCCTCTGCCGTCAACACGCTTCTGCTCGTCAAGGAGCCAGCGGCGAACAATGTACTTCTGCACCTTGTACATACATTCGTCAATCTTCTCTGCGCTGTCGGGGTAAATCTCGTCGAATTTTGCATGAACAGCCTCGTAGATGGGAAGGAGTCTTGCATCGCGGACAGTCTTGTCGTCGGTGTCCATAGCAACCTTAACATCTGCCTCGGCAAACTCCTTGATTGCGTTAAACATCTCCTCGTCAGGCTCGTTTGAGGGATAGGAGAACTTCTCCTTGCCAATCTCAGCCTGCATGCCCTTGATAAACTCGATAATCTTCTGGTTAGCCTCATGACCTGCCATGATAGCGTTGTACATAACCTCATCGGAAACGCAGTTTGCACCTGCCTCAATCATAGCGATACGGCTGTCGGTGGAGGCAACCGTGGTTGCCATTTCGGAAACCTCACGCTGTGCCTGATTGGGATTGATGACGAATTCCCCGTCAACATAGCCTACCGAACAAGCGGAAATGGGGCCGTTCCAGGGAATGTCGGAGATTGAAAGGGCAATGGAAGTACCTACCATTGCGGCAATCTGAGGCTCGCAGTCCGGGTCAACGGACATAACGGTACATACAACGGAAACGTCATTTCTCATATCCTTGGGGAAGAGAGGACGGATAGGTCTGTCGATAACACGGCTTGTGAGGATTGCCTTCTCGGAAGGTCTGCCCTCACGCTTCAGGAAGCTGCCGGGGATTTTGCCCACGGAGTAGAGCTTTTCCTCGAAATCTACCGAAAGAGGGAAAAAGTCGATGCCCTCACGGGGCTTTGCGGCGCCTGTAACGGCTACATGAACAACAGTCTCTCCGTAGCGGACAAGGCAAGCGCCGTTTGCAAGCTGAGTGGTCTTGCCGGTCTCAACCACAAGGGGTCTGCCTGCGAATTCGGTTTCGAAAGTTCTGAACTTGTCGAAAGTCATTGCTGAATTTGCCATAATGAAATTCCTCCTGTAAATATATAAATTTTACAGGGTTATGCCCTCATTTAGCAATAAAATAAAGAAGCACTTTCAGACGGGAAAAGCCCGCAAATCCTCGCTTGAGAAATTCCCATGCATGTTTCCTTATTTTACCGCTAAATCAGACGAACAAAACCCTGTATTAAGCAAGTGATAAAAGTCTCGCAAAAACGGAATACAGGGCAAACGGCCCAAAAGCCGTCTGCCCTACTGAAACCAAAATTATTTACGGATACCCAGACGAGCGATGATAGAACGGTATCTCTCAATGTCAACCTTGATGAGGTAGTTGAGCAGAGAGCGTCTCTGACCGATCATCTTGAACAGACCGCGGCGGCTGTGGTGATCCTTCTTGTGCTCCTTGAGGTGCTCGGTTAAGTCGTTGATTCTCTTGGTGAGAATAGCGATCTGAACCTCGGGTGAACCTGTGTCACCCTCAAAAAGAGCGTACTCCTTGATAATTGCCTGCTTTTCTTCTTTAAGCATTGTGTATTCCACCTTTTTTATAAATTTACCGCCAATCACAGGAAAAGGACGGTGAATCCGCACTGCGGCATACTCCAAATCCCGAGAAAGGGGCATTAAGCCTTGTCATTATAGCACAAGAGAATTAAAAAGTAAAGAGTTTTTTGAAATTCTTTATACTATATAAAATGTGCAGGCACAGAAATCTTCTGTTTATTAAAACCGAAGCATTACATCAGTCCCCGAAATTGCCGTACACATAGTCCATAAGCTTATCTTTTTCCTCGTCCTCAAGGGCGCGAAAAGCCACCAGAAGCTTCTTTTCCTTTGCACTCAGGCTGTAGGTTTTGGAATTTTTGTTGAGGATTTCCTCCTTAAAAGCTTTTGACTGCTTTTCCATTTTCGCCACATCAAGGTCCGCCACATCAAACTCTGCCCCGTAGGGAGTGGGCAGAAATATGGCAGGGTCTACGTTGAAAATTTTTCCTATTTTTACAAGGGTTTTGAAATCAGGTTCTGTTGTTCCACGCTCATAGTAAGCGTAGGTTGAACGGTCAATATGCAAAGCGTCAGCAATATTTTTCTGGGTAAATTCACACTTTTTGCGCAGCAGCTGAAGCTTGTTTCCGAAATCTTTTGACATTTTTTTCACCTCTAACCTCTATTATGTACTAAATTTGTGTGAAATTCAACCACCGGCATCAATGAGTGAAAAACTTTCACTCAGCAGCTTTCAGAACCCCCCGACGAAAAGATAAGTGAATACTCCTGCACAAAAGAAAAAGCCCTGAAGCAAAAGGCTTCAGGGCTTTGGAGCTGATAAGCGGATTTGAACCGCTGACCTCATCCTTACCAAGGATGCGCTCTACCGACTGAGCTATATCAGCAAACCGCACTCTTACAGGTGCCCAAATATAATACCACAAACTTTTGGGAATTTCAATAGGTTTTTGCATACTTTTTGAAAAAATCTTGATTTCTTGTCTCTTTAGTGCCTAAAGGGATTGAAAAATTCTTAAAAGTCGTATATAATATACCTTGTGAATTATTCGCTGGTGTAGCTCAGTCGGTAGAGCAGCTGATTCGTAATCAGCAGGTCGCGTGTTCAAGTCACGTCACCAGCTCCAGCCGATAGCCTCGGCAGCCCAAAGCCCGATTACGAGTCGGGCTTTATTTTTTGCCTTTAATACCCTTGCAAAGCTATTTTCCGACGCTTACAATATTCCTACAGAATTTTTTGGAAGTAATAAGTAATAGGTACAAAGTTTGTTTTCGGCAATCAAAAACGGGTAGAAAAAAGACCTAAGCAACCGGAGCGTTACTTAGGTCTTATCTTATACCTAAATTCTGCGAAAAATTTTAGCCGAACATACTCTCTATCTCGGAACGGGTGGTGTCGCCGGCGTTTGTTGCAACGATAATGCACATATAGTCCTCAAGTGCCATCATGTAGTAGTACTGTGTAATTCCTTCGTTGTTAATCTGAACATATTTACAGTCCTTGCCCGAAAGAGTTACAGATTCAAGCTCATCGAAAATCGCCAAGCCTTCAAATGAGCCGTATGTCTTGGCAAGCTCGAAATACTCCTCCTCGCTGATACCGGAGTTGCCGGTGAGCAAGAGGTTTTCGTAAACAATAATCACATTTGTGCCGCTGTTGTCATCAATAGCCATCATTTCGGTGACGGTATTCATCTTTGCAGCGGCGTTTGTGAACGCGTCTTCAACTTCCTCGTCGTAAACCCCGTCCATTAACTCCATAAGCTCCTCATCGGTGCGGAAGCTCCAGCCGTCAGGGGCTGTAAAGGTGAGGCCGGTCATTTCGCTTGTGTAGACATTGCCCTCAACCACACCGTGGGTGTAGCCTTTGCCGGACTGCTGAATAGTAGATTTTAAGCCATCTTCAAAACCCTCTGCAAAACCCTCTTTGAAATCCTTTACAATACTGCATCCCGAAAACGAGAGAATGAGCATTGCCGCCATAACAATCGCAATAAATCTTTTCATTATAAATCCCCCTTAATATCCGGTGCATTCATGACCGGTATGCTTCAATTTTAATCCAAGAGTAATTATTTGTCAAATATTACGAAAACGGACTGCCCTCAGACAGTCCGTTTGCATATTCTTCAGTGCTAAAAACCGTTATAATATCCTTGCTCCTGCAATACCCTTAATTTTTGGGGATGAGTTTTTCCACTCCGCCCATATAGGGACGAAGTGCCACGGGAATATTCACGGAGCCGTCCTCGTTTAAGTTGTTCTCAAGGAACGCAATAAGCATACGGGGAGGGGCTACAACGGTGTTGTTTAAGGTATGGGCAAAATATTTGCCGTTTTCCTTGGAACTTACGCGGATTTTAAGGCGTCTTGCCTGTGCGTCGCCCAAATTTGAGCAGGAGCCAACCTCAAAATACTTCTGCTGACGGGGGGACCAAGCCTCAACATCAACGGACTTGACCTTCAGGTCAGCCAAGTCGCCCGAACAGCACTCCAAGGTGCGTACGGGAACATCAAGGGAACGGAACAGGTCGACGGTGTTCTGCCAGAGAACATCGAACCACTTGGGGCTTTCCTCGGGCTTGCAGACAACAATCATCTCCTGCTTTTCGAACTGGTGAATTCTGTAGACACCGCGCTCCTCAATGCCGTGGGCACCTTTTTCCTTGCGGAAACAGGGGGAGTAGCTTGTGAGAGTGTAGGGGAGATCCTCCTCCTTGTTCATTGTGTCGATGAATTTGCCGATCATGGAGTGTTCACTGGTGCCGATGAGGTAAAGGTCCTCGCCCTCGATTTTGTACATCATAGCGTCCATTTCGGCAAAGCTCATAACACCGGTCACAACCTCACTTCTAATCATAAAGGGAGGCACGCAGTAGGTAAAGCCTCTGTCAATCATGAAGTCCCGGGCGTAGGAAATAACCGCAGAGTGAAGTCTTGCGATGTCACCCATAAGGTAGTAGAAGCCGTTGCCGGCAACCTTTCGGGCACTTTCAAGGTCAATTCCGCAGAATCTTTCCATAATATCCGTGTGATAGGGAACTTCGAAATCGGGAGTTTTTGGTTCGCCGTAACGCTTTACCTCAACATTTTCGCTGTCGTCCTTGCCTATAGGCACAGAGGGGTCTATGATGTTGGGAATGGTCATCATAATCTTGGTAACTTTCTCGGAAAGCTCAGCCTCTTTTGCCTCAAGCTCCTGGAGTTTCTCTGCCTGAGAGGTAACGAGAGACTTCATCTGCTCGGCTTCCTCAAATTTTTTCTGTCCCATCAAAGCGCCGATTTTCTTGGAATTGGCGTTTCTCTGTGCTCTGAGCTCGTCAGCCTCTTTTTTGGCTGCACGGCTCTCCTTGTCAAGCTCGATCACCTCGTCAACCAAGGGGAGCTTGCTGTCCTGAAACTTGTTTTTAATGTTCTGCTTAACTATTTCGGGGTTTTCTCTTAAAAATTTAATATCAATCATTTTCTTACTCCTTTGTCAGTTATTTTCTTACTCCTCTGTTTTTCCGTCTGTTTCTGCTAAAGGTCTGTCTCTGTCAGCAAATTCGCGGAATTATCTATTGTTTCCGACAAAATGTCTTATTTTTCCTCAAGTTTGTTTGCAAGGTCCATAAGCTCGCCGATGCTGTAAAACTCCAAGGTCAAAAGTCCGCCCTTGCCGTTTTTCTTGACGGTAACTTTTCTGCCTAAGTGCTCCGTGAGTGCCATCTCAACTTCCTTATATATGACAAGCTTCTGTGATGCTTCAGTGGGTTTTGCGGAAGCCTTCTTCTCCTTTTTCGGCTTCAAAAGGCTCTCGGTCTCCCGAACCGAAAGGTTTTTGTCGGCAATCTCGTTTGCAATCTTTATCACCTGCTGTGCGTCCTCTATGGAAGAAAGTGCTCGGGCATGGCCTGCGGTGAGCTTTTCGTCCCGGACCATCTGCTGTACTTCCTCGGGAAGCCTTAAGAGTCTCAGGGCATTTGCAATAGCCGGTCGGGATTTGCCCATTGCCTCGGCTATCTGCTCCTGTGTCATATCGTAGGTTGTCTGCAAGGTCTCGTAGCCCTTTGCTTCTTCAATGGGGCTTAGATTTTCTCTCTGCAAATTCTCTATAAGCGCAAGCTCCATGGTCTTGTGGTCGGAAAGTTCTCTTACTATGGCGGGAATCTCCCGAAGTCCTGCAAGCCGAGAGGCGCGGTATCTTCTTTCGCCTGCCACAATCTGGTATCCGCCGCCCAGAATGGGACGCACCAAAATCGGCTGAAGCACACCGTTTTCACGGATTGAATCCGCCAGAGCGTTCAGCGCCTGTGGGTCAAAATCAGTTCTGGGCTGGCCTCTGTTAGGCTCGATATCGTCAAGACTTAGGGTGACGGTGCTGTCGGGACTTTCGCTCTCGTTCTCAAGGAAAATCGCGTCAAGACCTTTCCCCAAACCACTCATTTTTGCCATTATTATCTCTCCTTTTATACTAATTCCTTACAGAAAGAAGACTCATATTTATAAGGACGACAACGCAGTACTGCGAAATTTCTCCGCAGGGATTGTCCTCCGTTTAGGTATTGGTACACGCCTTATAAAGGCTCATTTGTTGTTTTTGAGTATTTCTTTTGCCAAATCCATGTATGCCTTAGCGCCCTTGCCCGATGGGTCATAATACACCACCGGCATGCCGAAAGAAGGAGCTTCGGAGACCTTTACACCTCGGGGAACAGGGGTTGAAAACACCTTCCGGGGAAAGTACTTTTTCACTTCGTTTACAACCTGCTGAGTGAGGTTCAGTCTGCCGTCGTACATGGTAAGTGCCACACCCTCGATGTCAAGGTGGGGGTTGTACATTCTCTTGACGCGTCTTACCGTGTTCATGAGCTGAGAAAGTCCTTCAAGGGCATAGTACTCGCACTGAATGGGAATGAGCACCGTGTCACAGCAGTTGAGGGCGTTGGTTGTCACAAGTCCCAAAGAGGGAGGACAGTCGATGAAAATGTAGTCATAATCAGCCTTTAGGGGCAGAATTGCGGACTTCAAAAGTGCCTCGCGACGGTCTCTGTCAACAATTTCAAGCTCCGCCGCCGCTAAGTCAAGGCTTGAGGGGATTATGCTCAAATTCTCAAAATTTGTCTTAACAACCGCCTCCTGCGCCTTGCTGTCGTTTACAATAATATCGTAGGTTGTTATCTTTGCACGGCGCCTGTCAACGCCCACGCCCGAGGTTGCATTTCCCTGGGGGTCAATGTCAACAAGCAAGGTTTTTTTGCCTAAAATACCGAATGCCGCCGCCAAATTAACGGCTGTTGTGGTCTTTCCGACACCACCTTTTTGGTTGGAAACCGCAATAATTTTTGCCAAATCTATCACCTTTTCGCAAATTCTATCAAATTATAAACAATCTACGATAGATTTTATCATATATTAAAGGAAAATAAAAGCCTTTTATAGAAATTCGGAGAAGTTTTTTGACCGATTGTTTCACGTGAAACAATCCCAAAACGCCAAGAGGCACACAGTAAACTGTGTGCCTCCTGACAAGGGGTTCAGATAAGGAAATGGGTATGAGTGGACGGGTGCAATGCACCCTAAGGGAAAAGCGTATTAGTCCTCTTTTGAGAGGTTTTCTGTCCCGGGGACAGTTTTCATGCCGACTAAAGCGTTTTCTATGCCGAGCGTTTCGGCTTGGTTTTGGTGGCTTCCGATTTCGGAATCTTCACCGTGTATTCTATGTACTGTTCCGTCTCTCTCTTTTGGCTCTCTGCGTTTATGCCGGAAAGCCGCATGGTATCCACCGCCTTGGTGATGGTGTTGACGAAAATACGAACATCTCTTATGACAAATTTCTGCTCCCGAGTTTTCGGAGCTGTTACGGTTTCGCTGTAGAGGATTTTCACAACCTCGTCCTCGGTTTCCTTAGCGCTCAGGCTCTCGGCGATTATTTTGCTGAGCATCTCCCGGCGCACCGCCGAATCCTCTATGCGCAGAAGGGCTCTTGCGTGACGCTCCGAAAGGCCTGCGCCTAAAATCCAGTCCTGCTCCTCAAAAGTCAGCTTCAACAGTCGCAGCTTGTTGGCAACGGTGGACTGCTTTTTGCCAAGCCTTCTTGCAACCTCCTCCTGAGTCAGGTCAAATTTACGGATAAGCCTTGAAATTCCTCTTGCTTCCTCGAACATATTGAGGTCGGCACGCTGGAGATTTTCAAGGAGTGCGAAAACCGCGGACTCCTTGTCCGTACATTTTATGAGCACGCAGGGGACTTTTGAAAGTCCTGCCAAAACCGCGGCGCGAAGCCGTCTTTCACCTGCCACAAGCTCATATTCGGTGTTGCTGAGCTTACGCACCGTCAAGGGCTGGAGAATTCCGCTTGTGGATATGGACTGAGCAAGGAGCCTCAGGGAATCCTCGTCAAAGGTTTTGCGGGGTTGGGTTTTGTTAGGTCTGATTTGAATAGTAGGTATTTGAAGCACCTTGTTGTCTTCTTTTGTTAAAAACACAACCTCGCCCCCTCGCTTGCTGTGATTACATGATACCACGCAGAGTGGGGATATGTTGTCGGACTTTGAGCAATATTTTTATATGTTTTTCACTTATTTTCAGAGAATTTTGCGGACTTTTCGAAAAATTCTTTGATTTTATAGAAAATCTACGGATGTGTTGGTTTTTCATCACATCTTTTCGAAAGTTTTTGCAATTTGTCAGGTCAGGTATTTTGGGCGGATATTAAGTCTTTTCTGCGTATGTCATAATTTCCTCTGCTTTTTCAAATGGATGCTGTATTCATGGTCTTTGCTTTTCTAAAAACATAGTTACTGCAAAACAAAAGCCCCGGCATAAGCCGAGGCAGAAAATTGTCCTTGTTATTTATGTCCTTTGCGGTGTCAAATTTTTTGACCTAAAGAGGTTTGCTTTTTATCTGAGAATTGTGACGAGGGTATTTCCCGGGCGTGGGAGAAACTTTTTCCGTAATAATCAGGGTGCGTGCACTTTCATCACTCAAGGTGTACTCCGCAACCTCGCGGATTTCACCTCCGAGAAGCTTTATGCCCTTTTCGCTTTCGCTGAGCTCCTCCTGTCCTTTAGGGCCTTTCATAGCCACGAAAAGTCCGCCTTTTTTTGTATATGGGAGGCAGTATTCACAGAGAACGCTCTGACGGGCAACTGCCCGTGAGGTTACCAAGTCGAATTTTTCCCGATATTTCGGGTTATGGCCCGATTCCTCGGCACGGGAGTGGACTATCTCCGCTTCAAGAGACAGCTTTTCAAGTACATCCGAGAGAAAAACAAGCCTTTTATTTAGGCCGTCAAGGAGGGTGAGCTTTAGGTCAGGTCTTGCAATAAGCAGAGGAATACCGGGGAAACCGGCACCTGTGCCTACATCAAGGACTTTTGCCCCCTCTTTCACCTGTATTTTACCCAAAATGCAAAGGCTGTCCGCAAAATGCTTCACAATAACCTCATCTTCCTCGGTAATTGCGGTAAGATTCATGTGGGTGTTGTATGTAATGAGCATATTGTAGTAGGTTGCGAATCTGCAGAGAGCAGTGCCATCAAGCCCTGCTCCTACGGATTTTGCTTCCTTATACAGTTTTTCTTCAAATGTCATTTAATCACTTCCTGTTTATAGGGCATTCCGCTTTCCTGTGCTTTGGACTTAGTCTTGGGATGAAATATGCTTTTAGTCAGCACAATTAATTACTTTTCCCGGCTGAGCCAAATTATCAGCACGCTGATGTCCGCAGGGGAAACCCCTGAAATTCGGCTTGCCTGAGCGATATTTATAGGCTTTATCCTGTTGAGTTTCTCCTGTGCTTCAAGTCTCAAACCCGTGATTTCCTTATAATCAATATCTGTGGGCAGGGATTTTTCCCTCATTCTCTCAACCTGTTCAACTCTGTCAAGCTGTTTTTTGATATAGCCTGCGTACTTAATCTCAATCTGAGCTTCTTCAAAGACGCTTCTGTGAAGATTTGGGCGGTTTGTGTCGACTTCGGTAAGGTCAGCGTAGGAGATTTGAGGTCTTCTGAGTAAATCCGCAATGGATACTCCTGTGGTGACGGGGGATGTTTCACGTGAAACAAGTATGGCGTTGAGCTTGTCACTTGGAGACAGGGTACTGTGCTCCGCGCGGTAAATTTCCTTTTCGATTTCATCCTGCTTTTTCAGGAATTTTTCGTATCTCGCCCTTGAAATCAGTCCGATTTCGTATCCTATGGGGGTTAGCCGTTTATCCGCGTTATCCTGGCGGAGAATGAGCCTGTACTCGCTTCGGGAAGTCATCATTCGGTAAGGCTCGTTAGCACCCTTGGTGATGAGGTCATCAATGAGCGTGCCTATGTAGGAGGTGCTTCGGTCCAAGATGAGCGGTTCTCTTCCCAGAACGCTCAGGGCAGCGTTTATGCCTGCAATCAAACCCTGTGCGGCGGCTTCCTCGTAACCTGAACTGCCGTTGAACTGCCCTGCACCGTAAAGTCCCGCAAAATCCTTGAACTCCAAGGTTGCCGAAAGTGAGAGAGGGTCAACACAGTCATACTCGATGGCGTAAGCAGGGCGCATTATGACTGCGTTTTCAAGGCCTTTGATTGTGTGATAAAACTTAAGCTGTACTTCCTCGGGGAGGGAGGAGGACATACCCTGGAGGTACATTTCCTCGGTATCAAGTCCACATGGCTCAATAAAGAGCTGATGACGCTCCTTGTCCTTAAATCTGACGATTTTGTCCTCAAGGCTGGGGCAGTAACGGGGGCCTACGCCCTCGATAGCACCGCCGTAAAGGGGACTGCGGTGGATATTATCGAGAATAATCTGTTTTGTCTTTTCGTTGGTCCAGCTTATGTGACACTTTACCTTGTTTTCTCCCAAATCCTCGGTTTCAAAGGAAAAAGGCTCCGGGGGAACATCCCCCTGTTGCGCCTCAAGGCAGGAAAAATCAATGCTTCTTCGTAAAACTCGGGCAGGGGTACCGGTCTTGAAACGGCGAAGGGGGAGTCCAAGCTCCTTAAGGCTTTTGCCAAGCTCTGTTGCGGCAAAGGTGCCGTCGGGACCGCCCTCGTAGGACACTTCACCTATGAAAATCCTGCCTCCGAGATAGGTTCCTGTGGCGATAATCACCTTTTTGACGGAGAAAACCGCGCCCATTTGGGTGGAAAGCTTCCAGGGGTACTGTGCGTCCTTATCATTTTCAACTGATACTATTTCCGCCTGGCGAAGTTCAAGATTATCCTGAAGTTCAAGCTTGTGCTTCATAATCCGGGCATACTTCGTGCGGTCAATCTGTGCACGAAGGGAATGTACCGCAGGGCCTTTTCCTCGGTTGAGCATACGCATCTGCAAGAAGCTCTTGTCGGCGGTTTTACCCATTTCGCCGCCCAGAGCGTCGATTTCACGGACAAGATGTCCTTTAGCGGTACCGCCGATTGAGGGATTGCAGGGGCAGTTGCCCACAGCGTCCATATTTATAGTAAAAATCAGGGTTTTTGCTCCAAGCCGCGCAGAGGCAAGAGCCGCCTCAATTCCTGCGTGACCTGCGCCGATTACGGCAACATCGGCATTCCCTGCAAAGTATTTTTGCATTTATTTCACCTTTTTTCCGGGAAATTGCAGTAAAATATGCAATTTACGGGATTTTTTCATGTATGTGTAGAGGGCTGTTTTATTTTTCGGTGTTCTGCCGCCCTCATGTGTTTTTCGGTTGGGTTAATGTATTTCGCCTTATTTACTTACCCAAGCAGAAATTATGGAAAACCTTGTCCACAATCTCGTCACTGATGTTTTCTCCTGTGAGTGTGAGGAGTACCTCAATTGCTTCCTCGATACAGACGGTAACTGCATCTAAGGAAAAGCCGAAAGTGAGAGTGTTTTCTGCGTCAGTCAGAGCATTTACAGCGTTGATGACCGCCTGACGCTCACGCTCCGAGGACAGAATTCCCTCGCTTGGGTTGAAGTCGGCTGTGCCGAGGGTGGAAATAAGGGCATTTTCCAATTCCTCTCTGCCGTCACCCTCCTTGGCGCTGAGGTAAACTACAGACTTGATATTTTCCTTTATATAGCTGTCGTCAAAGGACTTTGAAAGATCGGTCTTGTTGAGTATTGCAACGGTGGGAATGTCACACAGCAAGTCCACAAGCTCTTTATCTTCACTTGTAAACTCAGTGCTCAAGTCAAAGACAGCAAGTATCAGGGAGCCGGTGGAAAGTTTTTCCTTGGCTTTTAAGACACCTATGCGTTCAACGGGGTTATCTGTTTCGCGAATTCCTGCGGTGTCGGACAGTCTCAGGACAACATCACCGACAATTACTGTTTCCTCCACAACATCGCGGGTTGTGCCGGGAATTTCCGTAACAATGCTCTTTTCCATGCCCGCAAGAAGATTCATAAGGGTGGATTTGCCCACATTCGGCTTACCCACAATGACGGTATCTACGCCCTTTGTGACGGCTTTTCCCTTGTCGAAGTCGGAAACCAATTTCGAAAGTTCGGATTTGGCGTGTTTAAGGTCGGAAAGCAAGGCAGTGTCTGTCACCTCAGGGATATCCTCCTCGGGATAATCCGCCCATGCGCTCAGGTGTGCCGCCAAGTTCACCAAGGTATCCTTAAGAGAAATGATTTTCTTCGAAAGCTTGCCCTCTCTGACTGAATTCGCACATCTTACAGCCTGCCTGTTTTGAGCAGAAATAATATTCATGACGGACTGGGCTTCCAAAAGGTCCATTTTTCCGTTTAGAAAAGCGCGTTTTGTAAATTCGCCCGGCTCGGCAAGAACAGCACCCTTTGAAAGAACTACTCTCAGCACCTGACGGGTTACGAAAAGTCCTCCGTGACAGCACAGCTCCACCACATTTTCCCCTGTATAGCTCAAAGGGGCACGGTAAACTATGGCGACAGCCTCGTCCAAAACCTCGTCGTTCTCTAAAATTTTGCCGTATGCGGCACGATAGCCCTCGTACTGAGTAAGAGACTTGCCACTCATGGCTGAAAACACCCTTGAGGCAACCTCTATGGCGTCTTGTCCTGATATTCTGATTACCGAAATTCCGCCTTCACCCTGAGCAGAGCTTATGGCGGCAATAGTATTTTCCTTCATAAATCACACCGAAATCTATTATTGAAATGTAGTGTTTCACGTGAAACATTTTTTGAAGCATTGCTCTTTTCCAAAAAGCAAATTTATCACACTCTTTGCTTTTTAGCAAAAAATATAGGGCAGCTTGCCGCCACCCTATGTACCGGCATTTGAGCCGAAATATTCTGTTTAACCGATTCTGCCGTAAAGTCCGGCGCCTTCGCCCTCGTTGAGAGGCTCACGCTTCGGTGTATCGTTAACCGTTACATCATTAGTCCTCTTAGGCCTTCTGTCGAAGCTTTTTCCGCCTCTGCGACCTCTGTGGTTCTTAGGTGCTTTGGGGTCGGGACCGATTACTACATGACGGTTGAGGTTTTCACCCTCGCTCCATGAAATTGCGCCCTGAACCTTCTGCACAGCAGTGTGGATGATGCGTCTTTCATAAGGATTCATAGGCTCAAGGCTTGTCTTGTAGCCGGTTTTTACAGCCTTAAATGCAAGCTTTCTGCCTAAAATCTCAAGAGTTTTTTCTCTCTTTTCGCGGAAGTCTCCTGTGTTGACGGTAACTTTGTAGTATGAGTTATCTACATGGTTTGCAACAAGACCTGTAAGGTACTGGAGAGCGTCCAGGGTTTCGCCTCTTCTGCCGATAACAAAGCCGATGTCCTCGCCTGTAAGGTCGAAAACAACGCCGTTTTCGTCGCTTTCCTTAACATCCATTGTGACAGACTCAAGTCCCATAGCAGCCAAAACATCCTTGAGGAATCTTTCTGCTGCTTCGGCAGGGGAAGCCTTAATAAAAGCACGAACCTTAGCCTTTGAGCCGCCGAAAAGACCGAAAACCTTTTTCTCGGCTCTTTGGATAATCTCAAATTCTGCTTCGTAGGTCTCAACGCCTAACTGTCTGCAAGCGTCAGCCTGGGCTTCCAGTTCAGTATCACCGATACCGATAGCCTCTTTAATCATTATTTCACCTTCTAAAGTTTATGTTTTATAGTAAAAAATGTTGTTTTCAAAGATAAATTCTTCTTATCTAACCTCTTGAACTCTTGCTTCTTCCTGCTCCAAGAGTGCTACTCTTGCGGCTTCGCCCCGGGCAATCATCATGTCGGGACCGAAGAAGTAGTGCATGATAAGTGACTGAACAAAGCCTAAAACCGTAGAGCAAATCCAATAGAAGCCAACTGCGGAGGGAACGGTGTAAGCGATGTACGCAGAGAACAGGGGAAGCGCTAAAATCATAAGCTTCATACAGCCCTGCTGAGGCGCACCGTTTGAGTTTAACTTCTGGATGAAGTACTGAGAGCCGACCGAGGTAACAAAACAGAGCACGGGAATAAGAAGATAAACGGAGAATCCGTGCTGTGAGGGGGTTTCCAAAAGATTAAAACCTGTTAAGTTAAATGAACTGCAGAACTCTCCGATTTCAGCGATAGAGTGCTTTCCTCCCTCGAAGCATGCCTGAATACTCTCAAAGCTTCCGAAATACTTGAGGATGTCAATCTGTCCGCCGTACATGGCGGTTGTGCCTACATTGAGTCCGGGAATGGACACAAGCACATCCTTAGCAGATGCAACCATATCCTTGCTGATATGGAGGGTGTTGGTAAGGGGATAGGCAACAGCATAGAAAACACCAAGCATAATGAACATGGGAACAATGGAAGTAAGACATCCGCCGTAGGGGTTCATGCCCTCTTGACTGTAGAGTTTCTGAGTTTCTTCGTTAAGCTTTTCTTTGTTGTTAGCGTACTTTTCACGCAGAGCCGCCATCTTCTTCTGCATCCTGGCGTTACCTGCCATGGACTTCTGCTGCTTAACAGATGCCGGAAAAAGCACAAGTTTAGCTATAACGGTGAAGATGATAATGGCAAGTGCGTAGCTGTGCACGAGTTCGTATGCAAACCACAGTACGTAACCGAATAAACTACCGATAATTTCCATAAGCTTAACCTTTCTTATTATTTTTTACTTTTTTCTCAGGTACCGGGTCGTATCCGCCTTTTGAGAAAGGATTACACCTGAGAAATCTCCAAAGTGCAAGAAAAAAACCTTTGAACGCACCGAATCTCTCAATAGCTTCATAGCCGTACTGAGAGCAGGTGGGATAATACTTGCAGTTCGGGGGAGTCAAAGGCGAAATGTGCCTTTGATAAAAACGAATCATTTTAAGTAAGAGCTTTTTCATTTTACTTTACCAGGAGTTTGGCACTTTTAAGGTGAGATTTCATAACCTCAAGCACATCTGTGCTCTTGACATACGGGGTTTTACCTCTTGCCACAAAGACAATATCGTAGCCGTTTTCCAAGTCTGAGTAAATCTCCCTTAGTGCTGCTCTTATGATTCGCCGTGAGCGATTGCGCTCGAAGGCCTTGCCGATTTTCTTGCCGGTGGTTATTCCGATTCTAAGGTTATTTTGGTTGTTTTTGATAATGTAAGTAACAAGAATGGGAGAAACATAGGACCTGCCTCGGCTATAGGCGCGTCTGAAATCTCTATTCTCCTTCAAAGTGAGAAACTTTCTCATTTAACCACCTAAAGTAATACTAAAGTGCCTTAAATTATTTCTTAATAAAAAGAAAGACCACTCGTGGTGGTCCTCACTTTTAATAAGAAAGTCTCTTTCTGCCTTTTGCTCTTCTGCGGGCAAGAACCTTACGTCCGTTTCTGTCTGACATTCTCTTTCTGAAGCCATGCTCCTTCTTTCTGTGGAGCTTCTTGGGTTGATATGTTCTGAGCATATTAATCCTCCTTTCGGTTACATAACCTTACAAGTTAGCATTATACCTCAAATAACCGCTTTAGTCAACAATTATTTTTACGATTTTTTTCTTTTGAAAAACTTTCCCAAACACCCACAATATCTTGTATAATCACTGGATTTTACACACAATTTATAACTTCAAAAATACTATACACAGGAGGATAATATAAAATGTTATATATACTTTATAATAGGAATTTTTTTGTTCGAAAAGCATTGATTTTTTTAGATTTTTTTGATACAATGGAGGATGTATAATAATGGATTTTGATATACTTAGAAATTTGGGTAGAAAAGTTAAAAAAGCAAGATATTTTAACGGTGTAAAAATTTTGGAGGAAAGTCTAATGAAATCGTTTAATGACGCATGGAATTTGGTTTGTGTTAACTGCAAATCCAAAATTACCGATGTGGGTTACAATATTTGGATCAGCAGAATAGAGCCTGTCTCACTGAATTTTGAAAAGGGCGAGGCTACGCTTATGGTGCCCTCGGATTTTCACAGGGAGACCATTGAAAACTTCTATCTCCCCATGATTAAGGAGTCTTTCAAAGAGGTTTTCGGAACGGATATTTCAATCACATTCATCACTCCCGAAGAGGACAAGGAGGAAGCTCCCAAGGAAGCATCTTCAACTTCCTTTTATGATTTTACCTTTGATAATTTCATTGTAGGCTCCTCAAATAAATTCGCACACGCTGCCGCAATGGCGGTTGCGGCAAATCCCGCACACGCCTACAATCCTCTTTTGATGTACGGCAGTTCCGGACTGGGCAAAACTCATCTTCTCTATGCTATCGGCAATGAGATTAAGAATGACAACCCGGATATGAAGATTCAGTATGTCAAGGGCGACGATTTTATGAATGAGCTTATTGAATCTATCGGTAACAACACAATGCCCGAGTTTCGTCAGAAATACCGTCAGGCAGATGTGCTTTTGGTGGATGACGTACAGTTCATCGCCGGTAAGGACAGAACTCAGGAGGAGTTTTTCCACACCTTCAACACACTTTACGAATCTCATAAACAGATTGTGCTGACCTCCGACCGCCCCCCGAAGGAAATCAACATTTTGGACGACAGACTCCGTTCAAGGTTCGAATCGGGACTTTTGGCTGATTTACAACCCCCTGATGTGGAAACAAGAATCGCCATTATCAAACGCAAGGCGGATTCCTTAAATCTTCCCATCAGCGACGAACACGCACAGTTTATTGCAAATAAAATCAAAACCAATGTGCGTCAGATTGAGGGTGTTGTCAAGAAGCTAAACGCAAGATATCTCCTCAACAATGAGAAAATCACTCAGGCGGTGGTGTCTGAGGTTATCTCGGATATTCTCAACAACGACGCTCCCCCCGAGCATACCATTGACATGATTCTCTCAGAGGTTTCACGGACTTTCGGAGTAAAGCCGGAGGATATTAAAAATCAAAAGAGCAGACGCAGCAACATCAATCATCCCCGTCATGTTGCCATTTACATAACCCGTGAGCTTACCGACCTTTCCACAGTCACTATCGGTGAGATATTCGGCAACCGTCACCACTCCACCATTGTCTACACAATTCAGCAGATGGAAAAGAAGATGCAGACGGATTCAAATCTTCGTGATACCATTGAGGATATTATCAAAAATATCCGCGACAGGTAGTTTTTGATTACAATCCCTCCGTCACGGCAAAGCGGTGACACCTCCTTTACACAAGGGAGGCTGTCAAATGTATCCGTTTGAATAAGGTTCTCAAAGCTAAATACTGTTTATATCCGCATTTTGGATATACAGATTCTCAAAAATCCAAAAAAACATCATTTTGTATTACAAAAAAATTCTTTATCCGTGCTTTTTATGAAAAACTCCTCAAAAATCCAAAAATCCTTTACTTTGGATTTTTTGAGATATAAAAGATTTTGAGAATTAAACATATAAATTAACATCAATTAACAATTTTTCAACATTTTCAACACCCTGATTTCCGCGGAAATTAATCCTGTGGAAAACATAACATTTTTAGACAAGCACAAGTTGAAAACTTTTCCGCATTTTTACAGGATTTTTTTCACTTACTGACAATTTCGCCGCCTCTACTATATACTACTAAATATTATTTAAGTATTGTATTCTATTCTTTTTCTTTTTTTATTTTTTAATTTTGAAAGGAGCGTCACTCTATGAAATTCAGAGTTACAAAATCCGACATCGTACAGGCTGTACAGAATGTCTCCCGAGCAGTCAGCACAAAAGCAACCCTTCCTGCACTTGAAGGTATATTAATTAAGGCATACGACAACACACTCACTCTTTCCGGTTATGATTTGGAGCTTGGAATCACCACTACCGTTGAAGCATCGGTTGAAAAGGAGGGCGAGATTGTAGTTGGAGCCAAGATTTTCTCCGACATCGTCAGAAAGCTTCCCGAGGAAATTCTCTCCTTTGAGACCGACGAGAAAATGATCATATATATTAACAGCGGTAAGGTTGACTATCAGATTGTGGGCATTTCATCTGTGGAGTATCCCGATATTCCCACCTTTGACACCCTTGACGAGATTAAGATTTCCGCAAAGGTTCTACGGGATATGATTAAGCATACAATTTACGCTGTCTCCGACAATATCGCAAAGCCTATTTACACAGGCTCACTTTTTGAGGTAACTCCCGAGGAACTTAAAATTATTGCTATTGACGGATACAGAATGGCAATCTGCTCCGAGAAAATCACCTGCGACAGCAACACCCGTTTCATCGTTCCCGGCAAAATGCAGAGCGAAATTCTAAAGCTTATCGGTGACGACGAAAAGGAAGTTACACTTTCCGTGGGACAGCGTCATGTAAACTTCTCGGTTGAAAATTATTCGGTAAATTCAAGACTTATCGAGGGAACTTTCCTTGACTACAACACCACAATTCCCAAGGGTGATGCAACAAAGCTGAAAGTAAACACAAGAGAGCTTATGTCTGCTGTGGAGAGAATGTCCCTGCTTACAAGTGAGAGAGTGCAAAGTCCCGTCAGATTCAGCATCTTAAAGGATTCAATCAAGCTTTCCTGCAAGACAGCAGTGGGCAGAGCAACCGACGAAATCCCCGTTGACACAATCGGCGACGAGGTGGTTATCGGCTTTAACAATAAATATATTATCGAGGCTTTGAGAAACACCGAGTGTGACGAGGTTAATGTAATACTCAACGGCGGACTTTCACCTATGATTATAAAACCCTTAGAGGGAGACAGTTTCCTCTTCTTAGTTGTTCCCATGAGGTTGAATGATGAAATTTGAAGTGATTGAAATAGAAACCGAGTTTATAAGGCTTCAGGACTTGCTGAAATTTTCCGGTCTTACCGCCACCGGCGGAGAGGCGAAAATCGCCGTACAAAACGGTGAAGTTTCGGTAAACGGAGAAGTTTGCACCATGCGCGGTAAAAAGATGAGAAACGGCGACAAAGCAACATACAATGACAAAACTGTAGAGGTGTCTGTTATTTGAAAGTAAACTTCCTTGAGTTTAACTCTTTTCGAAATCTTGTTGACAACAGAATTACCCCGGTTGACGGAATCAATATAATATTCGGAGATAATGCTCAGGGAAAAACCAATCTGCTTGAGGGAATCTGGCTTTTTTCCGGAGGTCATTCCTTCAGAGGCTCAAAGGAGCAGGAACTGACAAAAATCGGTGAGAAAAAGTCAAGTCTTACCATGGGTTTTAACTCTCAGGGCAGAGACCAGGAGGCGAAAATCACTTTTTTCGGCAACAAAAAGGAAGTTGAGCTGAATTCGGTGAAAAAACCCTCATCCGCCTACCTTAGCGAAAGGTTTTGTGCCGTTGTGTTTTCTCCCGAGCATCTGTCTTTAGTTAAGGGCGGACCTACGCTTCGCAGAAAATTTCTTGACGGAGCAATCTGTCAGCAGGATATTAAGTTTGCGGTGCTGCTTTCAAAGTATAACCGAACGGTTTTTCAGCGAAATACTCTCTTAAAGGAGATTAACCGTCACCCGGAGCTTAAAGAAACCCTGTGTATCTGGGATGATTCCCTGATTTTGCTTGCGTCACAGATAATTTACAGAAGACTTTTGTATATAAAAAAACTTTCGGACTGTGCAAAAATGTTCCACAAAGGCATTTCAAAAGGCAATGAGGAACTTGAGATTGAGTACCTGAGTACCGCAGGGATAACTTTTGAGGATGATATTCCGTCTATAACGGAGAAACTTCAAAATGCCTTTGAAAAATCAAGGCGGGGTGACATTTTCACGGGATGCACAAATGTGGGACCTCACAGAGATGACCTTGAATTTTACTTAAACGGCATGAAAGCCAAGAATTTCGGTTCACAAGGCCAGCAGAGAAGTATTGTGCTGTCCCTGAAACTCTCGGAGGCTCAGATTTTGAAAGATTTTTTTGAGGAATCTCCCGTGGTGCTCCTTGACGATGTTCTGTCTGAGATAGACAGAGGCAGGCAGGAGTATCTTCTGACAAATACAGAGGGCTGTCAAACCTTTATCACAGGCTGTGAAGCACCGGTAATAAAAAGCGGTAACACTAAAATTTTCACCGTGGAAAAAGGAGAGATAAGATAATGTATCTTCGTCTTTCTAAGGAAATTGTTGTTAAGAGTGAGGATATTGTGGGCATCTACGATATGGACACCACTACAGTTTCAAAGCATACAAGGGCTTTTCTCAGTAAAGCCGAAAAAGAAAAGAGAGTTGTGAATGTCTCTCCCTATGAGCTTCCCAAAACCTTTGCAGTCATTCGTGAAATGGGCTTTGAGAGGGTTTATATATGTCCTTTGTCAAGTCAAACACTTCTGAAGAGAAGTCAAACACCGTTCGAGTGGTAAAATCTTTTTTGGAACTTTGGAGGTAAATATGAAAGAAAAACAGGTTTGTCCCTATTGCAAAAGGAAAGTTAAGTACCTGAAAAGGCTTCTTGAACATAACAACGGTGAGCACAAGTGTCCTCACTGCAACAAAATATCAAATATCACCCAGGATAAAAAGATGTGGACTTTACTCTTTGTAACAATAGGTGCGGCGGCTCTCATAATGCTGTTCTACTTTATAGTTTCAGGTCCTGTCACCGAGGCTTACAATACAGATGGAAGCTATAAATTCTTAATGGCTGTTTTCTTCGGCAAGGGCAAGGAGATTAAATGGCTGATTTATGAGATGATTCCCTTCATAGTTTTCTACTTTGTATCCCCTGTTTTCATGGGATTTTCACCTCAGAAAAGATATATGGATTACACAACCACCAGCATTGACTTAAATGTTCCGAAAATGCCTAAAACCGACAGAAAGGCTCCCAAGGCCGACGGCAGCACAAAAACAATTCCCGTAACAGGTTCGGAATTCAGCGGAGTTTATGAGGATATTTCTTCAAGTTCTTCCGATGCAATGGGAAAAACCCGGGCCTTTGATGTAAACAGCCTGACATCGGATACTACAAATATAAATACCGAAAAAACCGGCACATCGGGGTATTACAGAGATAATACACCCCTTAAAAGAGTAAAGAAAGAAATCAGCGAATAATTAGTGGCAGAACACGGATTTTGCTCAATCGGAGGTAATTAATTTGGATAACGAAAAAATCATCTATGACGAAGTGGAGAATACTCAGGTTGACACCGAATACGGTGCCGACGAAATACAGGTGCTTGAAGGTCTGGAGGCTGTAAGGAAGCGCCCCGGTATGTACATAGGCTCAACAGGACCGAGAGGTCTTCATCATTTGGTATATGAAATTGTTGATAACTCTATTGACGAGGCTTTGGCCGGGTTTTGCTCAAAAATCAATGTTTCAATTCTCCCCGGCAACATAATCAAAGTTGAGGACAACGGCAGAGGTATTCCCGTAGGCGTGAACCAAAAGACTGGCTTGCCGGCTGTTACTGTTGTATTTACCGTGCTTCATGCAGGAGGTAAGTTCGGCGGCGGCAGTTACAAGGTTTCGGGCGGTCTCCACGGTGTCGGCGCCTCTGTTGTTAATGCTCTTTCAGAGTGGCTTGAAGTAACTGTCTGCGACGGAGAGAACGAATATTTCCAGCGCTTTGAAAGAGGCCACGAGACTGCTCCTCTCAAAAAGGGAAAGCCCACCGACAAGCGGGGTACAACCGTAATTTTTAAGGCAGACACCGAGATTTTTAAGGAAACCGATGTCTATGAGTTTGAAATTTTGGAGAAAAGACTTCGCGAGCAGGCTTTCCTCAATGCAGGTATCAACATTGAGCTTCGCGACGAGAGAGATGCCGAAAATATCAGGTCAAAAAACTTCTGCTACGAGGGCGGTATTCGCTCCTTCGTAGAGTATCTTAATAAAAAGAAATCTGCCGAGCCTATCCATGAGGAGGTTATATATTTCGCCGCTAAAAACGCCGACGATACCGCCTCTGTGGAAATTGCAATGCAGTACACAACAAACTACAACGAAAGCATGCTCTCCTTTGCAAATAACATCAATACCGTTGACGGCGGTACTCATGAGGAGGGCTTCAAGCGTTCCTTAACCCGAGTTATGAACGACTACGCAAGGAAATTCGGAAAGCTTAAGGAGAGCGACCAAAACCTTTCCGGCGAGGATATCCGTGAGGGTTTAACTGCTGTTATAAGTGTCCGTGTAAAAGAGGCTCAGTTTGAGGGACAGACCAAGACAAAGCTTGGAAACACGGAAATCAGAGGTATGGTGGACAAGCTTATTTCCGACAAGCTCATGCAGTATCTTGAGGAAAACCCCGCAGTTGCAAAGACAATTTTCGACAAGGCTTTGGAGAGTGCAAGGGCAAGAGAAGCCGCAAGAAAAGCCCGTGAAAGCGTCAGACGAAAGTCAGCACTGGAGAGCGCAAAGCTTCCCGGAAAGCTTGCAGACTGTCAGAGCAAGGACACCTCCCTCACTGAAATTTACATCGTAGAGGGTGACTCCGCAGGCGGTTCTGCCAAGGGCGGCAGAGACAGACGCTATCAGGCTATTCTGCCTCTTTGGGGCAAGATGCTCAATGTTGAAAAAGCAAGAATAGACAAGGTATACGGCAACGATAAGCTTCAGCCTGTTATTACGGCTCTGGGCTGCGGTATCGGTGACGAATTTGATGTAAACAAGCTCCGCTACAACAAGGTTATCATCATGGCGGATGCCGATGTTGACGGTCAGCACATCCGCACACTTCTCCTGACCTTCTTCTTCCGTTATATGAGACCTCTCATTGAGGAAGGTCATGTGTATATTGCCCAGCCTCCCCTTTACAGAATCACCACAAGGGGCAAGGAGCACAGATACGCTTACAGCGACATAGAGAGAGACAAGATGCTCTCCGAGATTGAGGGTAAGGTTGACATTCAGAGATACAAAGGTCTCGGTGAGATGGACTCCGAACAGCTTTGGGAAACGACCATGAATCCCGAAACAAGAACTATGCTGAGAATCGAGCTTCGTGATGCCGCTGAGGCAGATGAGACCTTCTCAATCCTCATGGGCGACAAGGTTGAGCCAAGACGGGAATTTATCGAACAGAACGCAAAATATGTTCAGAACTTAGATATATAAGGCAGGTGAATAAGTATGGCAAGTAAAGAGAATATGGCAAGTATGGAAAGCTTCCAGAACACTAAAATTATAGATGTTGATGTTAACCGGGAAATGAGACAGTCCTTCCTTGACTACTCCATGAGCGTTATCGTCTCCCGTGCACTTCCCGATGTCCGCGACGGCTTAAAGCCCGTTCACAGAAGAATCCTCTACACTATGTTTGAAAAGGGCCTTTCCCCTGACAAAGCATACAGAAAATGTGCGGATACAGTAGGTGCTGTGCTGGGTTCGTATCACCCCCACGGTGATGCCTCGGTTTACGACGCCATGGTGCGTCTTGCACAGGATTTTTCCATGAGATATATGCTCGTTGACGGCCACGGTAACTTCGGTTCGGTTGACGGAGACCCCCCTGCCGCTTACCGATACACCGAGTCGAGAATGAGCAAAATTGCCACGGAAATGCTCCGTGACATCGACAAGAAAACAGTTGATTTCACACCCAACTTTGATGACAGACTTGAAGAGCCTTCGGTGCTTCCCTCAAGATTTCCCAACCTTTTAGTCAACGGATCAGGCGGTATTGCAGTTGGCATGGCTACGAATATTCCCCCTCACAATCTGGGTGAGGTTATAGACGCCATGTGTATGCTCATTGACAACCCCGACGCTGAAGTCCCCGAGCTTATGGAGGCTCTGCCCGGCCCCGACTTCCCTACAGGCGGTATTATCATGGGCAGAAGCGGTATCCGTGCCGCCTACACCACAGGCCGCGGCAAGATTATTGTCAGGGCAAAGACCGAAATTGTGGAGGAGAAGAACGGCAGATTCAAAATCATCGTTACCGAGCTTCCCTATCAGGTCAACAAAGCAAGACTTATTGAGACTATCGCAGACTATGTAAATGCCAAGAAGATTGAGGGTATCTCCAATATCGAGGACCACTCCGACAGAAACGGTATGCACATTGAGATTGATGTAAAGCGTGATGCATCGGCCCAGGTAGTGCTCAATCAGCTTTTCACCTACACTCAGCTTCAGAGCACCTTCGGTGTAATCATGCTCGCCATTGTGAACGGTGAGCCGAAAATTCTCAACCTGAAGGAAATGCTCAGCTGTTACATTGATTTCCAGGAGGAAGTCATCACAAGACGCACTGCATTTGACCTCAATAAAGCACAGGAGAGAATGCACATCTTGGAGGGCTTAAAGATTGCCCTTGACAACATTGACGAGATTATTGCCACCATCCGCGCAAGTAAGGACACAGCCGAGGCTGTGAGCAACTTAATGGAGAAATTCACCCTCACGGAAATTCAGGCAAATGCCATTGTACAGATGAGGCTTCGTCAGCTCACAGGCCTTGAGCGTGAGAAGATTGAGGCTGAAATTGCAGAGCTTACCGAGAAAATCAAGGAATATAACGAAATTCTCGGAAGCAGAGAAAGAAGAATGCAGATTATCAAGGACGAGGCTTTGGAAATCCGCAACAAGTACGCCGACGAGAGACGCACCGAGATTTGCGCCATCAGCGGAGAGGTTGACATCGAGGACCTTATCCCCGAGGAAGAATGTGTTGTCACCTTTACCCGCTTCGGTTACATCAAGCGTCAGACCACGGATACCTATAAGCTCCAAAACCGCGGAGGCAGAGGTGTCAGCGGTATGACAAGGCGTGAGGAGGATGTGGCAACAGAGCTGTTCACCTCAGGCAGTCATGACTACATCCTATTCTTCTCCGACAAGGGCAGAGTTTACAGGCTCAAATGCTACGAAATTCCTGAGGGAAGCCGTCAGGCAAAGGGTATGAATATTGCAAATCTCCTGCCCATTACCTCCGACGAGAAGATTACCTCTATGATTAGAGTTCCCTCTATGGAGGAGGACAAGTACCTTATCATGGTTACAAAGCAGGGAATTATCAAGAGAATTGAGCTTTCTGCTTACAACACCAACCGCAAGGGCGGACTTATTGCCCTTGAACTGAATGAGGGTGACGAGCTTGCCTTTGTCCACATGACTACAGGCGACCAGAAGGTTATCATCGCAACCCGCAAGGGTATGGCTATCCGCTTTAAGGAGACGGATGTGCGTTCCATGGGACGACAGGCTCGGGGTGTCCGTGCAATAAGGCTTGCAGAAGGCGACGAGGTTGTAGGCATGAGCATTGTTGAGGATAAGAGCCTTGTGCTCACAGTCAGCGAAACAGGCTTCGGCAGACTTTCCTACGCCGACAATTACAGGCTTACTGCCCGAGGCGGAAAGGGTGTCACCAACTACCACACCGAGAAATACGGCGAGGTTGCCGCAATCCGCGTAGTTGACCCGGAAAATGACGATGTCATCATGGTTTCCGCAGACGGAATTATCATCAGAATTTTGGCAAGCTCCATCAGAATTTGCGCAAGACCTTCAAAGGGCGTCACCATTATGAAGGTGAAGGACGGCAACAAGGTTGTCGCCTGCGCAAGCGTTCCCCACGATGAAACGGAGGAAACCACAGCCTTAGAGGTCGAAGAAGCTGACGCCGAGGCAGATGCCGAGGATTTGGCAGAGGATATAGCTGAGGATGTGTCCGAGGCAGAGGACATGACTGAGGATTCACCCGAAGAAACCGAGGAATCGGCAGAGTAAACTGTCTTTTCCGAAAAAGCCTAAAACTCCTGCGGTTAGGTACAAATATAAAAAAAGAAACAAGGCATTGAAACAGAAATTCAGTCTGTAATCAGTGCCTTGCTTTTTCATATAATGTTTTTCAAATTGTGGAATAAACCATATATGTGTTGGTTTTACAATAAATCAACCATGCTTCTTCTGTGTCAGTTACTGTGCCGGCCAAAAACCCAAGGTCTATGGTTATAGTGTAGCGACAATTTTATCGGCAAGTTCGGAAATAGTGTAATCGTCTGTTGATAAAGAAAAAATATCAGACAATAGAATGTTTTTATTCGCTATTTCTTCTGCGGTTACTTTATGGCGAATAGGCAGTATGACATTTGTTCCGTTTTGTGATTTTTGAAACAAAGAGTTTAATTCCTTTTTAGTCCAGAATTTATCAAAATAAATCGGAGATATAATAACAATGCCTTTCTTTGAATTTAGCAGTCCTTCATTTATGGATTCCATAAGACTGCTTCCGACTTGTAACTCGAACTTATCCAACCAAACTTTGGCGTTCCTTCGTATTAGCTCTTCTGCTAAAGGAATAGCAACGGTTGATTTATCTTCACTTGCATGAGATATAAAGAAATCATATTCTTTTTCGGTTTCAATAGTTTGATATTTTTTCATACATAAAGACCTTAGATCATTTGGTAATAAATCGAAAAATTCGGATATTTCTACACCCAACAATTGTAATTTTAGTTGTGAGCATGGAGAATACAAGTATATTTCTGCAATATCTTCGGCAAAAGCACTACAGATATAGTCTTGGTTGTAGTATTCGTCGAAATCACATTCGAAAGTATCCAGGCTTAAAAACCATGACATAGTGTAGTCGATGGTTTCTTCGTCAACTTTATGCTCTTTTAAGTAATGGTATGCTTCTATATATGATTCTGTTT
>JAUNJO010000018.1:0-270 GCA_030533225.1 Eubacteriales bacterium
CTTAGTCTCAGCCTTCTTGGTCTCAGTTGCAGCTGTAGCCTTAGTAGCTGTCTTTTTCTCAGTTGCCATAATAATATACCTCTTTCATAATTCTTTTACTTAGGTTACCTTCATTATATTATTCTAAAAAAGAAATGTCAAAGGACTTTGAGAAAATTCGGCTAATACGATAAAAAACAGCTCGGGAAAAACAAGAATGTGGTAATAAACAACATAAAATAATAGAAATTTTAGTAATTATAGAGATAGTCTTTATGGTATATGCATATA
>JAUNJO010000018.1:280-32277 GCA_030533225.1 Eubacteriales bacterium
ATGCAAAATACTCAAACTCTCAATGTGTATGGTGCCGAAACTCAAAGATTCAAAACATTGCTAAAAGTCATTGCCTATAATGTCGAAATTTGTTATAATAAATTAGATGTTGTTATATATTCGTGCATGGGAAGTGAAACTATGAAAAGAATAGTACTTGCCTCAAAATCACCGAGACGCCGTGAACTTATTAAGCTTATTTCCGATGATGTTTTGTGCGTTGCAGGTTGTAATGAGGAATACATCCCGGACAATATGCAGGTTGAGGACATCCCCAGTCATCTTGCTTACCTCAAAGCGAAAAGCGTCGCCGGGGCTTACCCCGAGGATGCGGTAATCGGCAGTGATACGGTGGTTATATGTGACGGCAGGCTTTTTCTAAAGCCTGAGAGTGAGGAGGACGCCTTCAGGATGCTTTCCTCCCTCAGCGGAAAAACCCACAAGGTTATCACCGGCTGTGCCATAATCTGCGGTGAGCGTGAAGAGGTTTTTTCCTCAACCACTTTGGTGGAGTTTTATCCCTTGAGCGAGGAAGAAATCAGAGCGTACATCGGCACGAAGGAGCCTATGGATAAGGCGGGAGCCTACGGTATTCAGGGAAAAGGCGGACTTTTTGTTAAGGGCATTGTGGGAGATTACCAAAATGTGGTGGGACTTCCGGTGGCCGAACTTTCAAGAAAACTCAAGGAGTTTATGTAATATGAAGCATGTTTTTATAATCAACCCTGTTGCAGGCAAGGTGAACCGGTCAGAGGAACTTACAAAGAAGATAAAAGAGATTAAAACCGACCACGAGGTTGTTATCCATATCACCCAAAGTCAGGGTGAAGCAGAGCGTTTGGCAAGAGAGGAGTCGGATTGCGAGGAAACAGTACGCATCTATGCCTGCGGCGGTGACGGAACCGCCAACGAGGTGCTCACCGGTATTGCAGGCCGCGACAATGCTTCACTGGGAATTGTTCCCATCGGTTCGGGTAACGATTTTGTTAAGAGCCTCAAGGACTTTGAAACAGAGGATTTTCTTGAACTTGAAGCAATGGTAAACGGTGATGTTCATGCCGTTGACCTGCTCGAGTGCTCAGGACATTATTCAATGAACATTATGACCGTCGGTTTCGACTGCGCTGTTGCCAACAATATGCAGAGATTCAAGCGGCTTCCCCTTGTCAGCGGTAGTCTGGCTTACAAAATGTCCATAATTTACTGCCTTTTCACAAAGCGCAAACACAGAGTACATATTTGGGTGGACGGAGAAAGGCTCAAAAAGGCTGACACAAAGACAACCCTTCTTGCAATTTGCGGAAACGGAAATTATTACGGCGGAGGCATAAGGGCTTGTCCTCAGGGTGTTATTGATGACGGACTTATTGATTTTGTTCATATTGAGACTGTATCGGCGGTTAAATTTATCGCACTTCTCGGCAAGTACATAAAAGGTCAGCATGTCAATAACCCAAAGCTTCCTTTTGTAACCTCCAAGCGTTGCACCAAGGTGAAATTCACCGCAAATGAGCCATTGGATGTAAACTTTGACGGTGAGATTGTGGTGCTCAAGGACCCCGAAATCAGAATACTTCCCGGGGCGCTTAGAATTATTACACCTAAAAAACAAAAATAGCGAATGATTAAAGCAAAGGCATAGCTGAAACACTCAGCTATGCCTTTGCTTATTGCGAATCTGCCTTGATATGCATTCTGCCCTCGTGGTCGGTGGTGTACTCGCCTTTGGGGAGAAGCTGTGAGATAGGCACAAATTCATAGCCCATTTCTCTCACCGCGTCTATGATTAAGGGAAGTGCCTCAGGTGTGTTTTTTGCACCGTTGTGCATGAGTATAATGCTTCCCGGCGCTATTTTTGAGGTTATTCTCTCTATCATTTGCCGGGGCGTCGGGTCTTTCCAATCGAGAGAGTCAACATCCCACTGTACACAGTACATATTTTCGCTCTTAACCGCATTTACAACAGCGTTATCATAGTCGCCGTAGGGCGGCCGAAACAGGGTGGGGGCCACACCTGTGAGTTCCTTGATTTTTTCGTTGCAGTTTCTGAGCTCCTTGGTTTTATCTTCACTTGAGAGCTGTGTCATATAGGGGTGTGTGTCCGAGTGGTTTCCCACATCGTGACCTGCGTTTGCGATTGCCTTTACGGAATCGGGGTATTTATCCGCCCAGTCGCCTACAAGGAAGAAAGTGGATTTCACATTTTTATCGCTGAGAATTTTCAGCAGAGTCTCCGTTTGCTCGTTTCCCCAGGCGGCATCAAAGGATATTGCCACCTGCTTTTTGTCGGTTTCTACGCAGTAAATGGGGATATCCCGAGGCTCTGCGGCGGTCTCAACTGCCTTTGTGGTAGTTGAGATAAGTACGGTGAGTGCTGTGGCTCCCAATAGTACGCAGGAAAAGAGGATTAAAAGTCCCCGTTTTGTCAGGGTATATATTTTCATGCTAAACACCTCCCTAAAATATATGAGGAGCAGGATAAAAAAATCACCCTTACCTTTCGGCAAGGGTGAAACTTTCGGTCTATTCGGCAATTTCCCAGGTTACGCCCTGAGGTGTGTCCTTGATTATTACCTTTTTTGCGGCAAGCTCGTCGCGGATTTTGTCGGCTGTTGCCCAGTCTTTTTCGGCTCTTGCCTTTTGACGCTTTTCAATCAATGCCTCAATTTCGGCGGTGAAATCCGTGCTGATATTCTCCGATTTTGCGGCTCGAACTTTTTTTGCGGCGTCGATTAATCCTATGGAGAGAACGGTATCGAAATCTTCAATCAGGTGAAGCTTTGTAGCGTCGTTTACGCCTGCCTTCAGCACATCGTAAAGACAGGTAAGTCCCAATGAGGTGTTCAGGTCGTTGCCCATGGCTTCTTTGAATTTTGCCTTGTATTTTTCTGCTTTCTCGGTTTCAATCTCGCCCTCCGCCTTCAGATTTGCAATACGGTTTACAAGCTTGTTGTAAGCAACTGCTGCATTATCAAGGCTCTCAAAGGTAAAGGTAAGAGGCTTTCTGTAGTGAGACTGCAAGCAGAACATTCTGTAAACCAAGGGGTCGTAGCCTTTGCTTTCAAGGAGAGAAACCGTGAGAAATTCCCCTTTGGATTTACTCATCTTGCCTGTGGAGTCAAGAAGATGGAGCACATGGAACCAATGAGGGCACCATTCGTGTCCCAGATATGCCTCGCTCTGTGCGATTTCGTTTGTGTGGTGAGGGAAGGCATTGTCAACACCGCCGCAGTGCAGGTCAAGATATTCTCCACCGTGCTTTATGCTGATGGCCGAGCACTCAATGTGCCAACCGGGGTAGCCGAGTCCCCAGGGGCTTTCCCACTTAAGCTCCTGGTCATCAAACTTTGACTTGGTAAACCAAAGCACAAAGTCGGTTTTGTTCTTCTTGAATTCGTCCTCGGTTACGCTGTCGCGAACGCCCACCGCCAAATCCTCTTCGGACTGATTGCCGAAAACATAGTATTTGTCAAGCTTTGAGGTGTCGAAGTAAACATTACCTCCTGCTTCGTAGGCGTAGCCTTTTTTGAGGAGTGTTTCTACCATTTCGATAAACTCAGGGATACAGCAGGTGGCAGGCTCAACCACATCGGGAGTTTTGATATTGAGCTTTTTGCAGTCCTCAAAGAAAGCCTTTGTATAGAAATCGGCAATCTCCAAAACAGTTTTGTGCTCACGCTTTGCACCCTTGAGCATCTTATCCTCGCCGGTGTCTGCATCGCTTGCAAGGTGACCCACATCGGTGATATTCATAACTCGGTTTACTTTGTAGCCCTCATAGCGCAGGTACTTTTCAAGCACATCCTCCATAATGTAGGTTCTCAGATTGCCGATATGGGCGAAGTGGTAAACGGTAGGCCCGCAGGTGTACATATTCACCGTACCCTCTGTGTGAGTTTTGAATTCCTGCTTTTTCTGTCCGAGAGTGTTATATAAAATCATTTTTTAATGTCCTCCAATTCCTTTTTGAGCTTCTCAACCTCGTATTCAAGCTTGCAAATCTGCATGGAAACAGGGTCGGATACATGAATCTGATCCAGGGGAGCTTCCACCTTTACTCCGCCCTTGCGGACTATCCTTGCAGGCACACCAACTGCGGTGCAGTCGGCAGGCACTTCGTTGAGTACGACCGCACCTGCGGCAATTCTTGCGTTGTCACCAACGGAAAAGGGCCCCAGCACCTTGGCGCCTGTGCCCACAAGCACATTGTTGCCCAGAGTAGGATGGCGTTTGCCGTGGTCCTTACCGGTACCGCCCAGGGTAACATTTTGGTATATTGTGCAGTTGTCACCGATTACGGTTGTTTCACCGATAACAACACCCATGCCGTGGTCAATTACAAGACCTTTGCCTATTTGAGCACCCGGGTGAATTTCAATACCCGTGCGCCTTCTTGCACTCTGACTGATCCAGCGTGCGATAAACTTCATATTGTGAGTATGAAACCAATGTGCCTTTCTGTAAGACCTGACTGCCTTGTAACCGGAATAGAGGAAGAAAACCTCAAACCTGTTGCGAGCAGCAGGGTCACGCTCCAAAAAAGCATCCAAATCGCTTTTCATCTTCTTAAACATAGTATTCTCCTTTTGGAAGCCGGCGATAATAAAAAAGCCGTCCCGAAAATTCAGGACGACATTGTGCCGTGGTTCCACCTAAGTTCGGTTGAAAAAATCAACCCTCTTGTGACTTTAACGCAGTCTTACGCAAGGGACTACTTTGCACTTCGGTGTTCGCCCCTCGTGCTCATGGGTGCATTTCACAGCGTCGGTTGTAAGGCAAATTTCAGCCTGCATTGCCCTCTCTGGTACAATCTCGGAAGCTACTCTCCCAATCATCGCATTTAAGTATTATATTCTATTATATATATAACCCGTTGCAAATGCAACAGTTAAATTACATATCCTTGATGCATTTTCTGTTGTCTTTCATATAGATTATGCCTGAAACAATGGCAAAAATACCGCTGATCCACATGAGAACCTCCCCGGCAATAAGAAGCCAAAAGCTAAGAGGAGTGAGGACTGCCTCGGGAATGGGGATGATATTAAGCGCACACAGTTCAAGGAAATACTGAAAAACAAACACCGAAATCAAAGCAATCATCTGGGTTACGGTTTTGACCTTGCCCCAAAGGTTGGCGGCGATTACCGTACCGTTTGCGGCCGCAACAAGACGAATTGAGGTGACCATGAACTCCCGGAAAAGCACAATAATAACCAAAACAGGGTCGCAGAGCTTTAGGAAAACAAAGCACACAAAGACGGAGATAACAAGAATTTTGTCTGCTAAGGGGTCGGCAAATTTACCGAAATCGGTGATTAGGTTTTGCTGTCTTGCGATTTTGCCGTCAAAGTAATCCGTGAGCGACGCAGCGCCAAAGAGCAGTCCTGCCACAAGATAGTGGTGCGGAAAATTGAGGAGCAAAGCCACGACCATAAAGGGCACCAGGCAGATGCGGAGCACTGTCAGTTTGTTTGGGGTATTCATATAATCATCCTATCTGTAGTAAATAATCATTCCGAAAGCTCTCCGAGTAAATCGCAGTCTAAGGTGTCGGTGATTTTGACCTTTACAAATTCTCCCTCGTGAACCTTTCTGTCTGAAGTGAAGAACACATTGGGGTCGACCTCGGGAGCTTCGGCATAGGTGCGGCCGAAGTAACATTCTGCATAGCGGTCGAAGCCCTCACAGAGCACAACCTGGGTGGTGCCGATTCGACCGGCGTTAAATTCATCCATAATATACTGTTGCTGTTCCATGATGAGTTCAGCCCGCTTTTCCCGGATTTCTTCCTCAATCTGAGGAAGAAGTGCGGCAGGAGTATCCTCCTCGGTGCTGTAGGCAAAGCAGCCAAGACGCTCAAACCTCACATCCTTTGCAAACTGTGCCGCTTCCTCAAATTCGGCTTCTGTTTCCGTGGGGAAGCCTGCAATGAGGGTGGTGCGAAGCACAACGCCGGGGATTCGTTCACGAATCTTAGTGAGCAGTGCAGTGAGGCTCTCGGTGTTGCCTGTGCGGTTCATAGCCTTGAGAATTCTGCCGTTTGAATGTTGCAGGGGAAGGTCGATGTACTTAACAATCTTATCTTCAGAGGCTATTGTATCAATAAGCTCGTCGGTGATGTTGTCGGGATAACAGTAAAGCACACGAATCCAGCGAAGCTTTTCTATTTTGCAAAGCTCTTTGAGAAGTTCAGCAAGTTTAAGTTCACCGTAAAGGTCCAGACCGTAGCGTGTTGTGTCCTGCGCGATAACGCAAAGCTCACGCACACCCTTTTCGGCAAGCTCGGATGCCTCACTGAGTATATCCTCTATGGGACGGCTTCTGAAACCTCCGCGAATCAGCGGAATAGCGCAATAGGTGCAACGGTTGTCACAGCCGTCGGCAACCTTTAAGTAAGCGTAGTGCAAAGGTGTGGACTGAATTCTCTTATCTCCCAGGGGCATGAGCGTCTTGTCGGGGAACATAAGCGTTTCCTCACCTTTGAGGACAGACTTGACTGCCTCTACGATGTCACCGTTTGCTCCGATGCCTATTACCGCATCAGCTTCGGGAAGCTCATTTTTAATCTCTTCTCTGTACCTTTCGGCGAGACAGCCTGTGACAAGGATGTGCTTAATCTGTCCTTCGGCTTTTAACTTTCCAAGCTCCAAAATTTCTTCAATGCTCTCCTGCTTGGCACTCTCAATGAAGCCGCAGGTGTTGACTATTGAAACATCCGCAAGGCCCGGGTCGGAGATAATCTCGAAGCCTGCTGCTCTCAATTTGTAAAGCATCATCTCGGCATCAACCCGGTTTTTGGCACAGCCGAGGGATACTATTGCAACTTTTATTTTTTCCATAATCTATCCTAATTTCAGTCGTAAATATCCTCTAAAAAAGGACGCAGGGCACTTTTTATGTCGCCGTAGTGATAGCCGCATCTTTGCAGTGCGGCAAAGGTACGCTTGATGCCCTTTTCGTCCCGGAGATTTTTTGAGTATTTTTTCTCAATCAATATTGTGATTTCCTCCACAGGGTCAATTGAGAGCTCCTCAACAATAACCTCTGCGGTTTCCTTGTCAATTCCCTTTTCGATGAGCTTATATTTTATGCTCTGAGGTGACAGGTGCTTAATGCTGCGGAGGTCGCTTGCATACCGTTTAGCCACATCCTCGTCATTCATCAGGTGAAGCTCAACCATTCGTTCAACTGCCGCTTTGGAGGCTTCCTCGGAAAAATCCTTTTTGAGCTTTTTAAGAAGCTCTGCGGTGGTGTGGTCCCGGTATGAGATAAGCCACATTGCCTTTTCCTTTGCCCGTCGCAGGTCCGACTTAAAAATCAGTTCGTGCAGCTGCTCATCGGTGATTTCAAGTCCGGGCGAAATTCTGTTTTCCAAAAGCGTGGCGGTATCAAGCTTCATGGCAAATTCTCCGTCGATAAAGAGTGCAGACAGAGATTTTCGCCTTGGCTCAACTGCGGTTATAACCATCAGTCTTCAACCAAAATATCAAGCTTTGCGTTTGATTTTGCAGGGGAAGGGGCAGGCTTTGCTGCCACAGGTGTGACTGTGGGCGCTTTCACTTTAGGACCTTTGGTGTAGAGCTTGTCTATATTCTCCCAAAGCTTCTTCTCAATCTCAGCGGCAAGCTCGGTGTTTTCGGTAAGGAGATTTTTTACATTGTCGCGGCCTTGACCGAGGCGTACATCACCGTAGTTAAACCATGCGCCTGACTTTTGGATAATGTCAACCTTTGTGGCAAGGTCAATAAGCTCGCCTACCCGGGAGATACCCTGACCGTACATAATATCAAATTCAGCCTCCTTAAAGGGAGGAGCAATCTTGTTCTTAACGACCTTGGCGCGTGTGCGTGAACCTATCATCTCGCCGTTTACCTTGAGGGTTTCAACACGGCGGATATCAATACGGACTGAGCTGTAGAATTTAAGCGCACGACCGCCGGGAGTAACCTCGGGATTGCCGTAAACAACACCGACTTTCTCACGAAGCTGGTTGATGAAAATGGCAACGCAGTTGGATTTGGAAATTGCGCCTGCAAGCTTACGGAGCGCCTGAGACATAAGTCTTGCCTGAAGACCTACATGGCTGTCGCCCATTTCGCCCTCGATTTCAGCCTTGGGAACCAAAGCGGCAACGGAGTCGATAACGATAACATCAATAGCGCCTGAGCGAATAAGTGCCTCGGCAATTTCAAGTGCGTCTTCGCCTGTATCGGGCTGAGAAACCAGAAGCGACTCAACATCAACGCCAAGTGCTGCCGCATAAACCGGGTCGAGTGCGTGCTCAACATCAATGAATGCAACATTGCCGCCGTCTTTTTGTCCCTCTGCGATACAGTGGAGTGAAAGAGTGGTTTTACCTGATGACTCAGGTCCGTAGATTTCAACGATTCTGCCTCTTGGCAGACCGCCGATACCTAAGGCTATGTCAAGGGAAAGCGAACCTGTGGAAACATGGCCCACATTCATAGCCTCGTTCTGTCCGAGACGCATAACTGCACCCTTGCCGAACTGTTTTTCAATCTGACCGAGTGCGGTCTCCAAAGCTTTATTCTTGTCTACTGCCATATTAAAATCTCCTTTATTTGTCTGTTCGTGTGTTCTTAAGAGTATTTGACGGAAATATTATAAATTATTTCAGAACCAAAAGCAAGAAAAATCGAACAAAAATTCTATTATTTCGCCCGAATTCCCGTAATTGCCCTGTGGATTCCCCCTAAATCGTCAAAAATCTCAATGCTTTCGAAGCCTTTTTGCTCCATGAGCGCCTTTGTGTACTGCGCCTGCTGTGAGTCAAGCTCCAAGGCGAGCATACCGCCGATTTTGATTTTATCGGTGTAGAGAGATACGATGCCCCGCAGAAAATCACAGCCGTCCTCACCGCCGTCGAGAGCAAGCGTGGGCTCTCTCAGGACTTCCGTCTGCAATGTACAAAGGTCACTCTTTTTGATGTACGGGGGATTGGAAATAATCAAATCCAAAGAATTGTTTTCGAATTTATGGGCGCAGTCATAAAGGCTTTCGTTTATAACTTTAATATCCGCATTGTTGTGCTCTGCATTCTTAAGCAGGTAGGGGAGTGCTTTCTCGGAAATCTCCACAGCGGTGACCTCCGCATTCCTATATTCGCATTTTAAGGTAATCCCCAAGATTCCGCTGCCGGAGCACAGGTCGAGAATTTTTATTTCTTCGCTGTGCTTTGTCAGTTTATCAAGATGGGGGAGTGTGGCTCTCAGCACAACCTCGGTGTCATCCCGGGGAATGAGTACGCCCTCTCCCACGAAGAATTTTCGCGAGTAAAACTCCCAGCAGCCTAAGATGTACTGCAGGGGTTCTCCCTTTTTCCGCCTTTCGATAAGACCGTTGATTTTGTAAGCCTTATCCTCGGACAGCTTATAGTCTGCGGAGAAAAACTCGCTTTTTGACACCCCCAAAACCTCCTGAAAGAGCAGGGTGCAGTCAAATTCCGCGTCATCTATGCCGGAGCTGTTAAGCTCGTTTTGCCACCGGGTGAACAGCGCCTTTGCGTCTGTCATTTTCCGCATTTGCAATCGTTTACGATGTCGGAGCCGTCGTCGGGGATAACAGGAGTAACAGCGGCGATGGCAATCTCAATCATATCGTCGGAAGGCTCACGGGTGGTGATTCTCTGTGCCCAAAGTCCGGGGGCGGCAATGATGCGTGTGAACCGGTTGTCATACTTACCGCAGAGCTTTATAAGCTCGTAGCCGATACCTACAGAAAGGGGAAGAAGAAGTATCTTAACCAAGGAGCGCACAACAGAGCCTACAAGCTTGCCTGTAGTGGGATTTGAGAGAAGATTTGAGAAAAAGTCGGTGAAATCGGGAACAAAGAGACCGATGAAGAAACCGAGCAGGAGCATAATTACCAAAAAGCTTGTTCCACAGCGAGGGTGGAAACGGCTGTGCTTTCTGATGTTCTCGACGGTCAGTTCTTCGTCACTCTCATAGCAGAAGATGGTCTTGTGCTCGGCACCGTGATACATAAATACCCGCTTCATATCGTTCATCTGAGATACAGCGATGATGTATCCGAAGAACAGGAGCATCTTAACTATAACCTCAAAGGCAGAACGGAATGCACCGGACAAGGCAACTTCACCGAAGTAGGGGAGGTTTACTGAAAAATCACTGAGTGCAGGCACAAGAGTAACCAACAAGTCGTAGAGATAAGTGGGGAGCCAGAAAAAGAGCACCAAAGCCAGCGCAATGCCCAGAACAGAGGCAATGCCCATAATGATTCCCATGAGCTTGTCACCCAGTTTATCGTTGAGCCAGCGTTCAAATTTGCTCATGCTTTCCTCACCGGTGTCAATAGCGTCTATCTGTTTATCGGCGGAACGCATGAGGGACTTGTAGCTCAGCCTCATAGAATCTGCCATACCCACTATACCGCGGATAAGGGGAAGCCTGAAAAACTTGTTCTTCGAGCCTAAGGAGTTGAACTCAATCTCCTCGGTTTCAATTTTGTCGGGCGCTGTGCGGACAGCCATATAGGTTTTCTTGGGCCCGCGCATCATAATGCCTTCAATAAGTGCAGAACCGCCGATAGAGGTGATTCTCTTAACATTTTCTTTCTTTTTAGCCATATCAATTTCCTTTTTTCAAGATTTATTCTGCAAGCGGCAGGGTTAGGGTGACGGTTGTGCCTACACCGATACCGCTTTCAATGTCAAGAGTACCGCCGTGCAGAGCCATAATCTCGTCAGCAATAGCAAGGCCGATGCCTGAGCCTCTCACACTCTGGTTGGCCTTGAAAAATTTATCCTTAACTCTCGGCAGGTCATCGGGTGCGATACCGCATCCTGTGTCGGTAACAACAACCTTAATCAGCTCGTCGCTCAGAACAAGCTGAATACCTATCACACCCTCTTGAGGTGTGTACTTGAGAGCATTGTCAATTATATTTATAAACACCTGTTTGAGCTTGTTTCTGTCAGCCATAACAGGGGCAACAATTTCCGGTTGGTCATAAAGAAGATGCTTTCCCTCGTTTTGAGCGCGGTCACGCATCATGTAGATAACCTCGTCAAGCTCGGCGATAACATCCAGCTTTTCCTTCATAAGCATCATTTGGTTATTCTGCATTCGGGAGAAGTCAAGAAGCTCCTCAACAATGCCTGTAAGTCGGGCACTTTCCTTAACGATAATCCCCATGCCCTTATCGAAGGTCTCCTTGTCGGGCACATCGGAGCCTTGCATGGTCTCTGCCCAGCCTTTAATGGCGGTGAGGGGGGTGCGGAGCTCGTGAGAAACACTTGAGATAAAGTCATTCTTCATTCTGTCGGCTGCTCCGAGGGCTCTTGCCATATCGTTGATTGAGTCGGAAAGGTCTCCGATTTCATCATCGTACATCTTGTCAATCTGCGCATTAAAATCGCCCTGAGCGATTTTTTTGGCGGTGTCGGTTATGTTCTGAACAGGCCTTACAATAGAGCGAATAAAGTATGTACCTGAAAAGACAACAAAGGCGATAATCAGTAAACCCACCAAGGAGAAAACTATAATCGCGCCGATGACAACCTTGTCGATTTCAGACATGGAGGTTACATATCTTATGGCGCAAACAGTGTCACCCTCGGAATTTTTAACCATTCTTGTAACTGCGGTGACCTTTTCTCCTGAGGGAAGTCTGCCCACCCATTTTGCATAGGAGGCAGAACTTGTTTTGGCGGCATCGTAATCGGGCATGGAAATGCTCGTGTCCTGAGTGAAGCCTGTGGAGTTTACAAGGATTAACCCCGAGCTGTTGATAACGGTAATTTCCATTTGCTCCTTCTCGGGAAAGTTCTCAACATAATCTCGGGCGGCGGAGGAAAATGCCACATCGGAATCGGAGTTAAACTCCGAGAGAATGTTTGAAAGCTCCACACTTCTGCCGCTTAAGTTTTGCTCCACCGAGGAGTAAAAATAAGTAGATACAATAAAGGAGAGAGCAACAACGGCAAAGAGTATAATAGCAACAATAACGCAGAGTGTGTTGAGCACCCAGCGCCCTGTGATACCTTTTACCATTTTATCATCTCCTTTACTTGTGTGCCGCTTTTAGAAAAAGCAACAATTAATTCCGAAAAATTGCATATTTTGACTTATGCTTCCCACTTGTAGCCAAGTCCCCAAACGGTGACAATGTACTTGGGGTTTGAGGGTTCATCCTCCACCTTCATACGAAGTCGGCGGATGTTTACATCAACAATCTTCTCCTCACCCACATAGGCCTCGCCCCAAACATGATTGAGAATGTCGGTGCGGTCCAAGGCCTTGCCGGGATTTGAGAAAAAGTATTCGATAATCTGAAACTCAACCTGAGTGAGCTCAATGAGTTTTCCCTGCTTTGAGAGGGAACGGTTACGCAGATTTAAGGTGAAGATACCGCTTTTAATCTCCTCCTTGAAGTTGTTTTCGCTTTTTTCGGTGGCAAGAGCTACACGCCTGTAGAGTGAATCAACTCTTGCGGTAAGCTCCGAGGGAGAAAAGGGTTTTGTAACGTAGTCGTCAGCACCCAGCATAAGACCGGTTACCTTGTCCATCTCCTGAGTTCTTGCGGAGAGCATAATAATACCGATACTTCCGTTTTTGTTTCGAAGCTCTTTACACACCTGAAGTCCGTCCATACCGGGCATCATAATGTCCAGTATTGCAACGTCAAAGTCACCGCCCTGTTCCTCATATTTCTGTAGTGCAGCTTCACCGCAGTCAGCTTCAACTACCTCATAGCCTGCACGTCTTAGGTTGATTACCACAAAGTCGCGGATAGCGGCCTCGTCTTCGCAAACAAGTATTTTTTTCATACTGTAACCTCCGTCTCATATATGTAATCTGTTTATCGTTTTATGTGGGTTTGAATGGGAATGCCTCTTATTTCATCAGAGTGAACCTTTCTGTAATTTCCTCATTGGTGAGGAGCATAGGACTGTTGCTCTGGGGCACCTTGAAGGCATAAACATAGCGGTCGCTTTCCGAAAGCTTAGTGTAGCCTTTTGCAGAAACTCCGTCACTAAATGCCTTTTGAGTGAACATTTTGATGTTCAGCAGTTCTTCACCTATGCCGTTTTTGCTGTCCCACTTACAGAATACTATTTCGTTGGTAGAGAAGTTGGCGTAGGCGGTGAAGTTGTTGTCCCAATCTTCGGGAATGTCAAAGTAAAAGCCGTACACTAAGGAAGCGGCACTCTTCTTGTCGATTTTCAGTGTGCCCAAGCTTGTGTACTCGCACCAGTAAACCATTGCAATGGGCACCACATCGGCAACCTTTTTATCTATGGGAAGCTTAAAGGCATTGGGGATTTCTATCACACCGTCGTTGTCCATATCTTTGGACAGAATTGCATAGCTTCGTGTTGCCTGGTTGGTAGGCTCATCCCGGGTAAAGGAAACCGGGATCAGTTCCTCAAAAAGCTTATCGTAATACAGTATCTGTGTGCTGTATGTACCCTCAGCGGTGACACCGTCAATCACAACACCGTTTTGACCGTCACAGACATTGCCTACGAGAAGCTGCGAAAATGAAACAACATCATTGTCGATGCCTGCTTCGGATATGGTGTATATGCTGTTCTTTGTGTCGTTAATTGAAATGAGAGAAGCGGTGGCAGGCTTGTCCGCAGACAGGAGGGTAAGAAGCATCACCTGTTCTCTGTCGGTGCTTGAAAAGTGACCTGTGAGCATGGAGGAGTAGGTGTAGTTTGTGGGAATTTCGGTGCTTTCCCTGTCACTTACAAGGTAGAAAGAGAGGTTGCTTATGAGGGAGTTATACGAACTCCATCCCACAGCAATTTCTTTAACACCGTCACCGTCTAAATCCGCAAACTGAATTTCATTTACCGTGGTGCTTCCGCTGATGTGGTCACCAATGACAATCCATTCGTCATCGGTTTCCTTCATCACAAGCAGGTGGATGGTCTGCGCATCGCCTGCGGGAAGGTAAAAGGCAATGGCCTCCTGCCTGCTGTCACCGTCCAGGTCAACTGTGGTAACGGCGGTTCGGTAGCTGCCGTTTTGGGGATATTTCAGAGTGTAATTTCCCCCTGCGTAGCTGTCAATAAGCTCCTGAATCTCAGCGTTTTCACCGCCGGCTTTCGGTGGTCTCATAAGCTCCGAAACATTCAGTGTAAAGCCTGAGCATCCGCTGAGTGTAAGGGTGAGGACAGCGGCAACAAGCATCAAAATTATTCTTTTTTTCATTTTACCGCGTCCTTTCCTTTTGCGTTATTTTTCTCTTAATACTGCGGTCAGGTATTTGATGGGAATACCCTCCTCGGAAAACATTTTTTCATGTTCCGTAACGATATTATCCGTAACATCGCTTCGGTGCAAATCGTAAGTGATGTAGGTAATATCAAAACCGCATTCCTTAAAGTATTCGATGCTGTCATCAAAGAGTTCATCGTTGTCGGTTTTGAATCTGATTTCACCGCCTACGGGTAAAAGCTCCCTGAAAAGCTTGAGCTTAGTGGGGTGAGTCAGGCGGCGCTTGTTGTGTTTTCCCCGGGGCCAAGGGTTGCAGAAATTTATGTAGATGCGTGAAATACCGTCTTCACTCGAGAGAATTTCATCAATCTTATCCACATTGTAGGCGGTGAGACGGATGTTTTCACACTCCTTGTTTTCTTTAGAGAAAATATTTACAATGTTGCGTCTTGCAACACCCAGCATATCGCTTTTAATATCCACGGCAATGAAGTTTGTGCCGGGGTTTTTGAGGGACTTCTCAGCGACAAATGTGCCCTTGCCGCAACCCACCTCAAGCTCTATGGGGTTGCCGTTACCAAAGGCACTTTGCCAAGCACCGCGCAAATCCTTGGGGTTTTGAATGAAAAAGGGACAAGCGTCAAGCTCCGGTTGAGCCCATTTCTTTTTTCTGATTCTCATTAAATCACCAAAAATACAATATTTTTTGTATATTCTTCTTATATATAATTCTAATCGGATTCATTATAACAAAATGTAGTGGTTTTTGCAATGATTTTACGCAAAATATTTACAAATTTACAATAAAAAATACGGAGCCGAAGCTCCGTAATATTTTTGTTTAGATTTTATGGGAAATCCACTTGTAATTCTCGCTTTTCTTAAAGAAAACTTCGGGAAATTTCTCCGAAAGCTTTTTGCACAGAGGAGCAATAACAACATCCTCGGTGTGAAAGTGCCCTGCAACTATCATGGGCATACCTAAAGCGTGTGCTTCCAAAAGCTCATGGTGTTTTGCTTCCCCTGTAATGAGCAGGTCTGCACCGAGAGCTTTGGCGGTTTTGAATCCGCTGCCTCCTGCTCCGCTTGAGACTGCTACAGTACGGACAATGTTGTCACCCAAGATGTATTCAACCCTCTCACAGCCGAGAGCACGCTTTACATCATTGGCAAACAGCTTTACGGGCAAAACCCTCTTCGGCTTTCCCAAAGCCATAAATTCATCGGGATAAAGGGATACATCACTGAGTTCAAGAGCTTGTGCAAGGCAGACATTAACTCCGCAATCCTCTGCTCTGTCAAGGTTTGTGTGCAGACAAAGGGCAGATATTCCGTACTTTGCCAAAAGGTAGGGCACGCTCTTTGAATCAAGGCTCTTAATTGGGGTAAAAATCACAGGATGATGACTTATGATGAGCGACGCATCAAGCTCTCTTGCTTCCTCAACTGCTTGTGCGGTGATATCAAGGGTGACAAGCACGGTGTGAACCTCTTTCTGAGGGTCTCCCACCAAAAGTCCCGAGTTGTCAAAATCCGCTTGAGTACTCAGGGGAGCAAAGCTTTCCGTGTAGTCTGAAATATCCTTAATTTTAGTCATAACTCTCAGAGCCTTTCTGCAATTTTGTCTGCAATGACCTTGTATTTTCCGTCGCCCTTTGCCCGTTTGCCGAGCACCGCGATTTGATGCTCCAAATAGCGTCTGTGCATGGGATTTGTCTCAGGCGTCAGAATGCCCGTATAGGTGAATTCAGGTGGTACATTTATGCAGTTTCCGGTGTAGGAAACCTTCATGGCGGTGTAAAGCTTTCCTCCTGCAACGCATGCGTCCTGTGCCACAATTTCAAAGCCGTTTTCATAGAGGTATTTTACCACTCTGTGCACCTTGGTCATAGGCTGTAAAATCAGGGTGTGTTTTCCGTCCTTCACCCAGGGAGAAGCCTCCAAAATTCCGATGATTGTGTCACCGCCCATACCGGCAATGCTGATGTGGTCCGCTTCCTCGGGGGAGATTTTCTCAAGTCCCGGGGAGAGCCGGGTTTCCACCCTGTCCTCTACTCGGTATTTCACAACGGTTTCATGTCCTTTTTTCAGCGGCTCCGGTGCAATATCCGCCGCGATAGCATAGGAAATCCTACCCTCAAGCACAAGATGTACCGGAAGGTAGGCGTGGTCTGTACCGATATCCGCAAGCCTTGCCCCATCACTTACAAAGGAAGCGCAAAGGGCGAGTCGGCTGTCTAAGGAGAAAAGCTCCCTCATCCGCCGATTTTTGCGTTGATTTTAGCAACTAACTCGTCAGCGTCGGCAGAGTGTACCTGACAAGCCTCCTCAATGGTCTCGCCTCTTGCGGCAGGACAGCCTAAGCAGTGCATACCCATCTCAAAGAAAAGCTCTGCGGTTTCGGGGTATTTATCGAGAACGTCACCGATAACTAAGTCTTTTGTAATTGTCATAATATGATTACCTCCGAGGCTCAAATTTTCACAAAGATTATATCACTTTGTGTGCGTTTTAGTCAAGTGAGGATATATGGAAAACAGAAAACGCCTCGGAAACCTCCAAGGCGTTTGTTCACAAAAAATAAATCAAGCAATGCTCGAAGAATTATTCTGCGTCTGTAGCTGCATTTCTCTTTGCAAAGCATTCTCTGCAGTAGTAGTCTTTGCCCTCCATGGGAGTGAAGGGAACAGAATCCTCTTTACCGCAGTCTGCACAGATGATAGCAGATCTCTCCCTCTGGGGTCTGCCTGCATTTTTGCGTGCCTGTCTGCAAGCCTTGCAGCGCTGAGGCTCATTTACAAAGCCTTTCTCTGCGTAGAATTCCTGCTCTCCTGCGGAGAAAATGAATTCCTCGCCGCAATCCTTGCAAATGAGTGTCTTGTCTTCGTACATTGGACTTACCTCGCTTTGGAAATAATATTTTATCCCGTGCGGAGTTGCACCGCTAAACTGTTCGGGACAGATAGCAAATGGGTTTACCTTGAGGCGATTTTCTTGCGAATACGCTGCAGGGCATTGTCTACGGATTTTTGGGAAACCGAGAGTTTTTGCGCGATATTCTCGTAGGAGTTGCCTTCGAGGTAGAGCTTTAAGACATCAAGCTCCAAAGGGGACAGAGAACTTTTCAGGAACTGCCAAAAATCCTCATCCTGCTCCTTTTGAAGCACCAAGGTTTCGGGGTTGCGGGCGTTGTTGTCGGGAATCTCAAGCTCGTCAATGGGGACTACGGAATCTGCGGGAATCGCACCCTTGTTTTTGTCCCTTTTCACAATGGAGGAAAAGCGACGGTTAATGCAAAGGGCAGCGTAGTTGCGAAAACTGATATCCCTGTCCTCTGAGTAACACTTGCAGGCGGACAAAAGACCCATGAGTCCTTCCTGAAAGAAGTCGTTGCGGTCAAGCCCCACGGCATAGTACTTTTTCGCCACGGTGATAATCAGACCGCTGTAGCGCCTGCTGAGAAGCTGGAAGGCTTCATTGTCACCGCTGCAAACCCTTTGGATGAGCACAAGGTCAGAAAGCTCCTGACCGTTAGAGGTAGAAAATTCAGCCAAAACAAATCCTCGCAATCCTATCAGTAAACATATTTAGTAGATTCATTATACATTAGAAATTTGTTATAGTCAATAAAAATAACTAATAATTATGGAATAAAACCAATACATTATACAAAATCACCAAATACGCGACAGTATTTTTGTATGGCTAATTGAGGAAAAAAGTGGTATAATCAAAAATAATGTTAAATTTCGCAGAAAATTTGGAATGTTCTACAGACAAAAAACTCTTGGTTCGATGAATTGAGGTGCTGAAAATGGTAGTAAAAGTAGGAAGTGTCGGTCTTTTCGGAATGGATGGCTACAGCGTACTGGTTGAAGCGGATGTTTCAAACGGTATGCCCGCTTTTGATATTGTAGGTCTTCCCGACACAGCCGTCAGGGAGAGCCGTGACCGAGTACGCACTGCTCTTCGCAACTGCAATTATGAGTTTCCGGTTTCCCGAATCACCGTAAACCTTGCTCCTGCAGATGTTAAGAAAGAAGGGCCTCTCTACGATTTACCCATACTCATTGCCATTATGAAGGCGACAGGCCAGCTCACAGGCGACATCTCAGACTGCGCCTTTTTAGGTGAGCTTTCCCTCTCGGGGGAGGTAAGGTCGGTAAACGGTGTTTTGCCCATGGCACTGAAAGCGAAAGAGTGTGGTTTTAAGAGCCTTTTTGTGCCCTTTGATGATGCCTGTGAGGGCGCTGTGGTGAACGGGATTGATGTGTTTCCGGTGCGGAATGTGCCACAGCTGATTGAACACATAAACGGCGGTACGCAAATTGAAAAGGCAACCGCATTCGAAGAGGATTTTGAGGAAGAATTTTTGCCTGACTTTGCGGATGTTGCCGGTCAGTACGAGGCAAAGCGGGCAATGGAAATCGCCGCTGCAGGAGGACATAACATCCTGCTCATCGGCCCTCCCGGTTCAGGCAAAAGCATGCTTGCCAAAAGACTGCCCTCGATTTTGCCCGAAATGACCTTTGAGGAAAGAGTTGATGCCTCCAAGGTACATTCTATAGCAGGGACTTTGCCCAAGGGCTCGCCGTTGGTCACTTCAAGGCCTTTCAGAAGTCCTCACCACACGGTTTCGTCGGTAGGGCTTTCGGGCGGCGGAACAATCCCCCGTCCCGGCGAGGTTTCACTTGCTCATAACGGAGTGCTTTTCCTTGATGAATTGCCGGAGTTTACACGGTCGGCTTTGGAGGTGCTTCGACAGCCCATTGAGGACGGAGTGGTCACCGTTTCCCGAGTACACTCTACAGTCAGTTATCCCTGTTGTGTCATGCTTGTGGCGGCTATGAATCCCTGCCCCTGCGGATACTATTCACACCCCAGACGGAAATGTTCTTGCAGTGACCTTGCAATCAGGCGGTATCTGAACCGAGTTTCAGGCCCCTTGCTTGACAGAATTGATATTCATGTTGAAGTGCCGGCGGTGGAGTACACAGATCTTACAAGCCGCACAAAAGCAGAGCCTTCTGCCGAGATTCGCAAGCGAGTGAATAAGGCGCGTGAAATTCAGCTTGAAAGATACAAGGGTACGGGAATTACCTGCAACGCTCATGTTACCTCTTCGCTAATGCGAAAAGTATGTATAATGGAGCCTAAGGCTGAGGAAACTATGAGGGCGGCTTTTGATAAACTGTCGCTTTCGGCACGGGCATACGACAGAGTTCTGAAGGTGGCGCGCACCATCGCAGACCTGGACGCAAGTGAGATTATTAGGCAGGAGCATGTTTTGGAGGCGGTGCAGTACAGGACACTTGACAAGAAGTACTGGAGCGCCGAAACCCGATGAGAAGTTATTATTCTTTCCGGTAATTCTTTTTAAGAAAAATATGTCAAAAAAATTACAGACTATTGGCATTTTTTCATTAAAAAATCTGCTTTTAGATGATTTTGCATACAAGATTACCAAAAAAGTGTTACAACTTCAAAAATCGGTTGACAACACTGTATTTCTGTATTATCATTTTGTTACGCAACAATGGTAGAATTGTCTAAATTATTTCATTTTCTTTTGTATAATACTGACAAACCAAAATTGCCTCAAACCCCCATTAATATGGGATTTTTGAGGGTGAAGAGTTTGGTGAGTCCGTGAATTTCTTTTGATTACTACAATAATGTATCCCGCAAAATTTATTTTCGGAGTGTGCAGATTTGGAAAAATATATAATTAACGGTGGCAAGACCTTAAGCGGTGAAGTTACCATCAGCGGTGCGAAAAACGCAGCCGTTGCCATTATTCCCGCCACAATCCTTTGTGATGAGCCTTGCAGAATTGAAAATATACCTAACATCAGCGATGTTGCTTTAATTGCGAAAATACTTCAAAACCTGGGAGCAAAAGTTACCCGGGTTAATAAGTCTACCCTGGACATTGACCCGCGTCCCATAAACACCTTCTCGGCTGAGGATGATTCTGTCCGGGGAATGCGTGCGTCCTACTATCTTTTGGGTGCGCTTATCGGCAGATTTCACAATGCGAGAGTGGCTCTTCCCGGAGGCTGTAACTTCGGTGTGCGTCCCATTGACCAGCACCTGAAGGGCTTTGAGGCACTGGGCGCTCAGTGCGAGCTTGTAAAGGGTGCTATTGTTGAGGCAAAGAGCGACAGGCGTATGCAGGGCGCTTCAATCTACCTTGATACGGTTTCTGTGGGCAGCACCATGAACCTTATGCTTGCCGCAGTTAAGGCCGAGGGTCAGACCATTATCGAGAATGCGGCAAAGGAGCCTCACATTGTTGACCTTGCTAACTTCCTTAACTCCATGGGTGCGAATATCCGCGGAGCAGGTACGGATGTTATCAAAATCCGGGGAGTAGACTATCTCCACGGAATCACATATTCAATCATTCCCGACCAGATCGAAGCAGGCACTTATATGGCTGCTGTTGCCGCTACAAGAGGTAAAATTCTTGTTAAAAATGTTACCCCCAAGCACCTTGAATCCATCACTGCAAAACTAAAGGAAATCGGCTGTGCGGTTGAGGAGTACGACGAGGCTGTCTTTGTTGATGCAACAGTAAGACCCTTAAGACGCTGTAATATTAAGACAATGCCTCATCCCGGTTTCCCCACCGACTGTCAGCCTCAGTTTGTGGCTATGCTCACAACTGTTGAGGGCACAAGCTTCGTAACCGAGAATGTTTGGGATAACCGTTATCAGTATGTCAATGAACTTTTAACAATGGGCGCAAAGATTTCGGTTGAGGGCAGAGTGGCAATTATTGACGGCAACACAGCACTTCACGGCGCTCCCGTAAAGGCAACCGACCTACGCGGCGGTGCGGCGCTTATTATTGCAGGCCTTGTTGCATGCGGCACAACCGAGCTTTCATCGGTGCATTATGTTGAGCGTGGATATGAGGAGATCGTCGAGAAGCTCAGAGGTTTAGGCGCCGATATTAAGAAGCAGTATTTTCCCGGCGACGAGACAGCAATCACTGCATAAATCAGTTTACTCAAGGGGTACGTGCCGTACCCCTTTTTAGTTTTTATATGATAATTTAGGAGAATTTACATTGGCAAAATTCGTTACTTTATTCAGCGGAAGCAGCGGCAACAGCTATTACATAGGAAGTTCGGGCCAGGGTGTGCTTATTGATGCGGGCAGAAGCTGTAAACAGATTGAGAGCGCCATGCTTTCCAATAACCTTGATATGCGAAGCGTCAGGGCAATTTTCATCACTCATGAGCACACGGACCACTGTCAGGGACTTCGTGTTCTTGCCTCAAGATACGGCATAAATGTTTACGCAAGCGAGGGCACAATGAAGGCGCTTGAGGAAGGCGGCAGACTTGATTCCCGTTTTACTGCGGATATAATCACCTCCAAGTTATCAGTGGGGGACATGCTTATTGAACGCTTCGACACTCCCCACGACAGTGCCGAGAGCTGTGCTTTCAGAGTGACTGCTCCCGACGGAAAGAGGAGCATGGTTGCAACGGATATGGGGGTTATGTTGCCGAGTATCAGAAATGCGATTGCGGGGTGCGATTTGGCTGTGGTGGAGTCAAACCACGATGTTAATATGCTCATGTCAGGCCCTTATCCTTATCCTCTCAAGAGACGGATTTTATCGGAATACGGACATCTTTCAAACATCGCCTGTGCCGAGGAATTGCCCGACTTTGTGAAAAGCGGTGTGAAACGCCTTGTGCTTGGTCACCTGAGTGGTGAGAACAACACTCCCGATGTGGCATATATGACGGCACTGTGTTCCCTCAAAGAAGCGGGCATGGTTTTGGACGAGGACTTTACCTTGGAGGTCGCACCCAGACAGACCAACGGAAAAGCAGTTATTTTTTGACAGCGCAGACTTACCTACAGAGAGGAAATTTCATGCTAAGTGTAAACATTATCTGCATCGGCACACTGAAAGAAAAATACCTGAAAGACGCGGTGAAGGAGTACGCCACAAGGCTTGCTCCCTTTTGCCGTTTCGGTATCTCGGAGCTTCCCGAGTATAAACTCCCCCAAAAGCCCTCCCCGGCACAAATCGAAAAGGCCATAGAGGACGAGGGCAAAAGGATACTGGAGAAGATTTCCAAAAATTCCTACGTTATTCCTATGTGCATCGAGGGAAAGACTCTCTCCTCGGAGGCACTTTCAACAAAGATAGACAGCGTGGCTCTGGAGGGAAAAAGCACGGTGGATTTCATTATCGGCGGTTCTTTCGGACTTTCCGATGAAGTGAAGAAAAAGGGGGATTTCCGCCTTTCCATGAGCCCTATGACCTTCCCTCACCAGCTGGCGCGAGTTATGCTCTGTGAGCAGATTTACCGCAGTTTTCAGATAAGCACAGGCGGAAAGTATCATAAGTAAAATACAGGTGACAAAATGGCTTTAGACGGTATATTTTTAGGCCTTTTAGGCAAAGAAATCGAGAATATTGCAGTGGGTGCCAAGGTCAATCAGGTTCAGCAGCCCGCCCGTGACGAGCTTGTTTTTACGCTCCATACAAAAGAGGGTAACAAGCGACTTTTAATCTCTGCAAGGGCGGACTCCCCAAGGGTAAGTTTTACAGATTACGCCCCTGAAAATCCCAAGGAACCTCCCATGTTCTGTATGTTTTTGAGAAAGCACCTGTGCTCGGCAAGACTGAAAGGAGTGCGTCAGCATGAAGCAGAGAGAATTTTATTTTTCGATTTTGACGCGATAAACTCCGTAGGTGACAGACGGAAGCTTACCCTGGTTGCGGAGATTATGGGTAAGCACAGCAACTGCATTTTGCTTGACGCAGAGGGTGTTATTCTGGATGCCTTAAAGCGAATAGACATGACCCTTTCCTCAAAGCGTATGGTGCTCCCACAGCTTCCCTACGAGCTTCCTCCGTCACAGGGAAAAATGTCTCTCTTTGATGTTCCCGCCCAGGTGATTGTGCACAGAATCACAGAGGAAAAAACCAAAACTCTCGACAAAGCAATACTCAACACGGTTATGGGAATTTCTCCCATTGTGGCTCGGGAACTGTCCTTTAGTGTTGATAAGTCCGGGGACAAAGCCGTAACGGATTTAGACGAAAATGACATAGAAAAACTAAAGACCGAGATAGATAAGTTAAGGGAGATTGCTCTCGGAAACAAGGGTATTCCCACCCTCATAAAAAATGCCGAGGGAAAGCCCTTTGACCTGACCTTTATCCCTGTAAACCAGTACGGAAATACCCTGGAGCAGAGGCAATTTACTTCCTACTGTGAACTTTTGGATGAATATTACCGCAGCCGTGACACCATTGAGCGAATGAAAGCACACTCAAGGGATTTGACAAAGCTTGTTGTGAATGCAATAGGAAGGCTCACCCGAAAAATCAATGCTCAAAAAGCGGAACTTGAGGCAACGAAAGACAGGGAGAGTCTCCGTATCCGCGGTGATCTTTTGCAGGCAAACCTCTACAGAACGGAAAAGGGTGCGTCCTACATTGATGTGGAGAATTTCTACGATGAAAACTACGCCACTCTGCGAATTCCCCTGGACCCGTCAAAATCTCCCTCCCAAAACGCACAGAAATTTTACAGGGACTATGCCCGTGCCAAAACAGCGGATAAAATCCTGCGTGTGCAGATTGAAAAGGCTCAGTCGGAGCTTCTGTACCTTGAGAGCGTTTTGGATGAAATCGAGCGCGCACAGACTCAAAAGGATATGCAGCTCATAAGAGCCGAACTCATGGATTCAGGTTATATTAAAATGCAAAAGGGCAAGCAGAAACCGCCTCAGGAACTGCCCCCCAAAGAGTACAGGACATCAGGGGGATTTACGGTGCTTGTGGGCAGAAATAACCGCCAAAACGACAAGCTCACCTTAAAACTTTCCCATAAAGAGGATATCTGGCTTCACACCAAGGATATTCCCTCATCCCATACCGTCATTGTTACTCAGGGCAGAGAAGTGCCCGAGACGGATATTTTGGAGGCGGCGCGTTTCTGTGCCTATCACTCAAAGGCTCGGGAAAGTTCACAGGTGCCTGTGGACTACACCAAAATCCGCTATGTCTCAAAGCCCTCCGATGCACCCATAGGCAGAGTTATTTACACGCACCAAAAGACAGTTTTCGTTACCCCTGAAAATCCCGAAAAATTCAGCACATAATAAGGGAGGAAGACCGTGATTACCCCAAAAGACATTTTAGAGACTGCAAGGCTTGCGAAACTATATGTGGATGACGAGGAAATTGATGACCTTTGCACTAAAATGCAGAGTATCGTAGATTTCGCAGGTGAAGTGTGCAGCGCACCGAAGGTGTGCAAAAGCAGAGCCTCTGTCACAGATAATCAAAATGTATTTCGAGAAGATAGGGTCGAGGCTTCGCTTCCTGTTTGCGATGTGCTGAGGAACGCACAGGACACGCAAGAGGACTATTTCCTTGTAAAGAGGTCGTAATATGGGGAAAATACTTACCCTTAATAAAATGCTCAGAAATAGAGAAATAAGTGCCGAGGAACTTGCAAAAGCCTATATTTCAGCTATTGAAAAGGATAACGCAAAGCTTGGTGCTTATGTGAATATAACCGAAGAAACAGCACTGAGCTCGGCTAAAGCCGTGGACAGATTATTAGCCGGGGGAGAGAGGATTTCACCCCTTGCGGGCATTCCTATGACGCTTAAGGACAACATCTCAACAAAGGGCATAGAGACCACCTGCTGCAGTAAAATACTGAGTGGGTATGTGCCCCTTTATGACGCAACGGCATGGGAAAAGCTTTCGGCTTTGGGTGCGGTGCTTCTGGGCAAAACCAACATGGACGAATTTGCAATGGGTTCAAGCTGTGAATCCTCCTGCTTTTTCCCTGCAAAAAATCCACATGATTTAGAATGTACCCCCGGAGGTTCCTCCGGTGGCGGTGCTGCGGCTGTTTCGGGCAATCTGGCGGTCTATGCTTTAGGCTCGGACACAGGCGGCTCCGTGCGTCAGCCTGCGTCTTTGTGCGGAATAGTCGGCCTTAAGCCCACCTACGGAGCAGTGTCCCGATACGGACTTATTGCCTATGCTTCGAGCCTTGACCAAATCGGTGTTTTGGCGTCCTCGGCGGAGGATGCTTCTCTTGTTTTCGACGCCATTGCAGGCAGTGACAAAATGGACAGCACAACAAACCCATCCTACTGTGCCAATACTTTTTCAGAGCTTAACAAGGATATAAAAGGTAGGAAAATCGGTGTTCCGAAAGAGTTTCTTAAGGGTGTTTCAAAAGATGTGGAAAAGGCATTTTTTCAGGCAGTCAAGACCTTTGAAAGTTTGGGTGCCCGGGTGGAGTTTTTTGATATGCCGGCACTCAAATTCTGCCTGCCTGTTTACTATATTTTGGCCTGTGCAGAGGCTTCGTCAAACTTGGGAAGATATGACGGAATCCGCTACGGCCACAAGGCAGAGCTTTATGAGAGCGTACATGAGATGGTGTGCAAAACCAGAAGCGAGGGTTTCGGAGACGAGGTAAAGAGAAGAATCCTTTTGGGCACTTATGTGCTGTCAAAGGGTTATAGAGACTCTTACTACAAAAAAGCGCAAAATCTCAGAAGTGCAATTATTTCCGAATTTGATGAAGCATTCAGCAGATTTGATGTAATATTGACGCCGACCTCTCCCACAACAGCCTGGAAGCTTGGAAAAACCTCCACAGACCCGGTAGAAAACTATCAGGCAGATATTTGCACAACTGCCGTAAACATTGCCGGCTTGCCCGGAGTTTCAATTCCCTGCGGTTTTGACAAAAGCGGACTGCCCGTTGGTATGCAGATAATCGGCAACAGGTTCGAGGAGGGTAAAATCCTCTGCTTTGCAAATAGATTTGAGGAAATTACAAACTTCAAAAAAGAGGTTAAGTTGGGGGTAAAGCTGTGAAATATGACTTGGTTTGCGGTCTTGAGACCCATGTGGAACTCTCCTCAAAAAGCAAAATATTCTGTGGCTGTACAACCGAGTTCGGCGGTGAGCCAAACACTCACTGCTGCCCTGTTTGCTTAGGTCACCCGGGCACACTGCCCGTCTTAAATCGGGAGGTCGTAAACCTTGCGGTTATGGCAGGACTTGCTCTGAATTGCAAGATACAAAATTTCTCTAAAATGGACAGGAAGAATTACTCCTATCCCGACCTGCCGAAAGCCTATCAGATTTCACAGTTCGATATGCCTTTGTGTAAAGACGGCTTTCTCACCCTTTCTTCAGGCAAAAGGATTCGCATTGAGCGTATTCACATTGAGGAGGACGCAGGCAAGCTTGTACATACCGAAAAGGGAATACTCATAGACTGTAACCGTGCAGGTGTGCCTCTTATTGAGATAGTCACAAAGCCCGACATAAGCAGTATAGATGAAGCAAAGGAGTATGTGACAAAGCTTCAGCAAATAATGAGGTATATCGGTGTTTCCGACTGCAAAATGCAGGAGGGAAGCATGCGCTGTGATGTGAATATTTCGGTAAAACCCCATGGGGAAAGCGTGCCGGGCATTCGCACGGAGATTAAGAATATGAACTCCGTATCCAATATGGCGAAAGCCATGGAGTATGAGTACAAACGCCAATGCGCACTTATTGAAAAGGGCGAAAAAGTAACTCAGGAAACCCTGAGGTTTAATGACGCAGAGGGCACAACCTCATCAATGAGAAGCAAAGAGGACGCTGACGATTATCGCTTTTTCCCCGAGCCCGATTTGGTAAATATTGTTTTAACCGACGCAGAAATAAACGGCATAAGAGCAAACCTGCCCGAACTTCCGCAGAGTCGGGTTAAGCGTTACACGGAAGAGTTGGGCCTCAGTACCGAGGAGGCTTTGCACCTTACCAAATACAGGAACATTTCCGACTATTTTGAGCGTGCACTCAAGGGTACTCAAAGTGCAAAGCTTCTTGCGAATTTCATCATCGGTCAGATTTTTGCAACCTTTAAGACCGAGGGTGAGAAAGAGGCGTTCTCACCGCTTACAACACCCTCACAGCTTTGTGATTTGGTAAAGCTTTTGGAGGATAAGAAGATTAACAAAAATCTTGCAAAAATCACTTTAGATAAGATGCTCAAAAGCGGAAACCCCTGTACCGAATACCTGAGCGACGAGGATATGTCGGTTGTGGAGGAGAGTACGCTGCGGGCTTTTTGCAGGGAAGCGGCAGAGGAAAACACCAAGGCCGCACAGGACTACAGAAACGGCAAAGAGAAGGCGCTCATGGCGATTCTCGGCACCGTTATGAAGAAGTCAAAGGGCAAAGCCGACGGCGAAAAAGCCCTCGAAATAATCAAAGAAATATTGGGTTAAAACTATGTCAACACTTTATATTACAGATTTGGATGCAACACTTTTGAATACGGATGCAAAGATTTCCCGGTTTACCGCTGACACCATAAATGCGCTGATAGAAAAGGGTGTGAAATTTTCCTTTGCCACAGCAAGAAGCGATGAAACTGCTCTGAAAGTTACAGGCGGACTTGTTCCGAATGTGCCCATCGTGGTGTACACCGGTGCGTTTTTGGTAGATCCAAAAACACGGGAAAAGATAGTTTCACATTTTATGAACAAGAGAGAAATAGATGCGGTGAAAGAAGCGGTCAGGAGATTCAGGCAAATTCCTATTGTGTACTCTGTCTTGGAGGGCAGGGAGAAGTTTATCTATGACATGAGTATTGCTACGGATAACATGAAAAAGTTTGTGAAGGACAGGGAAAAGGGTACTCGCAATCACCCTGTTGAGGGCGGTTTTGAAAGCACCCTGATCGGTGATATTTTCTACTTTGCCTTTATTGAGCCAAAGGAGGTCCTTGAGCCTGTTTACGAGTTTCTTAGGGAGAAATGCAACTGCCTTTTTCAGCCGGATAACTACACGGATAATTGGTTTTTGGAGGTAATGGCGGAAAAGGCAACAAAGGCAAACGCAGCCTTGGAGCTTAAGTCCATGCTCGGCTGTGACAAAATGGTTGCCTTTGGCGACGGAATCAACGATATCCCGCTTTTGAGAGCAGCAGATGAAGGCTACGCGGTGGCAAATGCAGAGGATAAACTCAAGGAAATCGCCACAGGCATCATAGGCCATTGCGATGAAGACGCGGTTGCAAAGTGGCTCACGGAAAACAGCGGATACTGAGAGAAAATGTGAAAAACTTGTCTTACAAAATATTGAAAAAACCGTCTGTCTGTGTTATCATGAACACGAAGGTACATAATAACACTGATACTGATTAATTTTATATGAATCGGGGTAGAAAAATGAGAAAAACAAAAATTATCTGCACCTTAGGCCCTGCCTGCAGTAATAAGGAAACCCTGGTGAAAATGATTGAGGCAGGTATGAATGTTGCCCGAATCAATCTATCCCACGGCACTTATGATGATATTAAAAACCATGTGGAGCGTGTTCGCGAGGCGGAAGCCGAGACAGGCAAGCATGTTGCGATTTTACTTGACACAAAGGGCCCCGAGGTCAGGGTAGGTATGTTTGAGAACAACTCCGTGGTTCTCAAAAAGGGACAGGACTTCGCGCTGTATAAGGACGATGTTTTGGGCGACGAAAAAGGTGTCAGCATTTCATATCCCCGACTTGTGGATATTTTCATGAAGGACCCTGATATTATCGGCAGACAGGTTCTCTTTGACGACGGAAAAATCGTCATGAAGGTTAAGTCCACCCAAAGCGACAGAATTATCCTGAGCGTTGAAGCAGGCGGCAAGCTTTCCAACCGCAAGAGTCTCAACATCCCCGACTATATTATAAATATGCCCTATGTGAGTGCTCAGGACAGACGGGATCTTGAATTCGGACTTTCTCTGGGCGCAACCTTTATTGCCGCTTCCTTTGTGAGAAGTGCAGAGGATGTTACCACTCTGCGTGACTATATCGCAAGTCTCGGCTACGATAATGTTGAGATTATTTCCAAGATAGAGAATCAAAGCGGTGTTTCGGATATCGACAACATCATCCGTGTTTCCGACGGCATCATGGTTGCCAGAGGCGACATGGGTGTGGAGATTCCCTTTATTAAGCTTCCCGAAATTCAAAAGTCAATTATCAGGAAATGTGTTGCATGCGGTAAGTTTGTCATTACGGCAACTCAGCTTTTGGAGAGCATGACAACCTGTCCGAGACCTACAAGAGCTGAGATTTCCGATGTTGCAAACGCGGTTTATGACGGCACATCGGCAGTTATGCTTTCAGGGGAGAGTGCCGCGGGTAAATATCCTGTGGAAAGCGTCAAAGCCCTGTGTGACATTTGTACCGAGGCTGAGCGCCACTCTGAACTTTTGGTGCTTCGTGAGTTCTTACACCGAGAGCCTGAGGAGGCTTCTTTCAGAGAGAACATCTGCCACGCCGCAAAGAATATTGCCGAGCACATCGGCGCTTCTGCGATTATTGTTGAGAGCAAAACCGGTTCGGTTGCCCGAGCTATGTCCCGCTGCCGACCCGAGTGTGATATTATTGCGGTTGTAACCTCCAAGGAGGTTTGCGCAAAGCTTTCCCTCAACTGGGGTGTAACTCCCGTTTACGGCAAGGAACTAATCAAGAGTGATGAGATTACCAAGCAGGCACTTGACAAAGCGGTGGAAACAGGAATTGTTCAGAAGGGGGATATTGTTATTGTAATTTCCTCCAACAAGACCATTCCCACCTCCTCCACAGACACACTCAACATCAGATATATCTAAACTCAAAATATCCCTGTTCGGATACTGAATAAAATGCAAAACCCTCGCAAATTTATGCGAGGGTTTGTTCGTATTAAGTTGGCGTGTTGCGAGAATTACTCGCCTTCTTTTTCAAATTTTTCTGCAGGTGCTTTGCAGATGGGGCACTTTTCGGGAGCTTCCTCGCCCTCGTGAGTGTAACCGCAGATTTTGCATACCCAAGCCATTTTTATGCCTCCTCCTGTAAATTTTTTTGAGTTATTACAGGCACTGCACTTGCCGAAGTAAGTCAGCACCCGATGTTCTGTCTCAAAGCCCTCAAGGGGACATTCTTTAGGCGCAGAGAGTTGTGTCGGGAAAATATCATAGACCTGTTTGCACTCTTTGCACACAAAGTGAGCGTGCTGTGAGGTGTTGCCGTCAATACGCTCTTCGCCGTCAAGGTTTGTGACAGTTACTACTAACCCTTCTTCTTTGAAAAGGGCAATGTTTCGATAAACAGTACCAAAACTCAGATTGGGGATTTCCTCCTTGAGTTGTTCGTACACCCATTTTGCACTGGGGTGGGTATCTGTAGATTTAATTGTATCAAGAATCATTTGCCGTTTTTTGCTATGATTTCGACCAACCACTTACTCACCTCAAATCAGTAATGATTACTGATTATATTTTATCATATCCTGTCGTATTTGTAAAGTGGCATAAATATATTTCCACATAAATATATTATATTAAATTTTAGTAAGGAGTATGATTTATGCCGACAATTTTTTTAAGCCCTTCCCTGCAGGAGTCCAACCCCTACTACGGCGGAGGCAATGAGGAGTACTATATGAACTTGGTAGCGGATGCCATGGAGCCGTACCTTCGGGCATCGGGCATTAATTTTGTACGAAATAATCCACAGGATTCCTTGACCAAAACCATCAACGATTCAAACGCAGGAAACTACGATTTGCATCTTGCTATCCACTCAAACGCTTCCGCAGGCGCAAATCCCGGAGGCGCTACGGGAGTTCAGGTTTACTACTATCCCTCATCCGTCAGAGGAAGACGCCTTGCGGATATTATCGCCGACAACTACAAAGGTCTTTACTATGACCCGAGCAAGGTCACAACCATTCCCACAACAAGCCTTGCCGAAGTCAGAAGGACAAAAGCTCCTGCGGCTTTGGTTGAGGTTGCTTTCCACGATAACCCCGGGGACGCTCAGTGGATTAGAGAGAATATAAACGGTATTGCGGAAAATCTTTCCCGAAGTGTTGCGGATTACTTGGGAGTGCCCTTTGTAAAGCCTTGATTTCTACGGCCCCGGTATGTATAATATAAAATGAAATAATGAACACAATATAAAGGATGTGACCTTATGAGTTTCGATATGAATACCGTAAAAGAAACCATGGAAAATTTGGAAAAAAACAATATGAAGTCCTACTTCTGCGAAACCTCAAAGCAGGCGGTAGAGCTTGTAGAGTCTTTGCTCAGCCGTGGAGAAACCATTACCTGCGGCGGCTCAATGTCCCTTAAGGAAAGCGGTGTTTTCGCTCTGATGCAAAGCGGAAAATACAACTTCATAAACCGCGAAACCTGTGAGGATGTTGAGGCTGTGTACCGTGCGGCTTTCACCTGCGACACTTATCTTATGAGCACAAACGCCCTCACCCGTGACGGTGTGCTTTACAATGTGGACGGCAACTCAAACCGGGTTGCGGCTCTCTTGTATGGACCTAAGAGTGTTATTGTGGTTTGCGGTGTAAACAAAATCTGCGAAAACATCGACGAGGCAATTATGCGTGTCAAGACAGTTTCAGCACCTCTTAACACAAAGCGGCTTCACACCGGCGCATACTGCGAGAGCATGGAGAGGTGCAAGTCCTTAAACGCTGATAATCCCTTTATGTGTGACGGCTGCAGCGGCTCGGGCAGAATTTGCTGTAACTATGTGGTATCTGCAAAGCAAAGACACAAGGACAGAATTAAAGTGGTAATCGTAGGCGAAAACTTAGGCTACTGATATGTAACTTATTGCCATTGCTATCCTCCGAGGTATCGGAGGATAGCTGTGTAAAATATCATGTTTCGGCAGATTATCTGTTCTGATTGTTCTGCTGATTCTTGTTCTGATTGTTG
>JAUNJO010000063.1 GCA_030533225.1 Eubacteriales bacterium
TAACCGTTACCCATACATATATGTACGTGTGCCGTGATAGTTATATCTCAATTTGAAATTGTTTACTCTGTGGAGAGGGAGCAATACACAATTAAAAGCAAAGAGCCGCCCTTTTGCCCTCTCTGTAATGCTTTGATGTCGGGATATGATACAAGGGAGCGGCATTGTATAGACGAAACAGGGCAAATTAAATGGTATAGGTTACGGCGGTTAAAATGTCCCGTTTGTAAAAAACTGCATTTAGAGCTACCGTCTTTTATGACTGCAAAGAAATATTATCAGGCGGACGTAATACAAAACGCTGTTGACGGTGTGTCGGATGACTGCTCTGCGGAGAATTCCACAATACGCCGTTGGAAAATACGCCCACCTGACTTGCCTCGTAAACAGTTCCCGGAAGATGTATAATTTTTGTGATTTACAACGGAGGGAGAATTACCTGTGAAGAAAAAAGCATTTATAATCATCATTGCACTAATTCTGTTTATCGGCGGTCTGGCTATCGGTTTTCTGCTCAATAATGACGGTGAACGTGTGCCGGAGAGGGAGAACATATCAGGGCTGACAGAGGACAGTAATGCTCAGGACATCGGAGCTTCAGGAGGGATAAACGCAACAGGCAAAGCGGACAGCATTTCAATACCGGGCTTTGAAAAGATGACAATACCCGCAAATCAAAAGACAGTAGCTTGCGACATCTTCAACCCTAAACATAACCCCTGCTATTTTGTGGCGGTTATAACGCTTGACGGCGGAGCGGAAATATACCGTTCGGGGCTGATTGCTCCCGGTAAAGCAATTTATCAGCTTACCCTTGCAGCCCCTCTCGATAAAGGCGAATACCCCGCCACCCTGACATATTACTGTTATTCGCTCGATAATAAAACGGAGTTAAACGGTGCAACGACTCATTTTATTTTGGAGGTTACATAATGAGAAAAATTCTTGTATTATTTATGGCCGCTCTTATGGCGGTGTCGTGTTCTGTCGCCGCATCGGCGGCAACAGTTGAAGAAAGTTCATCAAGCACTACGACCGTATATTATAGTAATTACGGTCAGTATGCCGTCAACATTCCTTCTTCGCTTATGCTTACTCAAAAAGACACAATTTCCGTTTCTGCCGATTATGCACACCTGACAGCGACACAAAGCATAGTTGTCAGCATTCCTGAAGGTTCATTCGGTGAGAGCGGATATTTTGAGTTAATCGCCGATGCTGACAGAAGCACAATGAAGTGTACTCTTCTTGCATCCGAGAACGGAGCGGAGGCGGTAGAGCTCACGAAAGGAAACGCTCCCCATACTCTCGTTACCATTACGGAAGAAAACAAAGATACTGCGACCGGAACACTTCAAGTTATACCACAAAAAGAAACAGCTACGGCATCCGGTGTCTTTACGGGAAGAATACAGTTTGATATTTCACTTATAAACGCATCGGAAGAATAAGCCGCTCCCTCTCCGCTGTAAATCAAAAACGCCAGAGGCATTAAAACCTTTGGCGTGTCTTTTATATGCGGTCAAAATCTCACAAAACGACCGAGAATGAGAGAAAACTATTCAAGAGGGTAAACCGATAACATAAAATTAAATTCGCTCAAAATGGCTGTAAATGGCTGTGTATGGCTTTACCATTTATGCACCTTTCTTGTCGGTCTGTACGGTCCCGCTCTGTCTGCTCTGCGGTTTCTCATAAAGTATTCATATTCAAGCTCATTATAGCGGTCCATAAAATCCTCGTTGTGTTCTATCTCTGTCAGGTGTGCCAGTTCGTGAAGAAAAACTATCTGTACAAATTCCTTTGAACCGCAATTCATCAGCTCGTGAGATACACCTATTACAGCCCTGCCGTCTTTCGTTACGGTGCAAACGGCATCCCAAAATTTAGCCTCCCCGGACTGTTCGGACTGGTGATAGAGGTATGAACCGATATATTCAGCATCTTCAGGCAATGCAGAATAACAGCGTAAACATACTAATTCCGTCTCTTTCAGTCGGTCTATGCTCGCCGATGAAGCGGCATAGTCGGGCTTCATACCCTCTTTTTTCGCAATTTCACATATTTCTTTGTATTTCATTATGCGCTCTCCTTTTCGTTTTAATCGTCCTCAGCAGAACATTTTTCTTCCGGGTCAATCTGCGGCATATAGATAATAACATCATTTCCGCCCTCTTCTGTGGTGGTTGCTATAAACGCCGTATCACCATTACGGGAGCGAACGGTCACAGCGGAAGCGAAGGCCCCTGAAGACTTTGCAAGAAGTTCCGAGGCTTTCAAGCGGTCGGCGGTCTTCTCTTTTGGGTCGTGCATTATATCGCTCCAAATCGCTTTTATTTCGGTCAGGCTTGCAATGCGTTCAGCGGCGGCCGCATCTTGCAAAGATTGAATATATTGCAGAACGTCAACATTTGTCAACAGCCTTTGCCCTTGCGAGCGAGCTGTTCGTTCGGAATATCCCGCTCCCTTTGCCGCCTTTGTTGCGTTCGGGTTTGCGGCGTACAGTTCGGCAAATCTCTTTTGCATATCGTTCATAGGGTGTTATTCGCCCCGTTTCTTCTTTTGGGAGTATCGGTCAAGTACGTGCTTTAAGGCGGTTTCGTATGTGATGTCACCAAAAACGGGGATTTTGTACGCTTCCCAAAGGAGACGGGCTGACTTTTTCGGGCAGGGCTTTCCTGAATGTTGGCTACACATTTTCTTTGCTTCTTCAACAAAACGGTTGCCGCCTTTTTCGTCAAATTCCTTCTTTAAGGCAAATATATCCAAATCAATATTTGTCATATTCAGTACAAGGTCCGCTCCCGCCTGAATGTCTTACAGTTCGGCGGTCAAGGATGAAATAAGACGGTCAATTTTTACCCTTGCCCCCTGAGCTTCCCTGTATTCGCTTTCGGCAATATCCATATTTATAATGGCGTTCAGCATTTCGTGAGCCGACATCTTGCCGCCCCTGTAATCAGGGTTGCGGATTCTCTGTCGTGCTTCGTCAAAAGCGGTCTGCATTCGTTCGGTGTGCTGATGCAGTTCTTCAATACCTCTTGCAAGTGCGTAGCTGTGTCTTTCAATGGCTTTCTTTATCATTTTCAGTTGACCTCGCTTTCTTGGCCGCAATGTTAAGGGCATCTAAAAAGGTTGCACCTTCAGGCAACGAAAGATTGTATTCCTCACAAATCAAAGACTTCATCTTTTCGGGGATAATATCGGAGAGCAAAAGCGGAATAGCGGCTATAATAGAAATACCGTTTTCCGTTGCTTTCTTGTCAAGGAGCCGGGAGAACCCCGCTTCAATTCTTGCACTTAACATTTTTATACCTCCTCGCAAAGAGTATCAGCTTCTTTTTTGATGTTATTTACGTATGTGCTACCCATACTAAGCAACGGCATTCGCAAAATTTCAAAACGGTACTGTTCCAATTCCTTTACTGTTTCCTTTTGATTGCTTAAAAGATGTTCCTTTGCAAGACACAATTCGTTGTATTTGTGCATAGCAGCATCATAAAGTCTTTTAATTTCCGCTTTTTCATCGGAAGTAAAGCAATATTTAACGGCTTTCAGTTCCTTCAACTCGATTTCTTCAGGTGTGGACGGTGTACGGCTAATTTCCGCAAGAAGCCTCTCCCTCTCTGCCTCAAAGTCGTCAATGCTTCTCTGTATCATTGGGTTATAGTGAACCCAATTTGCATTGAGTTTTTCACGGTTGAGCTTGATTTTTGCCTCAACATCTCGCAACTGTTGAGAGGGAGAACCGACAAGCAGTAATTCGAGCTCGTGTACTCTTGCGTGACCTCGTTCACGGCGTTCTCTCAGGCGTTCCTTTGCACCTTCGGTATATTCTTTAAGTTCGGTGTATGCGGTATCAAAAGCATCATAAGCGGCCTCGTATCCGAGAATAGCCGCTTGAATTTTCGCAAGGTCGAATTTGGTTTCAGGTTTCATCATTTTGTGATTTCCTTTCTGTGTTTTGGTTTAATATTTCTGTGAGCTCTTCAAGAGCGGTTTTGTGTAATTTATGGACTCTGCGGAGGTATGTATCTTCTTTACCGAGAAAATCACCTTTCCCTCCGAACAACATATCTACAACATCGTACCATTTAGCGACATCAAGGTATCGCATTTGTAGGACAGCCTTTTTATGAGCCCATCCGGGACCCTTAATCATTTTTATATTTCGGTCAATTTCCTTGTATAGAATACGTGATTTTTCCAGTTTTGCAGATGCTTCATTTCGCAAAGTAACATACTGAGCGACAAGGTGAGCCATTCTGTCGTTACAACCGCTTTTTTCGTGTGGCATTCCGTCAAGGTGTGGTGAAGACGGGGAACGAGCCTTCATTTCTAAAATATCCGCCCTTTCAAAAAGGGTATCTATATCAGTAATCAGTTCACCGTATGAACAGAGCCACCTTTTTGTTTTTTCAACAGTCCAGTTCATCCGCAACCGCCGCACTAAATCGGTATAAATCGGTTTGGAGTTCTGTCAGTTCTTCGGTGATGCGTTCGGCTTGGCGTGAAATATCGGCTATTTCATTTGACAACCTTTCAAGCCGTGACAGCAATTCTGCTGTATTTCCCCTTACATCGTAATTCATTATCTGTCCCTCTCCTTTCCGTGACGAAATATTGCACTTTTGTTTTGTAGTATTACGGTAATTTTTTGTACCGTGAGCAAAGCAACAAAGCGAAAAAGCGCACACCTGTTATTCATCTTTCTTTTGCTCTATTCTCTTTATCTTCTCTTACTCTATATGTGCGTGACATTTTTGTGACAAGGGTGTGACAATGTCACAAAGAAGAGTTTTTCCGGTTCTCTCTGGACTTTCGTTGCCTTTCGGCTGCGGCCGTTTCGCCGCCATAGTCCAAAAGTTCCTTTTTGGTTATCATAAAAAGGGTGGAGTCGTCCAACGCTTCAACTAATCGCATTTTGACAAGCATATCAACCGTTGATTTTACCGACTCCACGCTTTCACCTATATCAACTGCAATTTCTTCCTCAATACTCGGCATTATTCGCATATAGTCAATAACGCCCTCGCTTTTGAGTGCCTTTAATTGCAACATAAGATAGATAATTACCATTTTGTCGCCGTTCTCCTGAGAACGTAACAGCTTGATGTGTTTATCATCAAAAAAACCGTCCATTAGCTTCAGCCAATAGTAACGCTTTTCTTTTTTGCTTGATGTGGTTTCGGGTTCGCTTTCTGCTTCTCCTGAATATCTTTGAAAAGGGTTAACCGTTTCCATTGCCCTTGCCCTCCTTTTCTGCCTCAATACGTTTAAGGGCTTTTCGTGCTTGTGCAACTGCGGCAAATGTTGCTTTGCCTCGTCTCGTCATCGAAGCAACGAACCGCTGTAGCTCGTCAGCACTTGCCGGGCGGAAGTATCCGCTGTGTTCGCTGTCAGTCGATGACAAAATCAAGGCTCCCTCTCGGCGTTCGGATGCTATTGCCCTTCGTAGCTCCCTATCATTCAGCCCGGTAATAGTCGCTAAATCTCTACGAGATACGGCGTTTTCCTGACCTTCCGGGAGCAGTTCAAAAATCCTTCCCATTGTCGCACCCTCCTTTCTCCTGTTCTGCTTTTAGAAATTCCTCATATTCGGCTTGGTGTGCCTCACGGTACGCACGAATATCAGCAAACACAGCAACAGCGAAAGCGTGAGCTTGCTTTTGACTTATTATGAATGTTTCCGCTTCCTGCGTTTGCATAAAATTCTCCTTCCTGCGTTTCCGCTTTATTCGTTAGGCGTTGCCGATTGGTAAATAGGTCAACTGCTTACGGTGGCTTTTTCGCTGTGAATTTGCTCGATGATTTCAAAAATCTTCTGCTTCTCAGGTTCGGGCAGTTCACGGCGGAGCTTACGGGAAAAATTAGAGTCGGTAATTCCGTAAAGTTCCGCAACTTCCCACAGCTTAACCCCAGCATCAGCGGCGGCTTTCCTAATATCAAGATTTGCCATAGCTCTTTTGCTCCTTTCGTATCATTTTTTGTTGTTGCTGTTGACATTGAATAACAAATATGTTATACTTAAATTGTAGCATAACAACAACAGCAAATCAACACATTTGTTATCTTTTTATAACAACATAGCAAATATGATACTCGGAGGGTTTGAAAATGGATAAAGTAACATCACGGAAAATTGGAGATAGAATAAGCTGCACACTAATCAGTAAAGATATGATGCAAAAGGAGCTTGCGGAAATTTTAAGCGTTACTCCTAATACAATTTCATATTTCGCTAAAGGAGACAGAACACCTAATATTGAACAAATAATAAAAATCAGCAAAAACTTAAATGTTTCTGCTGATTATATTCTCGGCCTTTCCGATGTACCAACAAGAAACGAAACTATACAAGGCATAAACGAAAAAACCGGGCTTTCTGGTGAAACTATTGCAAGACTCCAAACTGAAAAAGCAACGGGAAATACTGCTTTTGCTGAATTTTTTGACTATATCATTAAAAATCCTG
>JAUNJO010000019.1 GCA_030533225.1 Eubacteriales bacterium
TGGAAATGGAATTGTTTAGACAGGAACAACTTTATAAGTTGCGTTTAAAGGAAGAAGGTAAGGATTTAGAAAGAATCATTAAAGAAAATAAAAGTAGCAAAGATATTGTAAAGAAGTCAACCGAATATGCGGAAAAATTGTCGGAAATGGGTAAAAGCAGTTTGGCTGAATATATTGTACATAGAAAAGCTGTCTTAGAACTTCTTGAAAGCAATCTTAAATATCAAGATGATAATGGAAATACATACGCATATGAGGAAAGTGTGCATCAATTAGTGTTTCCTATGCAACAAACTTCTGATGATATAGATTATACTTCGCATAATCTTTGGCTGATTGATGAAAAACTATCTTACCATTATTACTTGGCGTCTGACAAAAAATTAAAGAGCATGTCACCAATACAATCGGATAGTAATAACGAACCTGATATTGCAATTTTTGATTCACCATTTGCGTTCACAGATGAAAATGAACAACCTTTTAGAAACATAACTATAATCGAGTTTAAGCGCCCAGGAAGAAAGAATTATACACAAGATGAAAATCCAATCCAACAGGTAATAGAATATATGGATGATATTATTGGTGGAAAAATTAAAACCAAAGATGGGTTAATGATTGAGGGAAATGAGAGTGTTAGGTTTTTCTGTTATATATTGTGTGATGTGAATGATAAAGTCAAACTGTTGGCAAAACAGAATGATTTTAAGAAGACTCCAGATAATATGGGATATTATCATTATTTGAGTAACTATAATGCATATATTGAGATTCTGCCTTATAACAAAATGGTTCAGGATTCAAAAAAGCGTAACAAGATTTTATTTGATAAACTATTCAATCAATAGCTTTTTTGTTTGAATTGTCATAGTGTTTTGAAATTGTTTGCAAATGTCGTTGTTGTTGCCCTTGCTTCGCCCTGTGTGCAGTTTGTTTGAAAGAGTAGGGAACAAATACGAACGAAACATTAAAACCGACACAGGGGATTTGTGGCGGAGTTAATAAGAACATAGTAAATGCAACATTGCAGAGGTAGTCACTTGCAATGTTGCATTGTTCTTTTTGTGGGGTAAAAAATATCTGGACTTGTGAAAGTTTGTGTGCTATGTGTTTGTACTGAGAAAGGCGGTGCAAACTGTGACAATACTTGAAGATTTATGGTATGGAAATGTAAGACCGACAGAAAGGTCAATAGTCAGAGGTAGTAAGCTCGATAACCTGATGAAGCTTATCTGTCAGAATGAAGATGACTTGATGATAGGTCTTACGGAGAAGCAAAAAGAAAACTTTGAAAAGTTCAAGGACTGTCAGTCAGAGATTACAGATTACCTTGAAACTGAAGCATTCACCCAAGGGTTCACCATAGCGATTCAGCTTATGGTTGAGGTTATGAAAACAATGGAGATACCGTAGGTATAGATATGAAAAAGAGAATACAGACAATGATAATCTTTGCAGCAATGATATGTATGAGCATAAGCGGTTGTAGCGAAAGAACAGTATTACCAACAAGCACATCAGCAACAGAACCTATGGTGAAAACTTCAGTGACATCAGTAACATCAGTGACAACAGAAGCTCCTGTAACTGAAGTTACTGAAAAATTTACAATACCCTCAACCGTGGTTGAAACTACAATAGATGCAGTAGAAGTTGTAGCGGTGACAACGCTCACTGCTCCCCAAACAGAAACACCGAAGGTTGAAACAGAAAAAACTCATACACCAATACCAACCGAGTATTATGAACCGGCAGAAACTACAATAGCAATAATCACAGACGATACAGTGATACCCCACAGTCAACTATGCACAGATGAAAATATGAGCAAAGTCACAATGGTAATAAATAATCATTTCGTAAGTCTTGGTTCACCATATAATCCAACTCTCAACAAAGATAATTGCGGTTGGTTTCTGACTCAAACCTTGATGTCAAAATACGAAGAGTGTTCAGTAAATAAATTTACAAATGACACCTTGGTATCTTTCATCAACGAAGCTAATACGTTCTTGGAAATGTCAGATGCCACATACACTGACTGGACAATCAACTGCTATGCCGAAAGACAACCAGACGGAGAATACAACATATATTTCTGTCACGAATAAATAAGCGAAAAATAAATCTGCAAAACATTTGACAAAACATCTGTTCGATGTTAAAATAGCCTTATAAAACTGAATACGATGATTGAATGTATGATGGTGAGAGCGAAGATGTAGTTGAGATGAATGGACTAAGATAGGCTGTCACCGTAAGGAGTATGTAAAAATGCTCCTTGCGGTTTTTTTATTTGAAAAAGGGACAAGATTATTAAAATTTCTACAAGTTACTCGTGATAAAATTTGTAGAGAAATAAGAAGGAAGGTGTTTTTATGAAAAAACAAATTGAAAGAACAGAGGGTTTCTTTAAACTCCCAAACGATATTTTTAGAATCAAGCTGGACCCGTATGCTTTCAAGGTGTATGCATATCTGGTTTCGTGTGCAGGCTCTAAGGGAGAGTGCTGGCCGAGCATACCTACAATGAGTGAGCAACTTGGTATTGCAAAAGCTACTGTACAGAGCAGACTCAAGGAACTTGAGGAGAGAGGCTTTATTGAAATTGAAAACAAGTCAGGACTGAGCAAAAACGGTAAGCCTCGGACATTTAATAACCATTACATAGTCCATGATTTCGATGTTCCTTTCGGTGCAGCTATCAACAGATACAAAGCAGATGAAACTTTGAAAGAGCTTACTGACTTCGATTAGTAGGCATTAAAATCTATCCCTTCAGGGATAGGCAAGCATATTGTTTGTATATACGCCGACCCTCAAAGGCCGTCGATACAAACGCTTGTCGGGGCAAACCCCGAACCCCAAAATCGGCAACTTCAGGCAAGAATTTGATGTCCGATTTTTTTGCAGGAATAAGCGATGGCGTCATTAGTCGCCTTTTCGCGGTTCACATCGGGTGGCAAAGCCCACCGTAGAGCCATTCTTGGGGATTTTATTCAGTATGTCGTAAGACGTCAATTTTATATGCAATTATGACCTTTGGCGTCTTTATTATACGCAACCCCCATTGTAGAGCCGTTTGATGCGGGTTTGAGAGTATAACATCTGGCGCCAAGGGGCTTTTTCAAGTATTTTGAGCGGTATTTTATGCACAGAAAAATTGTCTGGATATTCTCAAAAGTTTGCAGTGAAAACACCGCATAAACAAGATTAGGTTTATGCGGTGTGAAGATATGGGTTTATTAGTTTGCATTGAACAGCTCGTATAACATTTCAGATTCTTTTTCGTTAAGACCTTTTTCTTCTATAACATACTCAAGATTGTCTATGCCGATAAATTCTATGTCTTTGGAATTAAGCTTTGATTTGATGTCCAGAAGCATATCAAGTGTTTCAGTGTGTGCTCCGTCACCGAATGGTTTAAAATTGCTATAATCAAATTCAAAATTTTTATTATTGGTAGCGAACTCTATACTGACTTCCCAATAGCTTCTGGAATACTTACCACCTAAGTGATAATATGCTTTGAGTGTTGTGGACTCAATTTCATCAATGGTGTATTCGGATTTTTTGACATTTACGATATTGTATTGTTGTATGGTAACATCATCTGTAAGACATTTTCTTCCGCAAAATGAAAAGCCCAATGGAATAAGAGTTAATACAAGTATCCCTAAAATTAAAATACACTTTGTTTTACGCCATCGTTTTTCGGAAGGCTTTACATATACTTCAGGCTTGTTTCTCATGAAAAGAGGATATTTTGCTTTATACTTTGGTGGTCCGTATGTAATTCCCTTTTTACCGAAGATAGGTGTTTTTGAATTCATACAGTTCAAAAGAGCTATGAATCCAAAAAGCAGAATGAATATCAGGAAGGGCAAAAACAAAAGATCTGCGATTGTTCCTTCGTATGCAATAACTGTCTTGTCAGAGAAAGCAATCAGGTGTTTGATTACATCGAGCAGAACTCCAAGGATAAAACAAGCGATGAAGCTTATAACCATAAGAGTGATATAAATGAATCTATCTAATGTAGATAAAGGCGGCATTGGTGCCTTGTGTTTTTTCTCCTTTTTTCTTTGTTTAGCCATAGTGATACCTCCAATATATTCCATTGTATCACTATTTAGGTGTTTTGTCTATTAGGTTTATTGTCTGGATATTAGTGAAAAGTTGTGATATTGTGTGTGCTTGAAAAGGAGATGATATGAAATGTCGGTAAGAAGAATAAAGACAAACGGAAATATACATCAGAGAAAAGACACAGGTGATTACATTGGTGTTGTCTGGTATGTGGATGATGACGGCAAGGACAAGCGAAAGAGTTTTTCGGCAAAGACCAAGTCTGAAGTACAGCAGAAGATAACAAACTACATAGCCGAGTTCAATCAGTCTGTGGAAGAAAGTGATGAGTCAAGGAAGAAGCTCAAGGACAGTATGCAGAGCTGGCTTGAGGTTTTCAAGTTTCCTTCGGTAGAGAGAACTACCTACGACAGACTTGAAAGCACAGCAAGAATTCATGTATACCCTGCTCTTGGGGACAAGGTTGTCAGCACCATAAAGGCAGCTGACATTAAAAAGCTTCTCAATGATAAAATGAATGACGGTTACGCTTACAGTACGGTCAAGAAAATTCATGGAATCATAGGCGAGTATTTCAAGTTCCTAATCGAGCAGGAGTACATAGAAAAGAACCCTATGCGTAGTGTACCGATGATAAAGAAGCCGAACTTCATGGCGGCTCAGGGTAAAGAAAATCTCCCCACCTGTGACACAGTAGCGGTGTTCACAGATGAGGAGATACAAAAGTTCAAAGAGGAATGTGTCAGAACCTGGGGAACAGGCAAGAGGATGTATCAGCAGTCAGCGGCATACATCCTAATGCTGAACACAGGCTTGAGGACAGGTGAATTACTCGGTCTGCTTAACAGTGACATCGACCTTGAGAACAGAGTTCTGCACATCAACCAAGCTGTGAAAGAGGTTCAGAAAAGGGATGGTGTAGAGTTTGAATCGGGCAGAGAGATTGAAGTTGGAAAACCTAAGACTGCTACGAGCAAGAGAACAGTCCCTCTTAACAACACCGCTGTTGAGGCAATAAAGGAGCTGAGAGCAGAGTTTTACTTCGGAGAGGATAGTCCTCTGGTCTGCGATAGTAAGGGCAACTACACGAAACCAAGCAACCTTAGGAAGAGGTATTACCGAATACTTGAAGCGGCAGGTATTGAACAAAGGGGGCTTCATTCTCTCAGACACACCTTCGCAACCAATCTTGTTAATGGTGTAAAGCAACCTGACGGCACAATAAAATGCCTCACACCAAGACAAGCTGGTGACCTTCTCGGACACAGCACCTCGCAGATAACTGAGATGTACTATGTGAAAAGAGATAACTCAAGGCTCATAGGGATAACGGACAATTTCGAGATTTGAGTAAAGAAAAACACAGGGCATCGGAACGATGTCCTGTGTTGGTTTTATAATCTGCTCTGAAAATTCTTATTTAGCGTATTCAACGTCAAAGTTTCTTGAGTTCCGGACCAAAATGAAGCGGTTCGAAGTTATCATCGATTTCCCACAGATAGCTATATAGATACAAGATGTGCGTAGCATCTGATGGTTCAACGATGTGTTGACGATAGTCGGCAGACCAAGCCCAAAACTGTTCTAAAGTAAATCGTGTAGGTAAATTCTTTATGAGCTCGGAGAACGATTCTGCTTGTTCATCCGCAAGCGCCATCCATACACTGGCAATAGAGGGTCTTGGCATATTTGGGGCCTTTTCGAATTTTTCTTTAACCTTTAAGTTTTCTGCAAATGTTTCTTCTATAGAATGTAGAATATCATTAGATACAAGTTTGCACCATTTTGCATCGACAAAATCACAAGCATTGCTAGGCTTCATCTTAGGTGTAAAACCTTTTTTTAATATAACCCATTCGCCAAGTCGGTCTCCTTTCTTCCATGACTTACCATCATAACTATAATCTTCTTCTGCATACTTTGGGAAAATATTAATAACTTTCCAATATCCAGCACTGTACTGCGTAACCCAATCGCCAATTTTAATTTGAGTGAAAGATTTATTTTGAAATATGTCAAATATACTCATAAATTATACTACCTCTCTAATTTGAACTTGTCGTATTGATTGTATCATATATCTTTCAAATTATCAATTAACTTAAACTCTTTTCATTCCCCTGCTAAACTCCTGCTGCGGAGGTATATACAGACAGTATATAGTACGTGTTATAGGCAAAACGAAAGATAAAACCGAATAGAAACAAATAAAGCCGTTTTAACGAGAGTTAAAGCGGCTTTTGTGTGCAAAACAAAAGGAGTACATCGTGTGATGTACTCCATACGTTTGGCAGGGGCAGAAGGACGCAATAAATCAAAGATTTTTTGCACTGCTTGACGACCCAAATCCTGCGGATTTCGGTACCCGTCTTCGCACCTTGCACCTAAAAAACAGTCCACTGAAGATTCCCCCACAGTGTGGGGGAAATGTCGGCGATGCCGACAAAGGGGGACGTGGCCGTGAGCCTATTTTTCTTAACGGCGCAAGCCCACTTTGGGTTCAAGTCCTTCAATATTCCAAGTAAAAATAAAAACGACCATCCAATCGGATGGTCATCTTTATTTTGGCAGGGGCAGAAGGACTTGAACCCTCGGCACGCGGTTTTGGAGACCGCTGCTCTACCAACTGAGCTATACCCCTAAGTATTTACTTGCTGTCGCTTACTTGCGACCCCCATATTTTAACACTTTGCATGGATGATGTCAAGAGTTTTGACCGCTAATTCTGTTTTTTCTTCTCTTAGTAAATAAGTATGATGTTTTGAATTGTCGCCCTTTTGCTTTTGCACATAATTACAAGACAGACGAAAAGCCGACAAAGAAAGTGACACCGACCGGGGATGGGTCGGTGTCTGAAAGAAATGAGGGGTGCTAATGTATATGCATTAGCGTAGTGCAGCTTTCTGCACAAGGAGGGTAGAACAACGCCGGCTTTCGCCGGTATCCAAAGAGTTGCGGAGCTCTTTGGTGTGAGTATATTATATATTTTCCCAAGAAAAAAAGGATGAATTACCTGTGAACAAGAGAAAAACTTTCGAAAAACATATTTTTACGGAGAAAATCAGGAAAATTAAAACAAATGTTTGATTTTTCACAGATTATGTGGTACAATACTTACGGAGTATTGTCACAATATTTTCAGGAGGTTATAATATGAAACCCCTTACCAAAAGTCAGCAGAAGGTTTACGACTATATCAAGGAGTGTCTCCCTGACGGAAAAATCCCCTCTGTCCGTGAGATTTGCAACGCCACGGGACTGAAATCCACCTCTACGGTGCATCTTCACCTGAAAACCTTGGAGGAGAGAGGTCTTATTGAGCGTGAGCGAGGTCTTAACCGTTCAATTCGGATGCCGGGGAGTGAAAAGACCGTATCTGTGCCGGTTATGGGACGGGTTACGGCAGGTATGCCCATTTTGGCGGTGGAGGACGTGGATTCCTACATTCCCGTTTCTCAAAGCTTTTCCCGAGGCCGTGAGCTATTTGCTCTGCGTGTTGTGGGCGAAAGTATGATTAACGCAGGTATTTTTGACGGGGACATTGTGGTTGTGCACCGCACACCTGTGGCGGAAAACGGAGAAATCGTCGTTGCCTTAATCGGTGACGAAGCCACCGTCAAGCGTTTTTACAAGGAAAACGGACATTTTCGGCTTCAGCCTGAGAACGACGCCTTTGAGCCTATTGTGGTGGAGGAGGTTGCGCTCTTGGGTAAGGTTGTGGCACTCTACAGAAGCTTTGAAGCTTTTGCCTGATAATTCGTCTGAGTTTCAGCAGAGAGTGTGCCGCAAACGAATAAAAATTTCGGCACCGAAAAAGGTTAGTGCCGTACAGTATTACAAGCTGCACCTTGACTTCCTCTAAGGAGAAAACCGAAATAGGCTTTTCCGACAGATTATGGCACTGACAGGCTTTAAGCCATAAAATATCTTTTTGCAAATAATTTTCAGAACACCCACAGAAAGGAGACGGCTTATGGAAATTCTGAGTTACCCTCAAAAAGCAGAGAAACCCACAGCAGTTGCCTTGGGTTTTTTCGACGGGGTTCACATGGCTCACCGACAGATAATAGGCCTTGCTGTCTCCCAAAAGGATATGGGGCTCACCCCTGCGGTTTTCACCTTTGCGGAGCTTCCGCAGAAATCTCCGACGGGACTTTTGACGGATAATTCCGAAAAACAGGGAATTTTCAAAAATTTGGGAGTTGAGCTTCTCTGCCTTTGCGATTTCGACGCGGTCAAGACTTTTACTCCCCGAGAATTCGTAGAAAAAGTCCTTTCAAATACCCTACACGCCGAGGCGGTTGTATGCGGATACAACTTCCGCTTCGGCAAAGAAGCCAAAGGAGACACCGAAACCCTCAAAGCGCTTTGCAAGGAGTTCGGCATCAAACTTTTTGTGTTAGACGAGGTGTTCTCGGGAAACACTCAGGTGTCCTCAAGCAACATAAAAAAGCTCCTCAAAGACGGAGAACTTAAAGAGGCAAACCGGCTTCTGAAGGAAGATTACTCCTTTGAGGGCAAGGTTATCCACGGCAAAAAAATCGGCAGAAAAATGGGTAAACCCACTCTGAATATCGAGCTTTGTCCCCAAAAGTTTTTGCCCCGATTCGGTGTTTACGCCTGCGAGGTTTCCCTTTCGGGCACCCTCTACAAAGCCGTGGCAAACATAGGCGTAAAACCCACGGTCACAGGGGAAAACATACCCACCCTGGAGGCGTTTCTCATAGATGCCGAGGGTGACTTCTACGGCGACACCGCAAGAGTTTCCCTCGTGGAATTTCTGCGGGACGAAAAGAAATTTGAAAGTATTGCAGAGCTTCAGAAAACTATCGAAGCCGACACCGAAAAAGCAAAAGAAATTCTAAAAAATTCTTCATTTTAGCAAAGGACAGTTCCATCTGTTCTTTCAAACAATAAAGGCACCTTTTCGGGTGCCTTTGCTCATATTCTCAGCTCAACTGCTTCATTCTTTTGTATCTGTAGAGGACATTCTGTGCCCACTCTCTGTCAATTTTGAGAAATCCCGGAAGTTTCCTGTCCTTTATTGCCATTTCGCTTACTATCTGCACTGCCTTGCCGTAAATTTCAAGCCTTGCAGACTGCACAAAGGGCTCGTGGTCCTTGCCCACAAAGAAGGTAAATCCCATGGTGTTCTTCTCTCTGTCATACATGGAGAGATACCCCTCCTCAACATGAGGGATATCGTGCTTTTTGGCAACCATTTCGCTGATGACGAGCTTTGTTATCTCCACAGCCATATCGTCAAGCCCCGATTCAAAGACAAAGACCTTTTCCTTGAAGCAGTTGAAGTCCGGGACAATGCGCTTGCGAACACCCATAAGGCGCTCATACTTCTGCTCAAGCTCCACATCCTCAAGCTGAAAGCGGTCAACCTCGGGGATAAGGTAAACCATGAAGCGATTTTTCATATCGTTATACAGCACGGGGTAGGTGAGCCTTGCCTCGTATCCGCAGGCGGTACACCTGAACTTAAAGAGCCTTTCATCAAGCACATCACCTCTGAGTGTAGGCTCGTTGGTGGCGTTGATGCTCATATATAGCTTTGCCTCGGTGGTCTCGGAGCACTTGGGACAGGGTATTTTTTTGACTACTACATTTGCCATTTGTAAATCTCCTTGAGTGAATTACATATATATCTATTTTAATTATAGCAACAGCCGAATATTTTAACAAGAGTTTTGAAAAATTTTTATTGATTTTACCGGCAAATAGTGTAATAATATAATTAGTATAATGCCAAATTCTAACAAAGGAGTTTTTCTTATGAATAAAGACGAGATGATGGGGCTTAAGGACCTTTTTACCGACGCTGCAAAGGAAGTTTTGGAAAAGGGCAGAATTAAGGCTCAGATGAATAGAATCCTCAAAATCGTAGAGGCCGACAAAAGACGCCTGCAGAAGGCTTATGCCGAAATCGGACAGATGTATGTTGACGGCACTATTGATGAAAATCAGTCCCGCGTTCAGATGCTCCGCGGTTTCATTGACCACATCAATGACCGTATCCGCCGGGCAAAAATCCGCTACAGCGAGCTTGAAAAGGCACACTCCGTTGACGACTGCACCACAGCCTTAAAGGGCGAGCTTTTGGAGCAGTTCAAGAACGCAAAGGAGGGAACCTCGGATTTTGCAAAGGACTTTTCCGTCAAGGCAAAGGCGAAGGCTCAGGACCTTTCCGGCAAGGTGAAAATCAAGGCTCAGGACCTTTCCGACAAGGCAAAAAAGATTATCAAGAAGGAAAAGGGCGTTGAGCTTACCGAGGAGCAGAATGCAGAACTTCTCACGCTTATTGAGGAGCAAATCGGCGAGGAGGAGGAAATCGAGGCAGCAAGTGCCGTGGAGAAAATACAGGACATCCTGAATTCTCTTGACCTTGACGACATTCCCGAGGAGGCAGTAGTTGAAATTGCCGCCGAGGAAGTCGCAGAGAGCGAGGATTCTGCCGAAGAACCCAAGGAAGCCGAAGAAAGCTTCGATTTCTAAGTTATTATTCTATGTGAAATCAGGGCTGTGCCGAGTGCACAGTCCTTTTCTTTTGCAAATAGAAAATTTCCCCAAAAGTATGGCAAAACCTCTTTTCATCCATGTTTCTTTGTGGTATAATTGTCGTGTATATTTGCTTATTCTTATAAAAAGGATGATTGATTTGGCACAGTTAATTAAGAAAATCAAGGGTACCGAGGATATTTTGCCCCGGGATTCCTATAAATGGCAGTTTATCGAAAAGGTGCTTTCCGAGGAAGCAAGAGTTTTCGGCTTCAAGGAAATACGCACGCCCGTTTTCGAGCAGACAGGCCTTTTTGTCCGAGGTGTGGGAGAAGGCACGGATGTGGTGCAAAAGGAGATGTACACCTTCGAAACCAAGGGCGGTGAGTCCCTCACCCTGAGGCCCGAAGGCACGGCAGGTGCGGCAAGAGCACTCCTGGAGCACTCCCTTACAAATGACGGACTTCCCATAAAGGCAAACTACTTCACCACCTGCTACCGCTACGAAAAGCCTCAGGCAGGCCGTCAGCGTGAGTTCCACCAGTTCGGCATGGAGGTCTACGGCGCCGATTCTCCCGTTGCGGATGCGGAGCTTATCTGTGCAGGCGCTTCGATTTTCGAGAGATTACAGCTTCAGGATGTTCGCCTTGAGATTAACTCAATCGGCTGTCCCGCTTGCCGTAAGGAATACCACAAAGCCCTCAAAGAATACTTCGCTTCACACAAGGAAACCCTCTGCGGCACCTGTAACGACAGACTTGAGAAAAACCCCATGAGAATTCTCGACTGCAAAAGTCCAATTTGCAAGGAGATTGCAAAGGACGCGCCCAAAATCATCGACTACCTCTGCGAGGACTGCAAAGACCACTTCGAAAAGGTTAAGACCTACCTTGAGGACGCAGGAGTGAAATATACGGTTAACCCCACCATTGTCCGCGGTCTCGACTACTACACCAACACTGTTTTCGAGTTTATCTGTGACGGAATCGGCGCTCAGTCCACCGTCTGCGGCGGCGGAAGATACAACGGACTGATTGAGGAGCTTGGGGGAAATCCTCTCCCTGCTTTGGGCTTTGCCATCGGTCTTGAGAGACTTCTGATGGTTATGGACGCACAGGGCATTGAGATTCCCAAGCCCGAGGCTCCTGCTCTCTACATTGCCGCCTTGGGCGAGAGCGCAGAACGGGAGGCGTTCTCCATTGTGAACTCTCTGCGTCAGTCGGGACTTGAGGCTCATTTTGACATTGTGGGCAGAGGTCTCAAGGCTCAGATGAAGTACGCCGACAAAATCGGCGCAAAGTTCACCCTTGTGCTGGGGGACAACGAAATTGAGACGCAGAAAGCACAACTCAAAAATATGCAGACCTCGGAGAAAACCGATATCCGTCTGGGAGAACACTTTAACTCCGACTTTTTTGCCGCCCTCATCGAGAGCGAAAACGCAGGAAATCTTTTCTGATTATCTGTTGCAGGCTTTCGACACAAAGGACGAAACCGAAAATCCTTACTCTAAATCAAATTGCGGTTCACACCACCCGGTCGGCTTCTCGCCGGCCCATCGGAAAGGAATATATTTATGGCAGAATTTATGACAGGACTAAAAAGAACACACTACTGCGGTACTCCCCGTTTGGAGGACATCGGCAAGGAAATCACCCTCTGCGGATGGGTACAGAAACAGCGCGACTTAGGTCAGCTTGTTTTTGCGGATTTACGGGACCGCACAGGTATTATGCAGTTGGCTTTTGATGACAGCACCGACAAAACCGTCTTCGAAAAAGCACAGTCTTTAAGAAGCGAGGATGTAGTCTGCGCCGTGGGTACAGTTCGTGAGAGAAGCTCCAAAAACATGGAGATCCCCACCGGCGAAATCGAGCTTTTCGTTACGGATTTGAGGATTCTTTCAAAGGCGGAAACCACTCCCTTTGAGATTGTTGACGACCTTAACACCAACGAGGAGCTTCGCCTTAAATACCGCTACCTTGACTTAAGACGCAGACCCTTGCAGAAAAACATCATGATGAGAAACGAAATCGCAAAGTCTGCACGGGACTATTTCTACGAGAACGGATTTATCGAAATTGAAACTCCCATGATGATGAAATCCACCCCCGAGGGCGCCCGTGACTACCTTGTTCCCTCAAGAATCCACAAGGGCTGTTTCTACGCTCTGCCTCAGTCCCCTCAGATTTACAAACAGCTTCTCATGCTCTCCGGCTTTGACCGCTATATTCAGCTTGCCCGCTGTTTCAGAGACGAGGATTTACGCGCCGACCGTCAGCCTGAGTTCACACAGATTGATATGGAGCTTTCCTTCGTTGATGTAGAGGACATTCTGGAGATTAACGAGGGACTTATGCAGAGAATTTGGAAGGACGTTTTGGGCGTTGAGCTGAGTGTTCCTTTCGAGAGAATGAGCTACAAGGACGCTATGGAGCGTTTCGGCTCCGACAAGCCCGACATCCGCTACGGCATGGAAATCGTCAATGTTTCCGACTTAGTCCGTGACAGCGATTTCGGTGTGTTCAAGGGCGCTGTGGACAACGGCGGTTCTGTCCGCTGTATTGTGGCTAAAAATTCCGCCGACATTTTAACCCGCAAAGAGATTGATAAGCTCACCGAGTTCGTAAGAGGCATCGGCGCCAAGGGTCTTGCCTTTGTCCGCTGGCTTGAGGACACTCCTGCCTGCTCTTTCGCAAAGTTCATGAAAGAGGGAGAGCTTGAGGCTATCCTTGAGCGTGCAGGCGCCGAGAAGGGAGATGTTGTGCTCTTTGTTGCGGACCGGGACAGCGTCACACTTCCCACCTTGGGTGCACTGCGCACAAATGTTGCCAAAAAACTCAACATCATCCCCGATGTTTACAAGTTTTTGTGGATTGTTGACTTCCCCTTCTTCGAAAAAGACGAGGAATCGGGGGAATGGCTTGCAATGCACCACCCCTTCACCATGCCCAAGGAGGATTGTCTCGAATTTCTTGACACCGACCCCTCAAAAGTCATTGCAAAAGCCTATGACCTCACACTGAACGGTGTTGAGCTTTCCTCAGGCTCAATCAGAATTTCAAACCCCGAGCTTCAGCAAAAGATGTTCAGAGCCTTAAAGATGACCGACGAAGAAATCGAGGCAAAGTTCGGCTTCCTTGTAGACGCTTACAAGTACGGCGCTCCCCCTCACGGCGGTATGGGTATCGGTCTTGACCGACTTACCATGATTCTCTGCGGTGCCGAGTCACTGCGTGATGTTACCGCCTTCCCCAAGGTGCAGAACGCAAGCGAGCTTATGTCTCAGTGTCCCTCACCTGTGGAGCAGGAGAATCTGGACGTTCTGGGCATTAAAATCGCAGAGCCTCAGGAATAATCCGAGGGTTTTCAAACTCAACAAGCCCCGACCACCCTCTCGGTTGGGGCTTTTAATGTAAATATTCGGTTTATTCGCAACTTTCCGAAAAATTATCAGTGGAGGAATGTATATGAAACTGTCAAAACTTTTTTCACAGGAAAAACCCACTCTTTCCTTCGAGGTTTTTCCTCCCAAAACATCCGATTTTTTCCAAAGCGTGGAGCAGGCGGCTTTGGAGATTGCCTCACTTTCCCCCGACTACATGAGCGTCACCTATGGCGCAGGTGGAGGCAGAAGCCGTTTCACCGTTGACATTGCCAAGGAAATCGAAAGAGTCGGCAACACCACCGCCCTTGCTCATCTGACCTGCGTAACCTCCACCAAAGAGGATGTCCGAGAAAAACTTTTGGAGCTAAGGGAAGCAGGCATTGAGAACATTCTCGCACTTCGGGGAGACATTCCCAAGGAGGGTGACTACCCCTTGCGAAAAGACTACCGCTACGCCTGTGAACTCATAAGGGAAATCCGGGAATTCGGGGATTTCTGCATTGGCGGAGCCTGTTATCCCGAGGGTCACACCGAAGCAAAATCCTTGGAGGAGGACATCGCAAACATCGGTATTAAGGTTGAGGCAGGCTGTGAATTTCTCACAACCCAGATGTTTTTTAACAACGATATCCTCTATGACTATATAGATAAGCTTCACAAGAAAGGCATCTTCGTGCCTGTTGTGGCAGGAATCATGCCCATCACAAACGCAAGGCAGATTTACAGAAGCTGTGAGCTTTCGGGCACGGTGCTTCCCAAGCGTTTCATCAAAATTGCAGAGCGTTACGGAGATAACCCGGCGGCAATGAAGCAGGCGGGTATCGCTTACGCCACAGAGCAGATTATCGACCTTTACGCAAACGGCGTTAAAAATGTTCATGTTTACTCCATGAACAAGCCCGATGTTGCACGCATTATCAAAAACAATCTTTCGGAAATCATCAGAGGATAAGTATGAACTGTCATTTTGAAGTAATTAACGGCGACTGCGAGTATCTTCTGAATAACACCTCTGTCCGTGAGGGGCTCAGATACTGCGGCTGCAGGGACAGTCGTGACGAAGAGCTTTACCTTTTGGCAAAAGAGTGCCTTGGAGAGCTCTGCGAAAGGATTACTCCCAAAGCCGTCTGCGTGAAACTTCCCGTAAAGGTACAGGGAAGTGAAGTGGATTTCGGCTTTTGCAGGCACGAGAGCAAATCCCTTGTCACCTTCCTGAAAGACTCCCGGCAAATCGGCATATTCTGTGCGACCTTGGGAGTGGGTGCGGATATGCTCATCTCCCGATACTCACCGATTTTACCCTCAAAAGCGGTAATAACAGACGGTGTTGCAGGTGCTTTGATTGAGTGCTTTTGCGACAAAATCTGCGAGGGTTATTTTAAGGCTGACCCCAGGGAGAGATTTTCTCCCGGCTACGGAGATTTACCCCTTGAAATGCAAAAATACATCTTGACTTTTACGGATGCAAACCTCAAAATCGGACTTACCCTGACGGACTCAATGCTCCTTACTCCCACCAAATCCGTCACCGCCATAGTTAAATTATAAGGAAGACAATATGAAACACGAAATTGTTAAGAAAATACAGGAGGGACTTCTGTATTTTGACGGTGCAATGGGCACCGAGCTTCAAAAAAGAGGTCTCAGAACCGGAGAGCTTCCCGAGAGACTTTCCCTCAAAAACCCCGAGATAATCACCGAAATTCACAAAGCATACCTCTCTGTGGGTTGTGATGTAATCAGCGCCAATACCTTTGGTGCAAACCCCCTGAAATTCTCCGAAACCGAACTGGAAGAAGTCATCACCGCCTCCATAAACTGCGCCAAAAAGGCGGTGGAGGAAATAGGCGGTAAAAAGAGATTCGTGGCTCTCGACATTGGCCCCTTGGGTAAAATCCTAAAGCCCTTCGGTGACCTTTACTTTGAGGACGCGGTAGAGCATTTTGCAAAAATTATCAGGACTGCCGGCGACCGCACCGACCTTATTCTAATCGAAACCATGAACGACGCTTACGAGACGAAAGCGGCTCTGCTGGCTGCAAAAGAAAACTCAAAGCTCCCTGTTTTTGTCACCTGTGTCTTTGATGAGAAGCAGAAACTCATGACCGGCGCCGACGCCAAAACCATGGTTGCGCTTCTGGAGGGTTTGGGCGCAGACGCAATAGGCATCAACTGCTCCCTGGGGCCGAAGAAGATGAACGAAGTGCTGAAAACCTTTGCACGGTACTCATCCCTGCCCCTTATCATCTGCCCGAATGCAGGACTTCCCCACACGGAAAACGGAGTTACCCTCTTTGATGTGTCCGCAGACGAGTTTTCGCAGGAGATGAAAAATTCCGTAGAAATCGGAGCCCACGGCTTGGGCGGCTGCTGCGGAACAAGTCCCGAATACATTGAAAAGCTCATAGAGGCAACCAAGGACATGAAGCCTCAAAAAATCACAAAGAAAGATCGCACTCTTGTCTGCTCCTACACTCACGCGGTGGAGTTTTCCGAGGAGCCGGTTATAATCGGTGAGCGAATCAACCCCACAGGCAAAAAGAGGGTTAAGCAGGCGCTGAAAGAAAACGACCTTGCCTTCATTCTCCGTGAGGGAGTGTATCAGGCCGAGGCAGGAGCGCAGATTCTCGATGTAAACTGCGGACTGCCTGAAATCGACGAAGCTAAGGTCATGAAAGAGGTTGTAGAGAGCCTGCAGGGAGTCCTTGACACACCCCTGCAGATTGACACAGGCGACCCTGTTGCCCTTGAAAACGCCCTGAGAATTTACAACGGCAAGGCGATAATCAACTCCGTAAACGGCAAGGAGGAATCCATGAAGGCGGTTTTCCCCCTGGCAAAGAAATACGGCGGTGTTGTGGTTGCCCTCACCCTTGACGAACAGGGAATTCCCGACACCCCCGAGGGCCGAGTAGAGATTGCAAAGAGGATAATTAAGACCGCCGAAAGCTACGGCATAGACAAAAATGACATTATTGTGGATACCCTCACCATGTCCGTAAGCACCGACAAGCGCGCCGCTTTGGTGACAATAAAGGCAATAGAAATGCTGACTCAGATGGGCATCAAAACTACCTTGGGTGTTTCGAATATCTCCTTCGGACTGCCCCACAGAGACTATGTGAACAGCAGGTTTTTCTCCGAGGCTCTCGCACGGGGACTTTCCTCGGCAATTATGAATCCCCACAGCGAAAGAATGAAAAACGCCATCAAGGATAGGAAAACCACCGCAAAATCAGAGGACCTGGTAAAGTTTGCAGAGGATATCATCGAAGAAGTGCTTTCCATAGAGGAAGCAAATGTCATTCCGGCTTCGAGTGCCACCATGACCCTGAAAGAAGCCATAATTTCGGGACTGCTTCAGGAGAGCGAAAGCCTTGCAAAAGAGCTTCTGAAGAGTGAAGAGCCTTTGACGGTGGTAAACGAATACATTGTGCCGGCGCTGGATGTTGTGGGCGCAGGGTTTGAGGCAGGAAAGGTATATTTGCCCCGACTTCTCATGAGCGCCGAAGCGGCAAAATCCGCCTTCGGTGAAGTGAAAAGCGTACTGGCAAAGGAGAACAGACAGGCCGGGCAAAAGGACAAAATCGTCATCGCCACAGTCAAGGGCGACATCCACGACATCGGCAAAAACATAGTGAAAATCCTGCTGGAAAACTACGGCTATCAGGTTATCGACTTAGGCAAAGATGTGCCCGAGGAGAAAATCCTGGAAACCGCAAAAAGAGAGGGCGCAAGGCTTGTGGCACTTTCGGCTCTGATGACCACCACCGTGCCCGCCATGGAGCGAACGGTGAGGCTCATCCACAAGGAACTGCCCGACTGCAAAGTCACCGTGGGCGGCGCGGTAATGAGCGAGGAATACGCAGAGATGATTGAGGCGGATTTTTACTCTAAAGACGCTATGGGATGCGTAAGAATCGCCGAAAAATACTTTGCGCCGTCGCCTAATCAATAAAAATCGGTAAAGCTTTTTGTTTACAGTATAAAGTTTCGGCAAAGCACCTCCTGTCTCCCTTGAGCAGAGCGTGTCGATAAACTACTCCCTGCCCTCTCTTGTATAAAGGGAGGTGGCACGGCTTCGCCGTGACGGGGGGATTGAAAAAGCATTTTGAAGTGGCTGACGCCAATGAATGAGTATGAAAATACGGAAGATATAAACCAAAGAACAGAACAAATAGTATAAAATCAAGAGGACAAAAAACCTCGGCGGAAATGCTCCGCCGAGGCTTCATTTTTTATGAGGTTTTGATTAGATGAAAATCCTAAAACAGACTTTTCACCTTATTAAGTCAAGACACTGTCGCTTTTTCCGTCAAAGACACATTCGGGTTAAAATTTACCCCCGGTGCCGCCTGCAGAACCCGAACGGCTTGAACCGCTTGAGGAATTCTCCTTGGGGCGGGCAGTTCTTGTGACTGTGCGGTAGAGGAAGGTGTCAGTGCTCTCGGTGAGCCTGAATGTGCCATCCTTGATGTAATTGTTTGCCTGGGACTGAAAACGCACGGACTTAAGCTGACCTTTCATGACAAGCACTGCGATAAGTGCAATCAGGAAGCCCACAACAAGGGCAACGAAAATATAGAACAAGATGTCAAGGAAGGTTGTCGGCTCCTTTGAGGTGTCGTCTGAGGAAAAATTGCTGAGATATCGGTCGCAGTCATCCGCAAAGGAGTCCATGGCGCCGTAGTAGTCGTCGTTTTTCAGGTAGGAAAGGAAGTTATCGCAAATATCCTCGCGGACGCTTGAGGTGAACACTCCGCCCACGCCCTCGGTGGTGTAAACATAGTACTCCCGCTGTGTTTCGCTGACTGTCATGAGGATGGTGCCGGTGTAGGAGCTGTTATACTCAATATCCTCGGCAAAATCCTTGCTGAAAGCTTCAATGCTTCTGCCGTCGAAGTCCTCGCTTGTAACCACAGCCACATTGCACTCGTGACGGTCAGACATATTCTCAAGCTTGCTCATAAGGGCACTTGCTTCGCTGTCGCTGAGAATCCTCTCGCAGTCATAGAGATACTCGGCGCTGGCAGCCGCCGAAACGCTCACAAGGGAAAAGCACAGGAGCATTACTGCGAAGAGAAGTGCTAAAAGCTTTTTAGTGTGAAAATTTCTCATGTCTGCACCTCCTTAAAGTCCCATAAACAGCCATATAGCCAAGAAGCTCACGGCTGAAGCGATACCGCCTATGGTGAAGAACCATCTCCAAAATGCGCCCCAATCAATGGGGAGGTCACCCACAAATTTGCCGGTCTGACCGTTCATGGCGAAGGAGTAGGTCTTGTCCTTATATGTAGAATTCAGGAGCCAAACAGGGTAAAGCGCGTACTTTGCCTTGCCGTTATTGAGCTTTATGTTGGTGCTTTCGGGGGTGACTGTGGTGTACCCCTCAACGGTGTCCCGGAAAATCTCCTCGGTGCTTCTGCGAACTCGCTCGTTGGCACGCTCCACACTCTGCTGCGCCGTCACATCGTACTTATCCGCAAGATAGCCTGCAAGGTAAGCGGTCTGGAAATCCACGGCATCCTCGAACTTAAACGGCTCGATGGATTCCATAAGGTCATCGGGCATTTTCGAAGAGCCGTCAACGGGGATTCGGTTGAAGCCCACTTCCCCTGAGCGTCTTGCGGAATAGTATTTGGTCTCGGTGTAGTTGTAGTTTGAATCGCTCCAATGTCTCACCTTTGTACATTTATAGCGTACACGGGCATCGGCATCGGCCTCGAAGAGCCAGAAGGGAACATAAACCCCCTTGATTTCGTTTATTCTGTTGTCGCTTTTGAAGCTTTTGGGGAGCAGAGCCTTGCCCTTGAGGTGATTCTTGAGAGCCTCGGTGGCGTCTTTCTTGGTAAGCTTAAAGGGGATAACATAGTCGGGCTTCAAATCCCCCTTAAACTGTCCCATCATAACCACAGGGTTGTTGCAGTAGGGACAAAGGGTTGCCGCCAGGGTTTCGTCACCCACGATTTCGCCTGCACAGGACTTGCAGACATAAACTCTCAAACCCTCGGTCTCAGATTCTGTCCACTCGCCGCCTGCTTCGGTTTCCCAGTTTATGTCCTCCGCCTCTGCGTCACCCTTTAGCTCCTCATCATAGGCTTTGAGGGTATCCATCTCAAACTCCGTGTCGCAGTAGGGACACTTCATCTTCTGCACCTGAGTGTTGAACTCAATAGCACCGCCGCAGCAGGGACATTTATATTCTTGTAATACAGTTGCCAAAATATTTCCCTCCAAATCGAGATTAAAGCTTTTGCCCTTTGTGTTTTGTCAAAGGGCAAAGCTTGAATTTATTTATCAGACTATGTCGGAGGCGTCAAAGGGATCTCCGCACTCGGGACAGAATTTGGGAGGATTCTTGGGGTCCTCAGGCTCCCATCCACACTTGTCACACTTGTAAAGAGGTGCGCCCTCAGGCTTCTTTGCACCGCACTCGGCACAGAATTTGCCCTTGTTCACAGCACCGCACTGACAGGTCCAGCCGTTTGCTTCGGGCTTCTTGGCTCCGCACTCGGTGCAGAACTTGCCTGTTGCGGTGTTTCCGCAGGCACACTTCCAGGAATCCGCAGGGGCTTGTGCCGGCTGCTGAGCCTGCTGTGCATCGCGGCGGCGCTTGCGCTGCTTCCGGCGCTGAGCCTGCTGTGCCTGCTGGCGAGCCTGCATATTCTGCTGATTCATGGCGAAAAGGTCAGCGGTGTTCAAACCTGCGCCCTGATTCATAGCCATGCCCATACCGAGGAAGCCTGTCATTGCTCCTGCCTCGTTGGAGGCGGCCGACTTCATTGCCTCTGCCTGAGCGCCCACAAGGGTTGCGGCTGCCATGCCGGGGTCACGCATAACTGCTGTGCGCTGTGCCTGCTTAATCATCTCTGCGTCCTCATCGGGAAGCACGATGGGGTTAAAGGCAACGCTCTTGACGGTGATACCGCGAAGCTCGCCCCACTTCTTCGAGAGATTTACATTGAGTGCCTCTGCCATTTCCTCGTTGTGGGCGGAAATCTGGTTGGGGCGAATCTCAAGCTCGGAAATTCTTGCGAAAGAGGGTGTCAAAGCCGAGATGAACTCGGTCTTCATTGTGCCCTCGATTTTATCCCTTGTGAAGTCGCCCTCCACATTAGCGCAAACATTGGTGTAGAAGCGCACAGGGTCCGAAATTGTGTAGGAATATGTACCCGAACAGCGAACGGCAACATCCACATCAAGGCCGATTTTGGAGTCCACAACTCTGAAGGGGATAGGACTGGGACTGCCGAACTTGTTGTCGTAAATTTCCTTGATGTTGATGTAGTAAACGCGCTGGTCCTTGCCGGTGTCACCGCCGTAGGTGAAACGCTTGCCGATGGTCATAAAGGTGTTTTTGATGCTTTCACCCAAAGAGCCTGCAAAAATCGAAGGCTCGGTGGAGGAGTCATAAGTAAACTCGCCGGGCTCGGCGCAGACCTCAACAACCTTGCCCTGCTCAACGATAAGCATACACTGACCGTCGGCTACAACGATACCCGAGCCGTTGCTGATGATGTTGTCGCTGCCCTTGGTGTTGGCGGAGCGCTCCGAGGTGCGCTTGGTGCCCTTTGTCACTAATACTGTGGGCTCCATTGCGTCGCAGTAGAAAAATTCTTTCCACTGGTCGGCAAGCACGCCGCCTACAGCACCCACGCCTGCCTTAAAGACACCGGAGTTTGTAATGCCGTCTTTGATAGATTTAATAAGTCCCATTCTGAAAACCTCTTTCTTTATAAAATATTACTTTCAAGTTATTTATATTATGAACAGGGAAATTTATTTCTCGTTTTGAGAATGTCGATAAACTGCACCTTGGCACCCCCAACAGAGCGTGTAGGTAATCTGCACTTTGCCTCCCTTGTGTAAAGGGAGGTGCCACGGCTTTGCCGTGACGGAGGGATTGAAATCAGGGAAGCACACCTTTGACAACAGCATATTTCAGGGTGTCGATAAATTACTCCCTTTGATTGCTTTTTGTCTTATCCGTTTACTGTTTCATAAGCAATCGTTTTTTTCAGGCAATCCCTCAGTCAGCTTCGCTGACAGCTCCCTTTACACAAGGGAGCCTTTTTAGGCATTTCCGCAAACTGACAGGCAAGGGAGACTTTTTAGGCATTTCCGACTAACCGACAGACTGTAACAATGACAAATTATTTCCCGTTCTTTTTTTTGCGAAAAACTATCAGCTTGCCCAAAACATAGTTGCCGATAACAACCAGAACGCTTATGACAATCTTCGCCACCATACCCTCAATGCCGAAAATCCTCTGATTCAGTCCTGCAATCATTAACAGCGGCACACCAAACCACTCAAGGCAGCCGGTCAAAAGTCTTGAGCCTACAAAGGTGCCGATTTCCTTAATGAGAACCGAGGGGGCAAAGCTCTTGCTTTCAAACACCCACAGCTTGTTGGTGATGTAGGCGAAAGCAACCGCCATAATCCAGGAAATCACATTGGCAACCGAGGCTAAAAGCGTGGCATTTTCCATGAAATTTCCCAAAATCCACACAAAGACCGCGTAACTTCCCCAGCTTACCAAGGTTGTAAGCACGCCAAAGACAAGATACATGACAATTTCCCTGTACTTTTTCCAAAGAGCCTTAATTTTCTCCATTTTTTCTGTCCTTTTCCTCAAGGTTTGTGAGCTTTGCAATGTAGATGGGACGCTTTTTGGTTTCCACAAAAACTCTGCCCAAATACTCACCCAAAATGCCGATGGAAAGCTCTAAGATACCGCCGATAAACAGAATAACGCACATGAGGGTTGCAAAGCCTGTTCCGGAGTAACCGAAGTGGAAAATTCGCTGAATAAGCTCCTCAACAACCACAAAAGCCCCCGAAATTCCCGAAAGAATAAAGAGCACAAATCCCATAACGGTAATAAACCGAAGGGGCGAAATAGAGAAGGCCGTGATGCCGTCTATGGCATACTTAAACAGGCCGAAGAAGCTCCAGCTTGATTTTCCGATAGTACGCTCCACATTCTTGTAGGGAAGCCACTTGGTGTCAAATCCCACCCAAGTGAAAAGTCCCTTGGAAAACCTTTGAACCTCCCCCATGGACACAATCGCCTTGACCATCTGGCGTGTCATAACCCGGTAGTCAACGGCGCCGTAGGGCATCTTAACCGAGGACATGGCGTTCTGAAGCTTGAAGAAAAGCTTTGAGAAGCCGGTGCGGATAATGCTTTCGCCCTTGCGGTGCTCTCTGTAAAGGGCACAGCAGTCGTGCCCCTCTTCGTCAACCTCACGGAGCATTTGGGGGAACATCTGAGGCGGATGCTGTAAATCCGCGTCCATAACGAAAACGTAGTCCGCATCGGAATGCTCAAGGCCTGCGAACATGGCGGCCTCCTTGCCGAAATTTCGGGAGAAGGAGATGTACTTCACATTTTCGAACTCCTCTGCCAGCTTCATCATAACAAGCAGAGTCTTGTCGCGGCTTCCGTCGTTTACCAAAATATAGCGAAACCTGTACTGAGGCAGGGTGGCAATAACCTCATTTGTAACCCTCACAAACTCAGGCAAAACCTCCTCCTCGTTAAAACAGGGAACAATCAAATCAACAGTTTTCATAACTTCACCTCTGCTATATAGGTAATTGCGGAGATTTTCCCAAAAATTACCTACATATATTAACACATATTAATTATAGCACCCTAAAGCGCAAAAGTCTATACAGATTATAAAAGGGAGAGGACATTTTTACTGAATTCTGTGTGAAGTTTTGCAAAACTCCTTTACCTTATTGGGATTGTATGATATACTTATAATGTATATTTATGACTATTTCACAGTCAGGAGGTCCCTCTATGAAGAAAACAAAAGTAAAGGGTGCGCCTGCGAATACTCTTGTGAAAAAGGAAAAGAAGGGGTTTGCCCTTTTCCTTGAGGAAAACAAGTTTATTCTCTTGGCTTTTGCTGTTCCCTTTGTGCTGATGGGCATTGCCTTCGCGGTGAAGGATGTTGCTCCCTTCGGCATTTTCAAAACCATGTACGAATCCGTACTCTTCCAAATCGGAAAGATTTTCCCATCCCTTAACATCGAGATTATCCCCAACACGGCAAAGCCCTGGGGCACCAATCAGATGCTTGTGGTTGACCTGTGGCATCAGTACTATCCCTTCCTCTATGACCTGCACGAAAAGCTCCAGTCGGGAGGCTCCCTTTTCTGGACATGGAGTATCGGAATGGGTACAAACTTCATTGCCCTCATGTCATATTATCTGCTCAGTCCCTTAAACTTCATCTCCGTTATCATTCCCGACGGAGTTCTGGTTGAGTACCTCTGCGTTGCAACTGTCATCAAAATTGCCTGTGCCGGTATGTTCACCGCAATCTCCTTTAAGATTGTCACAAAACAGGACGGCTGGCCCCTTGTTTTCGCAGGTGTGATGTTCGCCCTGTGCTCCTTCAACATGGGTTATTACTGGAATGTAATCTGGCTTGATTCCGTTGCAATGTTCCCTCTTGTGTTTGCAGGTACAGTCTGCCTGCTCCGTGAGGGCAAGTTTAAGCTTTTCACAATCTCCCTTGCGCTTTCCGTAATTTTCAACTACTACATCGGATTTATCATTTGCATTGCCGTGCTTCTCATCTGCCTTGGCTACACCGTTGCACGCTTTGTTTCCCTAAGAAAATCCCTCAAGGATTTACTCCGTACGGTAGTTTGCTCTTTGACTGCACTCCTGTTTACCGCCCCCGTTACAATTCCTGCCTACCTGGCGCTTCAAAACTGCTATCAGCAGACCACAGGCTTCCCGAAAAGCTTTGACATCAACATAGCTGCAGACAATGCCGAGGGCGTATTTGAGGCAATCCACCTTATCTTCTCAAACCTCGTCTCCTTCATCGACCCCAACTACAAAGAGGGTCTGCCCAATGTTGCCTGCGGTGTTTTCTGCATTATTCTTCTGGCTGTTTTCTTCTGTTCAAGAAAGATTAAGCTGGGCGAAAAATTTGCCTGTCTCGGCGGATTTTTACTGCTTGTTGCAAGCTTTATCTTCCGTCATCTGGACTATATTTGGCACGGCTTCCACTATCCCAACATGATTCCCTACCGCTTCAGCTTCCTGCTGTGCTTTTTGCTTATTTTCATGGCCTTCAGAGCCTACACCCTGCTCTGTGAAAAGGAATACATTGATATTATTGCAGGTGCAGTTGTGTTCGGGCTTATCGTTTTCGGCTACTTCCTCAGAGAGCCTGAAAAATTCGACAAGAGTGCGATTATTGCCACAATTTTGGTGGGTGTCGCCATGGTTATCGTGCTTCTTCTTTTCTCATTCAAGCTCCTGCCCAAAAAGGTTGCTTCCGTAATACTCTGCCTTATCATCATCGGTGAAATGGGCGCTAATGCCATAATCGGCGTCAACACGGTTTCCGTCACCACCATGACCGGCTATCCCAAAGAGGAAAAGACCGTGTCAAGAATTGTGGACCACATTGAGCACTTCATGAAAGAGGATCCCGACTGGGCACGCACCGAGGTTAACGCCACACAGTCCCTCAATGACGGCGCACTCAACAACTATCACGGTATCTCCGTATTCAACTCCATGGCAAATGTGAATGTGAACAACTACGGGGAGTATTTGGGACTTGCAGGCTGGCCGGCAGGCAACCGCTACACCTACTATCAGTCCTCACCTGTTACAAATGTTATTCTCAATCTGAAATACCTCATTGACCGTGACGGCAAGGTGTACGACCGCGAATACTGGAAAGAGATTGACAGCATCGGCTCTGTCAGGCTCTACGAAAATCAGGCATATCTGCCCCAGGGCTTCCTTGTGGGCAATGCCCTTGAGTATTTTGACGCCACAATCTCCGGCGGTAATCCCGGCACGGTTGAAAATCCCATCGAAAATCAAATTGCATGGTGGAAGGCCGCAACAGGCATCACCGAGCCTGTTTACACTCAGCTCACTGTTACGGATGTAGGTCATTCAGGCAGTGACGAGCTTAAAATCGACAAGCACTCAGAGGGACACTACACCGCCTATCCTCAAAACGGCGCATCCCCCCATGTGAAGTTCAACTACTATCTTGAGGAGGACGCAGTTGTGGTGGGCTACATGAAAGTAGGCTCCAACGACGGGGAAGGCTCAATCCTCATCAACGACCAAACCCAAAGCTCACGGAATGTGAAAACCGCACACATTATGAACATCGGCAACCACACCAAGGGCACAAAGGTTTCCCTTTACGGCAAAATTGACAGCTCCGCTTCCTACAGCTCAATCAGGGTTTACTGCTACACCCTCAACAAAGAAGTTTTCGAAAAGGGCATGGAGATTTTAGGAGAGAACACCCTTGACTGCGTGAAGGCTACCGACACCGTTTTGGAGGGTACTGTCAACTCCAAAAAGGCAGGTATTCTCTACACCTCAATCCCCTATGAAAAGGGTTGGAGCGTCACCGTTGACGGTGAAAAGGCAGAGATTATCCCCATCGGCGGCGGTGTCTGCGGTGTTAAAATCTCCCAGGGCTTCCACAGAGTACGCTTTAGCTACACACCCGACGGCTTTGTTATAGGCATTGCGGCATTTATTGTTGCCCTTCTCGCTTTCGCCCTGTTCTGCGTGTTCACAAGCAAAAAGTTCTCACAGAAAGTTCCTCAGAAGGTCAATGCGGCTGCATGGCTCTTTGACCCCACCGTCAAGAGTAAGAAGGATTCTTCCGAGGAAGATTTTTCGGAGGAACACCAGACGGAAACAGGGTCCGAAAATGACACAAGCTCCGAGGACTCCTCCGAAAACTAACGAAAACCAAGCAAATATAAGCTTTCCGAAAAGGCCCGATTTTTCATCGGGCTTTTTCCTTTTTTGCAGACAATCGGTGATTTGAAACGGGCAGACACCGAAAAACCTTATAAGAACAACCCGGCTTTTCCAAACTTATTCCGATTATTCATCAAAATCCCTTTAACAAGGGTTTTTTCGTTGACAAGAGGGCGAAAAAATTATATAATATCTCTATATGTTTTTTACTTTTCGGAGGTATATTTATGATCCCCTCTTTTGATTCGAGAAACAGTTTTTACCGTACTCCTTTCGGCGCTGTTGAGGAGGGCACAAGCGTTCACATGAGAATCCTTGTTCCCTACAATCTTCGCTGCAACCATGCCGAGCTTGCAATCAAATACGACTATGACTACGACTGGCAGTTCATCACCATGAACTGGTACGGTCCTTTCGAAAACGAAATGGATGTGTGGGAGTGTGACTTCACACCGGAAAAGAAGGGACTTTACTGGTACAGCTTCCGTATTCATACCACCGAGGGCCTGCGCTTCATTGTGCCTGCCGATGTTGACCGCAAAAGCTCCGTTGAGCGTTCTCCCGGCAGAAGCTGGCAGCTTACCTGCTACAAAAAGGGCTTTAAGACTCCCGATTGGCCCGTAGGCGGTGTTATGTACCAGATTTTTCCCGACCGCTTCAACTTCAGCGGTGAGGAAAAGAACATCACAAGAACTGATTTGGAAATCCAAAACGATTGGTACGCAATGCCCCGTTGGCAGCCGAACCACAATGGGGAAATCACCAATACCGACTTCTTCAAGGGCGACCTTAAGGGCATCACTCAGAAACTGCCTTACCTAAAAGACCTGGGCGTCACCTGTATTTACCTGAACCCCATCTGCGAGGCTTACTCCAACCACCGCTACGACACAGGCGACTACCTGAAGGTTGACCCTATGCTGGGCACAAATGAGGATTTTGTCACTCTCTGCAAAGAGGCGAAAAAGCTTGACATACATGTTATAAATGACGGTGTTTTCAGCCACACGGGTTCGGATTCCGTCTACTTTAACCGTTCGGGAAAATACGGTGAGGGCGGTGCTTTCCGCGACCAAAGCTCCCCCTACTACAGCTGGTACAACTTTAGCAGCTGGCCCTACAACTACAACTCCTGGTGGGGCTTCTACACCCTGCCCGAAGTAAACGAGCTTGACGAGCAGTACAACGAGTTCATCAACGGCGAAAACGGTGTAGTCAGACAAAAAATCAAAGACGGCAACAGCGGTTGGCGACTTGATGTTGCCGATGAGCTTCCCGATTTGTTCCTTGAACGACTGAGAAAAGCCGTAAAAGAGGAGGACGAGGACGCTATCATCATCGGCGAAGTCTGGGAGGACGCCTCCAACAAGGAAAGCTACGGTGCAAGACGCAAATTCCTCTTGGGCGAGCAGGTCGACTCGGTTATGAACTATGTTTTCCGCGGAGCAATTCTCGACTTTGTAAGAGGTACAGACAGCAAGTATGTTATGGACCAGATTATGAGCGTCTGCGAAAATTATCCCAGACCTGTACTGCGCGTGCTTATGAACTCCCTCTCAACTCACGATACCGAGCGTGCCCTGACCGTTATGGCAGGCGAGCCTCTAAACGGCCGTGACCGTTCCTGGCAGGCTAACCAAAAGCTCACCCACGAACAGCGCTCAAGGGGTATTCGCCTTATGAAGCTTGCAAGCGGTATTCAGTTTACCCTGCCCGGATTCCCCTGCATCTACTACGGGGATGAGGCAGGTATGGAGGGCTATCGCGACCCCTTCAACCGCGCCTGCTACCCTTGGGGCAGAGAGGATAAGGAGCTTATAGAGTGGCACAAGGAATTGGCTTCTCTCAGAAGAAGCTGTCCGGCACTTTGGGACGGGGACATCATTAACCTTTACTCCCAGGGCAGACTTCTCTCCTACATGCGCACCTGTGCGGAAGGCTCTGTTTACTGTGCTTTCAACACAGGCTTCAATGATGTGTATCTCCAGATTCCCCCGGGATTTGCCTACATGGGCCGTCCTGTTTTGGGCACCCACACCGAAAACGGCAAGGTAAAGGTTCCCTCTCTCGGCTGTGCATTCATAGTTGTAAACAACAACAGCTGATAAATGAAAATCAGAAATCAGAAGCGGTTGTAAAAATACAACCCGAACAAATAAGACTGCAAGAAATCCGAAAAGGATATGCTTGCAGTTTTTTGTGCTGTAGATTAATGCGAAAACAAATATAACCCACGCAAATCTATTACGCCGCATCATCTTAGATTACCAACGGAATTTTTGGAAGATAATTACTTCGGAATTTGGGTTTTATGCCCACTTGCACACATCTCAAATCAATGTTATACTAACCCTATCAGGACAAGAAAAGGGGTGGGATTATGCAAATCAAAAATGTAGAGCTTATAGGCGACGAAATCATTATACACAAAATGAACCATCCGGCCTGTCTTACTTCGTTTATCCGTTGCATAAATCTGTGTATAAAGCGTAAGGTTAGCAATATTACCATTACTCTCGACTGCTCTCAGGACAGTATATTCCCCGACGCCTGTCTTCCGATTTCAGCCCTTATAAAATTTTACCCTACTGCTTATAATATCAATTTTTCGGTTAACTGTCATGATAACTCTTATCTCAGTAAATGCGGCTTTCTCTCTCCCTTTGATTTAGACTCAAAGGAAATTCAAAACCTCAGAAACCCCCTTGATAAAATCTTTGTGTTTTCCGAAGAAAAAGAAAGAGAGGGCCAGGTTGCAAATCTTGTTCAGTCGTACATCAACTGCCTGAGCCGTACCACCCGATGTTCGGATGGCGTACTTGACGGACTTATCTGGTGTATCAACGAAGTTATGGACAATGTTCTTGTACACAGCGAAGCCAAGTGCGGTTTTGTTATGGCACAGTATCATAAGAAAAAGCAGGCTTTTGTTCTTTGTGTTTACGACTGCGGCACGGGCATTTTCAACTCTCTCAAAAACAGCAGTCACAAACCTGCCTCTGAAATCGATGCTCTCACCCTGGCTATTCAAGAAGGTGTCGGAGACGGTAAAGGTCAAGGCAACGGCTTATATGGTCTTTACGAAATCGTTAAGAACAACGGTGGCAGGCTTGTTATTTCTTCAGGAAAATCCACTTTAATGCTAAAGCATAATGAGCTTCGGAAATATGAAAGCAATGTGATTGTATCTGCAAACAATCCTTGTACCACCATAGATTTTCAGCTTGATTTATCTAAAGATATTGACCTTAAATCCGCACTCAGCAGTTTCGGTGTTTTGACGGGTTTGACATACGAATTGATGGTATGTGGCAAGATAATAATATGCTCAGGTATGATGTTTTCAAACACTCTGCCGGCACCGGCACAAGAATCGCAGGCGAGGAACTAAGAAACGATGTGCTGAACATTATCAGCAGAGCTCGGTCTGCGATTATCCTTGATTTCATAAATGTTCGTGCTTGCAGCTCATCCTTTATTGATGAGTTCCTATCTAAAATGATTGTTGAAATCGGTCTTTCCGAGTTCAACAAACTAATCCGCATTGAAAACATGAACCCCTTAGTGTCACATCTTTTCGACCGTTCTACTGCACTCAGATTTCACCAAAATGTTAGTGATAAAACCGACAGCTAAATATTTTTCGTAAAAGGGTTTACAAGTTCCATAAACTGTGTATAATAATAATCAGAGAGTGATCTCTGCGCCTGTGAAGTTTGCATTCGGTTGGAGAATTGCAAACCGAGGTCTTCAAAAGGTTTAGTATGAACCCGTTCCGACTATGTCTTCAAGGCACAAAATACTGACACAAAGAATAAAGACCTGCTTCGGCAGGTCTTTTCTCTTTATATGTCAAAATTTCTACTTCAACAATAACTTAAAACGAAACTTTTATGATAAACTTGACGAATTTCTTAGCACAAAGTATACTAAAATAAAAGTAATTGTCATTAATCAACGGAGGACCTTTATGTTTAATTCTAATTTAGTTAAATTATCAAAGGAACTTTATAATAGTAATCCTTACGATTGCCCATTATTCAAAGCAGCTAAAGAATTTTATCT
>JAUNJO010000064.1 GCA_030533225.1 Eubacteriales bacterium
GGACTACAATGCGACAATCAAAAGCAGAAAATCTGATATCAAAAGTACTATTGAGTTGCTTGAGAAGATAGTTCAAGAAGGAGAGATAACCGATGCCAATATTCGTATGTTGGTAAACAAGATTGTTGTAAGTGAGCAGAACGGAATGATTAGTATCCAAATAAAGCTCAATGCGAAATTTACTAACCATATATTAACATGTAATGAAGACGGTTTAGATATGACCGATATTAGCTCGATTTGCAAGTCAACTAAAAAGGACACACTCTGTAATGATCAGGGTGTGTCCTATTCTTATACTTGAAAACTTTAGTGTCGTACGATAATTAAAGAGGCATTACAAAAATTTGTGATGCCTCTTTAATGGTGCACCTGACAGGAATCGAACCTGCACTTCTCTCGAAAATAGATCCTAAGTCTATCGTGTCTGCCAGTTCCACCACAGGTGCGAATGTAGTGCTTTAAAAGTATTAGTATTAAATTTTACCAGAAAAAGGGTAACAGAACCTATGGTTATGCGTATGCCAGTCAAATTTTGTTGCTGAACAGGTCGGTTTCCTCAAGGTTGCGTGACCTAAATCTAGCGCGTCTGCCAATTCCGCCACGCCCGCATGCGATTTTGCCCGGGGTTCCCCCAGCACAAGTGATATTATAGTTGCAAAACGAAAAAAAATCAAGTGCTAATATAAAAAAGTCGGTTGCATACCTGATTTTTTTGGACTATACTTATAGAAACACTTGATTTAGGATGTATTATGAATCGGAAAAGCATTGAAAAAAGGAAATATTTTCGTCTTTCTGACCTGCTTGTAGTAGGTCTTGTTTTGCTGCTTGCGGTTATGAGCTTTTTGCTTGCTTTCCCTTTTGAAAAAAGCGAAAACTTAAGTTGTGAAATCGCGGTTTCGGGTAGGGTAGTTAGAACCGTAGACTTATCCCAAGTGCCCGAAACCTACAACTATACGGTTGAAGGAAAATTGCCCGTTACCCTTGAAATATCCCGAGACGGCGTAAGATTTTTTGAAGCCGATTGTCCCGACAAGCTTTGCGTAAATATGGGGAAGATAACCCGAGAGGGGCAGTCTGCTGTTTGCTTGCCTGCGCAGGTGAGCATAAGAATAGTAGGTACAGGCTCGCCTGAGCTTGACGCACTGGTGGGGTGAGCTATGAAAAGAAACCGCACTAAAAACAAGTCATTAAATATCAGAATACTGACCTTAACGGCGCTGCTTTCATCCCTTGCTATAGTGTTGTCGTTTTTAGAGGGTTTACTTCCGGATTTGCCTTTTGTGATTCCCGGGATGAAACTCGGCCTTTCCAACATTGTTATCATGTTTTCTCTTGAGATTTTACCTTTGCCCTCGGCGCTGATTATCCTTGGCTTTAAGGCTCTGTTTGCACTCTTTACCCGAGGGGCGGCGGCAGGTCTGCTGAGCTTTTGCGGAGGCCTTTTGTCAACACTCGCTATGTATCTTTTGGTAAAGAGCAGGAAACCTCAATTTGGCTCATTGGGTATCGGTATCACAGGAGCTTTTTTCCACAATTTCGGTCAGCTTGTGATAGCCTACTTAATTGTGTCAAAGGGAATACTTCCGTACATTCCCGTACTCTGTGTCTTTTCGCTTCTTACAGGAGCACTCACCGGCCTTGTAAACTCTATCATTCTCCCTGCGGTGAGCAGGATTCCGTACTTTGAGGATATGTGGTATTTGCAAAGCTAAAATACTTGTGATATAATTTTCAAATAAAAAATTAGGGGTGAAAGCATGACTGACGGACCTAAAAGAAGAAGGAGAGATTTAAGCGGATCAGTGATTGATGACACTCTGTCGGATAATAGTAAAAATTCCGCAAAACACACAGGCGAAAAGCGAAATCTCAAAGTGTTTTTGCGAGTTGTGATAATTGCACTGCTGTTTTGCGTTGCGGCATTCGGGACGCTTTTCTTTATGGATATTTGCAGCGGAGATGACACCCCCGAACCCGAAATCATCACGGTGGCGGTCTTGGGTGATGAAATTGAGCTTCACGACGGCAGAAAACTTGACTTCGCCGGATTTGAGACCTATATCGCCGAGCTTGACAGCAAAGGCGATTTGGTAACGGTTGCCCTCATTACCGATTCGGCAACTCCTCCCGATGTTGAGCTTTACAACCGGGTTGTGAGGTTGCTGAAAGGTTACGGTATATCGTGTAAGGAGATGACGCTTCCTGCAACAAATGACGAAGCCACCGTTGACGAAACACAGTAAATTCGCAGGGGACTGTCCGAAACTATTTAGGACGGTCCTCTCTTATTGCTTTTGTTTTGACGAAAATGCAGAAAAATTAAAAGTTTTGTAACATATAGCAAAATACCGAAACGCAATATGTGAAATATTTATTATTTTGACAAGTTGAAAAATGTCAGAAAAAAGACTATAATGGTTTAGATAGTTGTATCAATAATTCAGGTAATTTTAGGATAGGACAAAACCTAATCCTATTATTGTAATTATTATTTTGGAGGCAAACACAATGAAAAAAATTCTTTGCGCACTTCTTGCTGTACTGATGCTTTTCTCACTTGCTGCTTGTACAACCGACGGCGGTGCAACACCTGATGAGAACGCAGGTAAAAAAGAAGTAAAAGTAGGCTTCATCTACCTTCATGATGAGAACTCTACCTACGACAAGAACTTCATGGAGGCTGCTAAAGCCGCTTGTGAGGAAATGGGCGTAGAGTATGCTCAGAAGACTCAGATTCCCGAGTCCACAGCATGTAAGGATGCAGCAGTTGAGCTTATCGAGGTTGACGGCTGTAACATTATCTTCGCTGACTCTTTCGGCCACGAGTCCTTCCTTATGGAAGCAGCTAAAGAGTATCCCGATGTACAGTTCTGTCACGCAACAGGTACTCAGGCTCACACAGCAGGCCTTGCAAACTTACACAATGCTTTCGCATCTATCTATCAGGGCAGATATCTCGCAGGTGTTGCTGCAGGCTTGAAGCTCAACGAGATGATTGAAAAGGGCGAGATCAAGGCTGATGAGGCAAAGATGGGCTATGTTGGCGCATTTACTTTTGCAGAGGTTATCTCCGGCTATACATCTTTCTATCTTGGTGCAAAGAGCATTTGTCCCACCGTTACAATGGATGTTAAGTTCACAGGCTCCTGGTACGACGAGACCCTCGAGAAGGAAGCAGCTCTTGCTCTTATCAACGGCGGCTGCGTACTCATCAGCCAGCACGCTGACTCCATGGGTGCTCCTACAGCTTGTGAGAACGCAGGTGTTCCCAATGTATCCTACAACGGCTCTACAGTAGCTGCTTGTCCCAACACCTTCATCGTTTCTTCCCGTATCGACTGGACTCCTTACTTCAAGCACATGATTGAGTGTGTTCAGAACGGTACTGCTATCGAGACTGACTGGACAGGCACAATCGAGACAGGTTCCGTTGTTCTTACTGATGTAAATGAGAAGGCTGCAGCAGCAGGTACTGTTGAGAAGATGAATGAGGTTAAGGCTCAGCTTCTCGACGGCACAATCAAGGTATTCGATACTGCTAACTTCACAGTAAACGGAGAAACTCTCACTTCCTACCTTGCAGATGTTGACACTGATGCAAACTTCGAGAAGGACACCGAGGTTATCAAGGACGGTATCTTCGAAGAGTCTACACTCCGTTCAGCTCCTTACTTTGATGTAAGAATTGACGGCATTAAGCTTCTCGACGAGAAATACTAATCCCGAAGTCTGAAGGCGGGGCGTCTTGCCCCGCCTTTTTTGAAATTTTAGCGGTAGTTTTGAACAATGAAATTTTACGGAGATTTCGTTGCTGAGAATTATTAAAGGGGGATGTAAAGTGGCGAAACAAGCGGCTATTGAACTTGTGAATATCACCAAAACCTTTGGTAAGGTTGTTGCTAACAAAAATGTTAACCTCGTCGCCAATTACGGCGAGATTCTATCCATCTTGGGTGAGAACGGCTCAGGCAAAACCACCCTTATGAATATGATTTCGGGTATCTATTTCCCCGATGAGGGTCAGATTTTCGTAGGGGGAGAGGAAGCGGTTATTGCTTCTCCCAAAGATTCCTACGGCTACAAGATCGGTATGATTCATCAGCACTTTAAGCTTGTTGATGTTTTCACTGCGGCTGAGAATATTGTTCTCGGTATTGACGAGGGCAAGTACAATCTCAAAAAAGCCACCGGGAAGATTCATGAAATCTGCGATACCTACGGCTTCGAGCTTGACCCTGAGAAGAAGGTCTACACCATGTCTGTTTCCGAGAAGCAGACCGTCGAAATAGTAAAGGTGCTCTACCGCGGAGCCGATATTCTCATCCTTGATGAGCCTACAGCGGTTTTGACGCCTCAGGAGATAGAAAAGCTCTTTGCGGTTTTACGGAAGATGCGTGAAGCCGGCAAGGCGATTATCATTATCACCCATAAACTCAATGAGGTTATGGAGATTTCCGACAGAGTAAGCGTCCTTCGTAAGGGCGAGTACATAGGCTCTGTGAATACTTCGGAGACCACTCAGGAAGAACTTACCGAGATGATGGTAGGCAAGAAGGTTGAGCTGAACATCACCCGAAAAGAGCCGAAAGACCCCAAGGACAGACTTGTGGTCAAGGGGCTGGAATGTATCAACCGTTCCGGTGTAAAGGTGCTTTCCGATGTTTCTTTTACTGCCAGAAGCGGTGAAATTTTAGGTGTCGCAGGTATTGCAGGAAGCGGTCAGCGTGAACTTTTGGAGGCTATTGCAGGACTTCAAAAGATTTACTCGGGTGAAATTACCTATATCAACCCTAAAACCGATAAGACCGAGAATCTGAGAGACAAAACTCCCCGTCAAATTCGCGAGTTGGGTGTCCGTCTTTCATTTGTGCCCGAAGACAGACTGGGTATGGGACTTGTAGGCAATATGGACATCACCGACAATATGATGCTCAGAAGTTACCGCAAAGGTAAAACCATGTTCTTAGAGCGAAAAACTCCAAAGGATTTGGCAGAGAAGATTATTGACGAGCTTCAGGTTGTCACTCCGGGAACAACAACCCCCGTGCGTATGCTCTCGGGCGGTAACATTCAGAAGATTCTTGTTGGCCGTGAGATTGCCGCAGCACCCAAGCTTTTGATGGTGGCATATCCTGTTCGCGGACTAGACATCAACTCCTCCTACACTATCTACGACCTCCTTAACGAGCAGAAGGAGAAGGGTGTTTCGGTTATCTTCGTGGGTGAGGACTTAGATGTACTTCTTGATCTTTGCGACAGGATTATGGTTATCGGAAGCGGCAGAGTCAACGGAATCGTTGATGCAAGGACTGCTACCAAAGAAGAACTCGGTATTCTTATGACAAAGACAAAAGCAGAGGAGGGTGACACAAATGAGTAATACTAAGACAGCAAAACACCGTCACGAGCCTTTGTTTCATCTTGTCAAGCGAGACAATATGAAATGGTGGCAGGCATGGCTCATTCGCATCGGCGCTATCCTTATTGCGGTTTTGCTTGTGGGACTTATTTCCATGATTCTCACAAAGGAAAACTTCTTCACGGTATATGAAATCATGTACCGCGGTGCTTTTGGCAGACTTGAAGAGGGCAAAACCACAATGCTGTGGAAGTTTTTGCAGAACACGGCAATTCTCCTGGGACTTTCCCTTGCGGTCACCCCTGCATTCAAAATGAAGTTCTGGAACTGCGGTGCCGAGGGTCAGGCACTTATCGGCGGCCTCGCCTCCATGATTTGTATGATTGAACTGGGCGACAAGCTCCCTTATCCCGTACTGCTGTTGGTTATTCTTGTTTCGAGTATTGCGGCAGGTGCAATTTGGGGCGTTATCCCTGCAATATTTAAGGCGAAGTACAACACAAACGAAACGCTTTTCACACTTATGATGAACTATGTCGCCACTCAGATTATCAAGTATTATCTATACATTGAGGGCGGCGGCTCAAATAAAATCAACCCTGTATCCGAGGGTAATCTTCCCATTGTTTTTGACCAGGCCTATGCACTCAATGTAATTGTAATTCTCGTTATTACGGTTTTGGTGTATGTTTACCTCAATTACAGCAAGCACGGTTATGAGATTTCGGTTGTGGGTGAAAGCCACAACACAGCCCGTTATGTGGGTATCAACATCAAGAAGGTAATTATCCGCACCATGATTATTTCGGGTGCACTTTGCGGTGTGGTAGGTATGCTCCTGGTTGCGGGTACAGACCACTCTATCGACACAACCACAGTGGGCGGACAGGGCTTTACCGCAATTATGGTTTCCTGGCTCGGTCAGTTTAACCCGTTTATTATGATTATTATGTCAGCACTTGTTATTTTTCTTGAAGCGGGCGCAGGTAAGGTTGCGGATTCCTGCGGACTAAACTCAGCCTTTGCCGATGTTGCCGTAGGTATCGTAATTCTCTTTGTTGTAGGCTGTGAATTTTTCATCAGATATTC
>JAUNJO010000020.1 GCA_030533225.1 Eubacteriales bacterium
CGCAGGTGAGCCTGTAAAGCCCGTAGCAAAGGTTGCCTCAGGCGGTGAGCTGTCCCGAATGATGCTTTCAATCAAGACAGTACTTTCCGAAAATGACCCCACCGACACCCTGATTTTTGACGAGGTTGACAGCGGAATTTCAGGCTCGGCCGCAAAACGCGTAGGCGAAGCACTGAAGGATGTCAGCACCTCTTGTCAGGTGCTCTGCGTCACACATCTACCGCAAATTGCAGGTATGGCAAGCAGTCATTTTCTTATCAGAAAGTCCGAAAACGACGGCAGAACTTACACAGATGTAACTCATCTTGACTATGAGGGCAGAGTGACGGAACTTGCCAGGATAATCGGCGGCGAAAATATCACCGAAACGGCGAAATCCTATGCAAAAGAATTATTGAATAACTAATATAACATACGGAGTAAACTTATGAAGAAATGGACAGTATCACAACTTAATAAAGATACAGCGATGATGCTGTCACAGAGCCTGGATATTCCCATGCTTTTGGCTGTCCTGCTTACTATTCGCGGAATCGACACATGTGAGAAAGCGGAAAAATTCCTAAGCGATGCCCCGCTTCTTTCCGATCCCTTTGACGCTATAGACATGGACAAGGCGGTTGAAAGAATTAAAGAAGCCGTAGAAAACGGCGAAAAAATCTGCGTTTACGGAGATTACGATGCCGACGGTGTAACCGCAACTGCTTTGCTCTATTCATACCTGAATGCCGTAGGTGCCGATGTAGATTATTACATACCGTCCCGTGCCGATGAGGGATACGGCATGAACCCCGAGGCAATTTTGAGGCTTCATGACGAAGGTGTAACTTTAATAATAACTGTTGATAACGGTGTTTCAGCCACAGACGAAATTAAATATGCCAACTGTTTGGGAATGGATACGGTTGTCACCGACCACCACACAGTACCCGAAACCTTACCTGATGCGGTTGCGGTTGTAGATCTGCACCGGGAGGATTGTCCGAGCACCTTTAAGGAACTTTCTGGTGTGGGAGTTGCTTTGAAGCTTGTAATGGCGATTGAGGGCGAATACTCGGATGTGGATTCAATCCTCGACGAATTTTCCGATTTAGCAGCACTTGGAACAATAGGTGATATTGTGAGCCTCACCGATGAAAACCGAGTGATAGTCAAGCGAGGTATTGAGTCCATCAAAAATACACAAAGAGTAGGAATAAAAGCACTGCTTCAAAAAGCAGGCTGCACAGACAAACCCATAAATGCCGGTACCTTAGCATATACTGTTGTGCCACGCATTAACGCCGTAGGCAGACTTGGGCTTTCAAGCCGTTCGGTTGAGCTGCTTCTCACCGAGGATGAACAGAAGGCGGCCCTTCTCTCCGAAACCTTAACGGAGGATAACTCCACCCGACAGCAGATAGAGAAGGATATTCTTTCCCAGATTGACGAGAGAATAAAGCAAGACCCTGCACTTACGATGCAAAATATAATCATCATTGACGGTGATAATTGGCATCAGGGCGTCATAGGTATTGTTGCGGCAAGGGTGAAGGCTGTTTACGGAAAACCTACAATTATCATATCCCGTGACGGAGACACAGCTCGTGGTTCCGGCAGGTCGGTAGAGGGATTTTCACTTTCCGACGCAATTTTTAACTGCAGTTCGATTCTAACACATTTCGGCGGTCACCCCATGGCTGTTGGTTTCTCACTTCAAAGTGAGAATATCGAAGCCTTTAAGGAAGCATTATACGATTATACCGATGCTTTTGATGAGATGCCCTTGAGTACTGTAAATCTTGACTGCAAACTCAATCCCGGGCTGCTTGATATTTCACTTCTTGATTCCATAAGCGCCCTTGAGCCCTTCGGTGCAGACAATCCGTCACCTGTTTTTGGCCTTTACAATGTGAAAATTACCGATATTAAAGAACTTTCAGGCGGGAAACACCAAAAGCTTACTCTATGCCGAGGTGAGAACAGCTTTACCGCTATGTGCTTTAATATGGAGACTGATACTTTTAACTATACTGTAGGTGATACAGTTGATCTTGCGGTAACCCTCGACAGAAACGATTATGCAGGCAACACCTATCTTTCCGTAATTGTAAAGGAACTCAAGCTTTCCTCCACCGACAATGAAGCAATGCTCAAAAACGAGAGAATTTTCGAGAGATTCCTGACAGGCAAAAGTCTCACAACCCATGACGCAAGGAGCATTTTGCCCCAGCGTGAGGATTTTGCCGCGGTTTACCGATATTTACGAGCCAATAACGGATTTAGCGGAACCGTTTCTCAGCTTGCGGCACGCCTTGATGTGATGCTTGGAAAGCTTCGTATTGTGCTTATGGCGATGAGTGAACTTTCATTAATAGAAATCGAAGAAGGTATGCAACGCACAAGCCTAAGACTTTTGCCCACTACCGCTAAGGTTTCGCTTGATTCTGCACCTATTATTGCAGAACTTAAGGAGATGTGTATATGACGAAAAAAGAAACCGTACAGTATCATGACTATAACCAACTTTTAGATTTAATCAATTCAGGCGGATATAAATTTGATGTTGAAAGAATTGAGAAAGCATATAAATATGCGGAAATTGCCCACGCAGACCAAAAGCGTATCTCAGGAGTACCGTATATTCTCCACCCTGTGTCAGTTGCATATATTTTGGTTGAGCTTGGCATGGATACAGATTCTGTAATTGCCGCACTTCTTCACGATGTTGTTGAGGATACAGATCGCTCTTTGGATGATATCCGTAAGGATTTCGGAGAAGATATTGCCCTTCTTATTGACGGCCTCACAAAGCTTGAAAAAATCAAGTATTCCAACCGTGAGGAACAGCAGGCGGAGAATATGAGAAAAATGCTCATAGCCATGAGCAACGATATCCGCGTTATTATCATCAAGCTTGCCGACCGTACCCACAATATGCGCACTATCGAATGTATGCGCGAGCAGAAACAGCGTGACATAGCCTTGGAGACTATGGAGCTTTATGCTCCTATTGCACACCGGCTCGGTATTAAGACGATTAAAGAGGAGCTTGAGGACTTGTCTTTGCGATATCTTGACCCTGTAGGATATGCCGAGATCGAGCGAGAACTTGAAAACACCTCTCATGACAGAGGCGATTTCATCCAAACAATTATTGATGAGATTACGGAATTTGCTGATGAAAATGTAAAAAATATGTCTATCAGCGGCCGAGTAAAGTCCATCCACAGTATATACAGAAAAACCTATATGCAGGGCAAGACCATCGACCAAATCTATGACATTTTCGCAGTTCGCGTAATTGTAGATACAGTTTTGGATTGCTACAATGTTTTGGGCATGATTCACTATATGTACAAGCCCATCCCAAATCGTTTCAAGGACTATATTTCAACTCCTAAACCCAATATGTATCAGTCTCTGCACACTACGGTCATCAGTCATAAGGGCGTTCCGTTCGAAGTGCAGATAAGAACCCGTGAGATGCACCACACCGCGGAGTACGGAATTGCTGCTCATTGGAAATATAAAGTCGGTGCAGGCTCAAAGACAGATTCCCTTGAGGAACGCCTGTCCTGGATTCGCAAGATGATTGAAATGCAAAACGAATCCGTGGACAGTACCGACATTGTCAGCACAATCAAAACTGACCTGAACCCCAATGAAGTTTTTGTGTTCACCCCCAAGGGCGATGTTGTAAATCTGCCTTACGGCTCAACTGTCATCGACCTTGCATACGCAATTCATACCGCCATAGGTAATTCCATGGTGGGTGCAAAGGTAGACAGACGAATTGTTCCTATTGATTACCAAATCAAAACAGGTGAAATAGTTGAAATTTTGACACAGAAAGAAGCACAGGGACCTCGCAGAGACTGGCTCAAAATTGTAAAAACCTCAGAGGCAAGGTCCAAGATTCGAAGCTGGTTCAAACGAGAAAAACGGGAGGAAAACATCGTTGAGGGTAAGGCTGAGTTTGAGCGTGAGCTAAAGCGTAACGATATATTAATACCCGATGACGAGATTTTTGATTTCTTATCACAGGTCAATCTCAAACTTCAAGTCCAAAATCTGGATGATTTCTACGCAGCTATCGGCTACGGCGGTATTCAACTTTGGAAGGTTATGCCCCGTATCCGCGAACTGTATCAGAAACTGTATAAGAAGAACCCCAATACCTTTGAACTTCCCACGGTGCCTACCGCTAAACAGATTCGGAAGGTCGGCTCCGGCGTTATTATCGAGGGTATAGACGATGTACTCATAAAATTTTCCCGTTGCTGCAATCCCTTGCCGGGGGACGAAATCATCGGCTTTGTTACACGAGGATTCGGTGTGTCTGTCCATAAGCGTGACTGCACAAATGTGCCGAAAGATCTGAGCAAAGCCGAAGAACCTGCCCGCTGGGTCAATGCTTATTGGGAGGACGGAGTTAAGGATGTTTTCCAAAGCACACTTGCGATTATTTGTAATGACCGCACAGGTATGCTTGCAGATGTTACCAATCAACTCTCTGCACTCCATATTATGATTCGCTCACAGGATTGCCGCAATCTGCCGGAGGGTAAAGCAATTATCAACGCTACCATTGAAATTAACGGACTTGAGCATCTGCAGTCTGTGCTCACACGGCTCAGAAGTATCTCGGGTGTGATTAAAGTCACAAGAAGATAATATAAGAAGTGATATTATGAAAGCTGTAATTCAGCGCGTAAGTGAAGCCCGTGTTGTTGTGGAGAATAACACAGTGGGTGAGATAGGCAGTGGCTTTATGATACTCTTAGGAGTTGAGAAAGGCGACGATAAAACAGAAGCCGAAGTGTTGGCGTCAAAAATCGCAGGTCTTCGGGTGTTTACAGATGAAAATGACAAAATGAATCTGTCACTTTCGCAGATTGACGGTGAGGTGCTTGTAATCTCAAATTTCACCTTGTGCGGTAACTGCCGCAAAGGAAGAAGACCGTCTTTTGATAATGCCGCTGCTGTCGATGATGCGAGTACGCTCTACGAATATTTTTGCGAAAAAATGCGTGAAGCAGGAGTGAAAAAGGTGGACACAGGCATCTTCGGTGCCGATATGAAGGTAAGCCTTCTTAACGACGGTCCCGTAACCCTCATTATTGACTCAAAGGAGCTTGCAAGATGATTCAAATTAAGTCTGTGTCAGTAGGTACACTGGGTACAAACTGCTATGTAGTCACCGACAAATACTCAGGTGAGACAGCGGTAGTTGATCCCGGTGGAGTGAATGCCCGCCTTATGACAATACTCAAAGAAATAGGGGAGGAGAACATAAAATACATTCTCCTCACCCACGGACATTTCGACCATACTGCAGGAGTAAACGCTATATTGGAGGACTTTAGTCCTCAGGTGGTAATCTGCGAAAAGGAAGAACCCTTTTTAAGCGATGTAAACCTTAACCTTGCCGATATTCTCGGTTGTATGAGTTTCGAACCGATTTATGCAGATATAACTCTTTGTGAAGGTGACAGTTTATACTTAGGTGAAACTGAGTTTAAGCTCATGGAAACACCCGGGCACACGACGGGTAGCGCCTGCTTCATTTTCCCTGAGGACAGGGTGATTTTTTCGGGAGATACCCTGTTTTATCAGTCTATGGGCAGGACTGATTTTCCGACGGGCAGTCACCTTGATATGATGAAATCACTCAAACGGCTCAAGAATTTAAGCGGTGACTACAAGGTTTATCCCGGTCACAACGAAAGCACAACTCTCGAATACGAGCGAATTTCTAACCTATATATGAGTTGATTTTATTTACAAACTGCAAAAATTATATTGATAATTGTGATATTATGAATCTTTATGCGATAAATCATAGATTTCACTATGAACTGGAAAATTTAACAAGAGCGTTTATCCCCAATGAGAAAATCTCGGTTCTTTCGGCAGATGAGTTGCCTGAGGTCTTGGAATTTCCCTATATCCTCACGCAAATGGAGGATGATATATGTGTAACCGTGAAGGCAGACGGCTTTGAAAAAAATCTCAAAAGTCCAAAGACCGACGATAATGAACTTGCAATGGCGACGCTTTTGTATGAACTGCTTAAGGAGTACACGGAAACCGACCTTGCATGGGGACTTCTCACAGGCGTGCGGCCTGTAAAGCTCTTCCGAAAGCTCAAGTCTGAGCAGGGGTTAGAGAAAGCACAGGCGTATTTTCGCTCAAAGCTCCTTGTGAGCGATGCTAAAATAAACCTTTCAAAACTTACTTGCGATAATGAGCAGAAAATTCTGAACTTGTCCGAGAAAAAATCATTTAGCCTATACATATCAATTCCTTTTTGCCCCACAAGATGCAGTTATTGCTCTTTTGTGTCCCAGTCGGTAGAAAAGGCAAAACACCTTGTCGACCCCTATGTGGAGCTTCTGTGCCGTGAACTTTGCGAAACCGCGAAAATTGCAAAGGATTTGGGACTGAAGCTTGAAACCGTCTATATTGGCGGCGGTACGCCTACCTCCTTAGAGCCTCATCACCTGCGTAAAATCCTCACCACCGTGCAAAATTCCTTTGATGTCAGCAGTCTGCGTGAATTTACCGTTGAAGCCGGCCGACCCGACACCATAACCGAGGAGAAACTCAGAGCGATACTTGAAAGCGGATGTGACCGCTTAAGCGTCAATCCGCAGACTCTGAATCCGCAAGTGCTGAAAATTATCGGCAGAAACCACACGGTCGAGCAGTTTTACGACAGTTTTAACCTGGCACGAAAAATGGGCTTTAAGCACATAAATACCGACCTGATTGCAGGACTTCCCGAAGATACCGCCCAAAGTTTTATGCATACAATGGAGGGTATTTTGGAACTCTCACCTGAGAGTATCACCATACATACTCTCAGCATGAAGAGAAGCTCCGCCTTAACCGGTGACAAGATGAAACTTCTCCGAGAAGATTCTCTCCGAGTTTCCGAGATGCTCAAATTTGCTTATGATAACCTTTCCCTTTCGGGATATGAGCCTTATTATCTCTACCGTCAAAGCAAGATGGTAGGCAATATGGAGAATACCGGCTGGTCCAAGCCCGGCTTTGAGGGTCTTTATAACGTATATATCATGGACGAAACCCATACAATACTTGCCTGCGGAGCAGGAGCAGTTACAAAGCTTAAAGACCCCTTAAGCGATAATATTGAGCGAATATTTAATTTCAAGTATCCGTATGAATATAACGATAGATTTTCAGAGCTTCTTCAAAGGAAATCGGCAATAAAGCCGTTCTATGAGAAGATATTGTAAGGAGATAACCCAATGTCAATGAATTCCCAAAAGACTAAAAGCTCCTCTCAGAGTTTCCTAAAAGGTGCATTTATACTCACCTTAAGCATGGTTGCAGTCAAACTTTGCGGACTTATGCAAAAGGTGTTGCTTACCAACCTTTACAGCACTCTTGAGGGCACTTATGCAGAGTTCGGAACAGCCCTCTTTTCCAATGCCTATGAGCTTTATGTACCGCTTTTTACCTTGGCAACCGTAGGTTTTCCGATAGCTGTTTCAAGGCTCGTTTCCGAGAATTATGCAAAGGAAAGGTATAATGACATCCGTCGGATTTATAAGGTCGCCGTTCCGTTTTTTATTTTCATGGGTGTTTCCTGCTTTCTTTTGATGGTAGTGGGCAGTTTTTGGTATGTAAACTATATCAATTCACCTTATTCGCTTCTTGCAATGATGGTCTTGGCACCCACAATCTTTTTCGGTTGCCTTGTTTCTGTATATCGCGGATATTTTGAGGGACTTCGCAACATGACGCCCACCGCCGTGTCCGAAGTAATCGAAGCTTTCTCCAAAATTGCAATAGGTGTAGTTATTTCATATATAATCGTATTTTGGGGCAAGAGTCAGCTTGAGTCCACAGGTACTCTGTTTGGACTGACATTCGAAACAGCCGACGAAGCTTACCGCACTCTTGTTTCTTTCTCCGTTGCCGCTTCGATTTTCGGTATTACTATGGGAAGCGTAATTTCTTTCTTGTACCTTAGAATTCGCTTTGCCTTAAAAAAGGGCGATATACCGAAGGACTATTATGAACGCTCAATTGAAGCCAGAAGCAAGCGTGAAACCTTTAAGATTATGTGTAAAACTGCACTCCCTGTGGGTATCGGCGCAGTTGTCATGAGTGTTTCAAGCACTATTGACGCTACCATTATCCAAAACCTCATGCTCAATATGGCTATAAATCAGCCACAGGCTTTGCTTTCCGAGTTCAATCATCTTCTCGACAGCGAGATAAGTCCTGACCCCGAGAAAATCACCATTCATACCTGTATATGGGGTTATTACAGCGCCGCTGTAACACTTTCATCATTGGTTGTTTCGGTAACTCAGGTGTTCGGAACAAGCGCAATGCCAAATGTAACCAATGCTTATACAAAAGGCAATAGGGAAGAACTCAAGGAATCCATAGAATCCGTTTTGCGTCTGACAACTATGGTTGCATTCCCATGCGCATTGGGGCTTGCGGTGCTTGCAAAACCTATTCTCATGCTCGTTTATCACAACCCCAACATTTCTGTATTCGGCGGTGAAGTGCTGTCGGTACTGGGAATTTCCGTTATATTTATGGGTACAATAACACCTCTTTGTTCCATGCTTCAGGGTGTGGGAAAGGTCAATACAACTATGTATATCTATATTTTCGGTACTCTTTCAAAGATTCTTGTGTCATATCTCTTTGCAAGAAATGTTGAAATCAACATTGTGGGTGCGGCGATAGGCTCATTGGTTTCTAATTTTCTCATGTGTGTTGTTGCCATGTTCCTGCTTGTGAGAAGCACCAGAATCGTGCCCAATTTCCTCTCATCTGTGATTAAGCCTATGGCCGCAGCTATTGTCTGCGGCGGTGCAGCGTACCTATGTTATTATGTTCTTAATCTCCATGTTCTCCTCAGCATAGGGATTGCCGCCCTATTTTACCTGATTTCTTTGGTAGTATTGCATACATTTACTCGCGGTGATTTGTTAATGATACCGAAAGGTGAAAAAATTGTAAAAACACTTGAAAAATTGCACCTTTTGAGATAAAATATCATTGGTATGTGTTTATAGCATCCTTTGTTTTGCGGAGGTCTAAAGTGGATTTCAATTATAAAGAAAAATATAATTTTGATGACCTTGTAAAGATTATGAAGATACTCCGTGCGCCCGGTGGATGCCCTTGGGACGCAGAGCAAAATCATGAATCAATACGACGCAATTTTATTGAGGAAACCTACGAGGCTGTTGAAGCTATCGACACCTGCAATTCTGAGCTTCTCTGTGAGGAACTGGGCGATGTAATGCTTCAGGTTGTTTTCCACGCCGAGATTTCCGAGGGTGAGGGAGACTTTAATATTGATGATGTCTGCGACGGAATATGCAAAAAGCTCATTATCCGTCATCCCCATGTGTTCGGCGATGTAAAAGCAGACACCAGCGAAAAGGTGCTTGAAAATTGGGATAAGATAAAGATGCAGACCAAATCCCAAACCACATATACCGAAACCTTAAAGAGCGTAAGTCCTGCACTGCCTGCTCTTATCCGTGCCGAGAAAGTTCAGCATAAAGCACATAAATGCGGTTTTGATTGGGACGATATCAGCGGTGCTCTTGATAAACTTTCTGAGGAAGTTTCCGAGCTTCGTGATGCTGTTGCAAAAGGAGAAAAGGCTGCTGTTTCCGATGAATTGGGCGATGTTCTCTTTTCAGCGGTCAATGTATCACGTTTTGTGGATGTAGACAGCGAGAAAGCCCTTTCAGATTCTACCGAAAAGTTTATTTACCGTTTCTCAAAGGTTGAGGAAATTGCTGCTCAAAAGGGTATTGATATGAAAACAGCAACTATTTCACAGCTTGATGCAATTTGGGATGAGGTAAAAACCTCAAAATAAGTTATAATTAGTTAAACATCGGCATTAGCCGAAATAAATATTAAATTTTACGGAGGTTCAATTATGAACAAAACTGAATTAGTAGCAGCAGTTGCTGCAAAGAGTGGTTTATCAAAGAAGGATGCTGACGCAGCAGTATCGGCTACCCTCGACACTATCGTTACTTCTATCGCTGCAGGCGAGAAAATCTCCCTTGTAGGTTTCGGTACCTTCGAGCAGAGAACAAGAAACGCAAGAACAGGCTGCGACCCCAGAACTAACGCAAAAATCGAGATTCCTGCTTCTAAGGTTCCCGCATTCAAGGCCGGTAAGGCTTTCAAGGACGCTGTAAATAAGTAATTTTGCTTATATTTCAAGGGCATGCCGTATAAGGTGTGCCCTTTTAAGTTTATTTCACGGTAATAAGGAGAAAAAATGAGACTTGATAAATACTTAAAGGTATCACGGCTTATAAAAAGAAGAACAGTCGCCGCTGAGGCATGCTCTGCCGGCAAGGTTTCTGTTAACGGCAAGGTGCAAAAAGCCTCCTACGATGTGAAAATAGGAGATATATTGGAGCTTACCTTCGGTGAAAAGGTAATTAAGCTTCAGGTTGTATCCGCTCAGGAGTTTGCCCGAAAAGAAGACGCGGATTCTATGTACAAACCCCTCTGATTTGTCATATATTACACCACTTTCCCGTATACTTATTTGAAATGAATATACGGGAGGTATTCAGGTGCAGGACAAAGATAATCTATCTTCTCATGAGTTTACGCTTACAGGCAGAAGCAATTTGACCTTGTCGGGTATAATTGATGTTTTGGGTTTTGATGAAGAAACTGTCAGCATGGAAACGGAAATGGGTAACCTTGTTGTCAAGGGCGAAAATCTGCGTATGAGCCAACTGTCCCTTGAAAGCGGCAGGGTTGCGGTTGAAGGAAAAATCAATTCAATGCAGTATTTGGGCAATACCGGTAAAAAAAGCGTTTTCGGAAAGATTTTCAGATGACCTACAGCTTATCTGAGCAAAGTGTTGCCGTACTTTTTGCCCTTTGTTTCGGTGTTGCACTGGGGCTTATTTACGATGTGTTCAGAATACTTTGTACTGTATTTCGAAAGTATAAGTATTTTCAGTTTGTGAGCGATGTATGTTTTATGCTGATTTTTACTTTTGCTACAGTGATTTTCAGCATCGGTTTTTACAGGGGAAATCCCAGATATTTTATCATCCTCGGAGAAATAATCGGAATACTCGGTTATCGCTTTACGGTTGGCAGAGTGTCTTTACGCGTTTTCAGAAATATTTTCGAAAAAATCATGAGAATTCTCAAATTTTTTACCGATTTCTTTACAAAAATTACTAAAAAACTATTGCACTTGCGCCACAAGATGTTGTATAATAAGCATAGGAAAGAGGATGTCATTACAAAACATCCGTAAATTTATTATGAGGTAAACGGTATCATGGAGCTTAAACTGCAGGAAAACAAGAAGAAGAAACATCCTCTGCGGTATATTGCTTTGGGTGCCGTCTTTTTATTGTTTGTTGTGTATGTAGTTTTTGCTCTTTCCAACATTTCCTCACAGGAGAGGAAACTCAAAGCGCAGCTTGATGCACTCAACAGCGAGATTGAAATCGAAGAAATGGCCAACAAGGAACTTGAGGAGGTTCTCAATTATTCCGACGAGGAATATCTCAAGTATGTTCTTGATAAAGCTCACGATGACCTTGGATATATTCGCGAAGGTGAGCGTGTGTTCGAGGTCGTTTCAGGCGATTAAAATACAATAAATAACAGAAAAGGAAAAGTATGAAACCGGAAATAGGACAGATTTACGAAGGAAAAATCACAAGCATTACTAACTTTGGAGCTTTTGTAACGCTCCCTGACGGACCGGACGGCATGGTGCACATATCCGAGGTTTCCGACGGATTTGTAAAGGATATCAACGATGTTCTTAAGGTGGGAGAGACCGTAAAGGTCAAGGTTATCTCAATCTCCGACAACGGCAAAATTGCTCTCTCTATTAAGAAAGCGGTTGACAGACCTAAGAGAACTGACGCTCCTCAGCACAAAGACTTTGGCAAAAATGACGGTCAGAGACCCATTCCTCAGCAGTCAAGAAGTCCCAAGAAACCCCAAGAGAGAAAACCTGCCCCCATGCAGATTATTACATCCGACGGTGTCTGGGAGGAATCGGTTTCTTCCGATCCCAATTTTGAAGATATGATGTCTAAGTTCAAGAAGTCAAGTCAGGACAGAATGTCCGACCTAAAAAGAGGAAACGAAAGCCGAGGCTATAGCCGTAGAGGCCATGGCGGCAGAAAATAAAATACTGTATCCAAAAAGGAGGCATCAAGTATGAAGTTTACCTATGTTGCAAGAAAGGTGAATCTTAGAGATAATTTCAAGGAGCGATGCGAGAAGAAGCTCGCCAAACTTTCCAAGATTTTTTCCGATGAGGCTGAGGCTGCCGTTGTAGTCACAGTGGAGAAAAATCGCCAAACCGTTGAAATTACCATCCGTGACAACGGCATGGTTTACCGTGCCGAGTCAACTATGCCCGAGATGAACGATGCTCTCGATAAAGTGGTAGACCTGCTTTCCCGTCAGCTTCGCCGTCACAAAACCCGTCTTGAAAAACGCATCAAAGCAAGCTCACTTGACGACCTTTTTGTAGAGAGTGTTTCGGAGGATCAGGAGGAACTCATGGAAGAGGAACTCTCCGTTGTCCGCAAGAAGCAAATTGCGGTGAAGCCTATCTCTGTTGAGGAAGCTATACTGCAAATGGAAATGATTGGTCACAAATTCTTTATGTTCACCAATTCCGAAACAGGCGACATCAATGTTGTCTACACCCGCAATGACGGTGCCTACGGTCTTTTAGAGCCTGCATCCGACAACTAAACTTAATATCAGCAGGCGGGGCAACCCGCCTGTTTTTATGATGAAGGATTATATTATATGGAAAAACTGAAATTTTGTGTTCCCTGTCTCTTTGCAACGGAAGGAATTGTTGCAAATGAGCTGAGATTTATGGATATTGAGGGTGTCCGAGCTGAAACCGGAAAGGTTTACTTTGAGGGTGACTTTAGCTCTATGGCCCGTGCCAACATCCGTCTGCGGAGCGGAGAGCGAGTGCAGATTGTCCTGGGTGAATTTCCTGCGCTGACCTTTGAGGAGCTTTTTCAAGGTGTTTACAATCTGCCTTTAGAAGATTTTATCGGCAAAAACGAGGCTTTTCCTGTAAAGGGCAGCTGTATGGACTCTCAGCTTATGAGCACGGTTGACTGTCAAAAGATAATAAAAAAGGCGGCAGCTAAGAGACTTGGAGAAAAATATAACACCTCATGGCTTGAGGAAACAGGAGCCGTTCATCAAATTCAGTTTCATATTCACAAGGATAAAGCCTCTATACTGCTGGACACAAGCGGCGAGGGACTTCACAAGCGGGGTTACCGTAAGCAGGCAAACGACGCTCCTATCAGCGAAACTTTAGCTTCGGTTATGGCAGAGCTTTGCCGGGTTAGACCTAATCATTTTGTCACCGATCCTATGTGCGGCAGCGGTACAATAATTATAGAATCTGCGCTTAAGGCCCTCAAAATTGCTCCGGGGCTTAAGCGCCGTTTTGCAGCTGAAAAGTGGGAAGCTGTCCCTAAAAATGTGTGGAAAGAGGAACGCCTGCTTGCAAAATCTCTCATAAACACGGATGTTGATTTTTACGCTGTAGGCAGCGATATTGACCCTGATGCTTTAGCCTTGGCAAGACACAACGCAGAAATCGCAGGTGTTTCGGATTTTGTGGAGTTTAGAGAAGCGGACCTACGCGACTTCATACCCACAAGAGAGAGGGGAACACTCATCACAAATCCCCCTTACGGCGAGCGATTGTTAAGTGTTAAGGAAGCAGAAGAACTATATAAGGTAATGGGCGAGAGGTTTTTGCGTCAAAATGGTTGGAGCTACGGAATAATCACCCCCGACGATGATTTTGAAAAGTGCTTTGGCAGACCTGCTGACAAGAGAAGAAAGCTTTACAACGGCATGCTCAAGTGTCAGCTTTATATATATTTCAAATAGGAATACAATATCAGGAGGAAAATCATGAAAATGTTTTCTAAACCTTATGCCTTGCGTCTTGTTTCACTTTTTATGCTTGCTTTTCTGTCCTTTTCACTATTTGGATGCAGCGGTGATGATACCGCCACCCCTGATGAATCTACTGCTCCTGTTCCGAAATACGAGATTGGGGTTATAAAGAGCGACTCCACCGACAACAGCAAGAATATACTTGAAGGCTTTGAAAAGCATCTCAAAGAGGCAGGCTATACAGAAGGCGAAAATATCAGCATAAAGTATTACGAATCACAGGAGGAAAAGCCCGACTTTAACGCACTTGCAAAGCAGGCGGCAGGGGACAATCCCGACCTTATATTTACTGTCGGCAGTAACGCCACCAAAGCCGCAAAAAAAGCAACTGCCGAGATTCCTATCATCTTTGCCGGTGTCTCCGATCCCATAGGTGCAGGACTTGTCAAATCCACCGAAAAGCCCGACGGCAATATTACCGGTGTATCCAGCTTCACCCCTGTTTTTGAGCAGTTGGAGTTTATAAAAGAACTTATCCCCGAGGCTAAAAAAATCTCTGTACTCTATAAGGAAACCGCTGAAAATTCAATTCTCATTTCTTCACTTGTGAAAGAGGAATGTGAGGACTTTTCGCTGGAATACAAGGCTTTTGCTGTCAAGGATAAAGACAAGCTGTCAGACGAGCTAAAAAAAGCTCTCAAGGACTGTCAGGTGCTTTATTTGCCCGAGGATGACCTGACAAAAGACAGCACAAAGGATATACTTAAAGAGGCTGATAATAAGAAAGTCCCCGTATTTTCATCCAATACATCTTTGGTTAAATCAGGAGCACTCGCCACCTGTGTTCCTGACTACAAGGAGATAGGCGCAAGAGCTTCGGAAATGGCTCTGGCAGTTCTCAATGGCACGAAGAATATAAAAGAGATGTCGGTGTTATATCCCGATAAATGTATTAAAGTAGTAAATACAGATACTCTTAAAAAATTCAGTATAAAAATCTCGGACGAGGAGAAAAATATCATCTCTGTCTAACAATATTAAAGGTGCGTTAATATAAAATTTATATTTAACGCCAAATTACACTTGATTTTTCACAAATATTGGTATAGAATAGAATTAGCACTCAGGACAGTAGAGTGCTAATTCTTAAAATTGGAGGATTTATTATGAATATCAAACCTTTACTCGATAAAGTGGTGCTCAAGCCCGAGGATGCAGAGGTTACAACCGCAAGCGGTATTGTGCTTTCAACAGCCGCACAGGAGAAGCCTCAGTTTGCGAATGTAGTTGCAGTAGGCCCCGGCGGAAAAATTGACGGTGAGGAAGTTACCATGTATGTAAATGTGGGCGACAAGGTCATTACATCTAAGTATTCCGGCACAGAGGTTAAGCTTGACGGAGAGGAGTACATCATTGTACGCCAGTCCGATATTCTCGCTATTGTTGAATAATTTTTGGAGGTATATATAATGGCAAAACAGATTGCATACGGCGAAGACGCCAGAAAAGCTCTCAAGAGTGGCATTGACCAGCTTGCAGACACAGTAAAAATCACACTCGGCCCTAAGGGCAGAAATGTAGTACTTGACAAAAAATTCGGTGCACCTCTCATTACAAACGACGGTGTAACCATCGCAAAGGAAATTGAGCTTGATGATCCCTTTGAGAATATGGGCGCTCAGCTTGTCAAGGAAGTTTCCATCAAAACAAACGATGCCGCAGGTGACGGTACAACAACCGCAACACTTCTTGCTCAGGCTCTCATCCGTGAGGGTATGAAGAATGTCACCGCAGGCGCAAACCCCATGATTATCAAAAAGGGTATTGATAAGGCTGTAAAGGTTGCAACCGAGGCTATTATCAAAAATTCCGTACAGGTCAAGGGTTCTGAGGACATTGCCCGTGTTGCAACAATTTCTTCAGGCAATGAGGAAATCGGCAAGCTCATTGCCGATGCAATGGATAAGATTACTCAGGACGGAGTTATCACCATTGAGGAGTCCAAGACAGCCGAAACCTACAGCGAGGTTGTTCGCGGAATGATGTTCGACCGGGGCTACATCGCACCTTACATGGTTACCGACACCGATAAGATGGAAGCAGTTATCGACGATGCACTCATTCTTATCACCGACAAGAAAATTTCCAATACTCAGGAGATTTTGCCCTTGCTTGAGCAGATTGTTCAGGCAGGCAGAAAGCTCGTTATCATTGCCGAGGATGTAGAGGGCGAGGCTCTCACAACCTTAGTTCTCAATAAGCTTCGCGGAACATTCACCTGCGTTGCAGTCAAAGCTCCCGGTTTCGGCGACAGACGCAAGGAGATGCTCCAGGATATCGCAACCTTAACAGGCGGTACGGTAATTACCTCCGATTTAGGTCTTGAGCTCAAGGACGCAACCTTAAACGATCTCGGTCAGGCACATCAGGTAAAGATTGAAAAGGAAAGCACAGTCATTGTTGACGGCGCAGGTGACCCCGATGCCATCAAGGCACGGGTTGCACAGATTCGTCAGCAGATTGAAACAACCACCTCTGACTTTGACCGTGAGAAACTTCAGGAGCGTCTTGCAAAGCTTGCAGGCGGCGTAGCAGTTATCAAGGTCGGCGCTGCAACCGAAATCGAGATGAAGGAGAGAAAACTTCGTGTCGAAGACGCACTGGCAGCTACAAAGGCAGCAGTCGAGGAAGGCATTGTTGCAGGCGGCGGTATTGCGCTTATCAACGCTATCCCTGCTGTTGAGGCACTTGTAAATCAGTGTGACGGCGACGAAAAGACAGGCGCACAGATTGTGCTTACAACTCTTGAAGAGCCTGTTCGCCAGATTGCCGCCAACGCAGGTCTTGAAGGCTCTGTAATTGTTGATACAATCAAGCGTTCGGAAAAAGTTGGCTACGGCTTTGATGCTCTCAACGAGGTTTATACCGACATGATTTCAGCCGGTATTGTTGATCCTACAAAGGTTACAAGAAGCGCACTTCAAAATGCCGCTTCCGTAGCTTCAATGGTGCTCACTACCGAGAGCCTTGTAGCTGACATCAAGGAGCCTGCACCCGCTATGCCCGCAGCTCCCGACATGGGCGGAATGTACTAATTTATAAATATTGTCTATCAGCAGTTCTGATTTCAGGACTGCTGATTTTTTATCTATTTGTAACAATTAATACAATGTCGAAATTTATGTTGACTTTTATATTTTGCGCTATATAATTGAGGTACTACATTGCGGAGGAGAATCCTTATGAAAAAACTACCCCTCGCACTCTGTGCTTTAATTTTGTCATTTACTTTCATCGCAGGTTGTGTATCTGATACACCCACAGATACTACAACTACAGCCGAAACTGACTCGACAACTGTTGTGACGGTACCCACCACCGAAGCTGAAACTACAGTAGTACCCACATCGGAAACTCCCACAGAGCCAACAACCGAGAGTGTGGTTTATACACCGATAAGTCAGAACAAAGTCACCGATGATCCCCCCGAGGAATACACACCCCCTGCAACGGAGAAACCCACAAAACCCTCCACAGGTGATGAAGCTTCAAAACCCACTAAGCCTGCAAAGCCCACGGATAACAAAAAATATAAATATGTAGCCTTCACTTTCGATGACGGTCCCCATTACTCCTTGACCTATAAATTTGCCGATAAACTTGCCCAGTACGGTGGCAACGGCACTTTCTTTGTTGTAGGCAACCGTGTCTACGGTGAACAGGCAAAAGCAATGAAGTATGCTTATGATATGGGCAATGAAATAGGTGTTCACGGTTACACTCATGAGTACTATTACAGTTCCTGTTCAGATTCACGGTTCAAATCAGAGCTAAAGAAAACCGATGATGTAATCTATAAATTCACAGGCGAACGCCCCACAGTCATGAGACCGCCCGGAGGCATGATAACCTCAAACCGAGTTAAGTCAAGCGGTTACGCGGTCATTAACTGGAATGTTGACAGCGCCGACTGGCAGTATGTTTTTCAGGGACAGTGGGGAAGAGATAAAATCGTCAGCAATGTTTTGAACTCCGTGGACAACGGTGATATTATACTTATGCATGAAATATATGAAGATTCCTACACTTCTTTCTGCAAGATTATAGATACCCTCTATAAACGGGGTTATCGTTTTGTCACAGTTTCTGAGCTTTTGGAACTTAACGAGGACAGCAAGGGAAATCTTTACTACGGTTATTGATATTCCGATAAAATTCACTATTTAGCGACAGGAGTTCTATTGACATCCTGTCGCTGATTTTATATAATAATGATATATTTACTTGTATTTTTTGGCGGTGCGTTATGATGAAAAAATTATCGGCGTTGGTTTTAGCTTTACTTATGGTTTTCTCTTTGGCTGCCTGCAGCGGCGGTGATGTATCTCCGACTGCTCCCGTCACCACAACCGGCGATCTCAACCTTATTGATTGGCAGGATTTGCCCGACCCCGATATCGTGGGTGCATGGAGAGATACCGAAGCAAAGGGTGACGAGGTTATCCTCTTTACTCCCGAATGTGATGTCCGTATGGTTTTGGGTTCGGTGACTATGGAGGCTGACATAAAATTCGGTGTTGACGGCAACGGTATTAAGTCTGCCTACACCTCCGGCAGTGTTCTCTACGGACAGTGGACTTATGTTATAAAAGACGGTGTACTCACCGTAACTTACCCCGAAGAGGGAAAAGTATTTACCTACAATGCTGTGAAAGACTACACTCCCGTAACTCTCGTTTCAGACGATAATGCCTATATTGACGACGCTTTGGTAGGAAAGTGGGCAAATGAAGAATTTATGGATTCCTACACCTTCACCGAGGACGGCTACGCAAAATACGAAATTGCTTTTGATGACGGTATTTATGCCTATGACAGCGAGATTCTCTACACCTTCTCCACAAACTACGGCGATATAACACTCACACACATCGCAGACAATACCGACAAAAAGGAAGTGTCCAATACTTTTGCATATTCCGTGGACGGCGACAAGCTCATTATTGACGGCAACGATTACACCCGTGTAGATTAATCTAATTATGCATACAGTGCATAAAAATGCAATTATTTACCGACTTTCAGTAAAACCTCGGCTCTTGAGCCGGGGTTGTGTTCTGTATAAGAGTGTCGATATTTGGGCAATATTACCAATATATTTATCGATAGTCTGTGCTATTGCAACATAACAATGAAATTATTTGAATATTTCAAATATGTCTTGCATAAATATTCTGATTGTGTTAATATTTATGCATAGCAAATCAATAAATCAATCTTTTGGAGGTTTTATTATGGCAAACAAAGAATTCAAAAAAATCGTACTTGCTTATTCCGGCGGTCTCGATACATCCATCATTATTCCCTGGCTCAAGGAAAACTACGGCAACCCTGAAATTATTGCAGTTTCCGGTAATGTAGGCCAGTCCGACGAGCTTGAGGGACTTGAGGAGAAAGCGCTCAAGACCGGCGCTTCCAAACTCTACATTGAGGATCTTACAGAGGAATTTCTTACAGATTATGTTTTCCCCTGCGTACAGGCAGGTGCTCTTTATGAGGACTATATGTTAGGTACTGCATTTGCCCGTCCTCCCATTGCGAAGCGTATTGCCGAGATTGCTCTCAGAGAGGGCGCAGACGCTATCTGTCATGGCTGTACAGGTAAGGGCAACGATCAGGTTCGTTTTGAGATGGCAATTAAGGCATTTGCTCCCGATATGCCCATCATCGCTCCTTGGCGCGAGTGGGATATCAAGTCCCGTGACGAGGAAATCGACTATGCAGAGGCTCACAATGTTCCTCTGAAGATTAGCCGTGAAACCAATTATTCAAAAGACAAGAACATCTGGCACCTTTCTCACGAAGGTCTTGACCTTGAAGATCCCACTAACGAGCCTACCTACAACAAAGCAGGCTTCCTCGAGATGGGCGTTTCTCCCGAGCAGGCTCCCGATGTTCCCACATATGTAGAAATCCACTTCGAAAAAGGTGTTCCTACAGCAATCGACGGCAAAGAGATGACCGCAACCGAAATCGTTACAACCCTCAACAAGCTTGGCGGTGAGAACGGCATCGGACTTCTTGATATCGTAGAAAACCGTCTTGTAGGTATGAAGTGCCGCGGTGTTTACGAAACTCCCGGCGGTGCAATTCTTTACAAGGCTCATCAGGTTCTTGAGACCATCTGTCTCGATAAGGACACAGCTCACTACAAAGCTCTTGTTGCACAGAAGCTTGCCGAGCTGGTTTACAACGCACAGTGGTTCACACCTCTCACCGAGGCTATCCTTGCTTTTGTAAAGAAGACTCAGGAGACTGTTACAGGTGATGTTAAGCTCAAGCTCTACAAGGGCAACATGATTAACGCAAGCGTATCTTCACCTTATTCTCTCTATGATCCCGAGATTGCAACCTTCGACGAGGACGATGTTTACGACCAGAAGGATGCTGACGGATTCATCACTCTTTACGGACTTCCCACCGAAGTTTACGCAAAGATGAAGAAGAAGAACGGTCTTCTCTAATTTGAGAAAAGTTTATTACTAACTTTAGTCAGCTTCTCCGAAATGTAGGGGAAGCTGTACCCATTATTTTGAAAAGTAGGTTTTATTATGGATAAAATGTGGGCAGGGCGTTTTCAGGAAAAGCTCAATGAACTTGCTGACGATTTCAATACATCCCTTCCTTTTGACTGCAGAATGTATAAGCAGGATATTGAGGGCTCAATGGCACATGCCCGGATGCTTGCTTCAAAAGGTATTATCTCCGTGGAGGACTCAAAACTCATTACTGAAGGTCTCGGTGAGATTCTCGATGATATCGTTTCCGGCAAACTTAATTTCAATACAGATGCTGAAGACATCCACATGTTTATCGAGAGTGAACTCACTCGCAGAATAGGTGATGCAGGCAAGCGTCTGCATACCGCAAGAAGCCGTAACGATCAGGTTGCTCTTGATATTCGTATGTACCTTCGTGATGAGAACAAAGAAATTCTCACGCTTATCCGAAAGCTGATTGAAACCCTGCGTGACAAAGCACAGGATAACACCGATGCAATTATGCCCGGTTACACACATCTGCAAAGAGCACAGCCTGTGACTTTCGCACACCATATACTTGCCTACGCTATGATGTTTAAGCGCGACTACGAGCGAATTGATGATGCTCTAAAGCGTATGAATTCCTGTCCTATCGGCTCCTGTGCCTTAGCAGGAACTACCTACGATACCGACAGATACATGGAAGCCGAGCTTCTTGGCTTTGACAGCGTCATGCTCAATTCCATGGACGGTGTTTCCGACCGTGATTTTTGCCTTGAGCTTCTTTCCGCCTACTCAATTCTCATGATGCACTTAAGCCGTTTTTCCGAGGAAGTTGTCCTTTGGTCAAGCTGGGAGTTTAAGTTTATTGAGCTTTCCGACAGTTTCTCCACCGGCTCATCTATAATGCCACAAAAGAAAAATCCCGATATGGCAGAGCTTATCCGCGGCAAGTGCGGTCGTGTCTACGGTGACTTGGTAGCACTTCTCACAACCCTCAAGGGTCTTCCTCTTGCTTACAATAAGGATATGCAGGAGGACAAAGAAGCCATCTTCGACGCTGTAGATACAGTAAAAATGTGCCTTTCCGTCTTTGAGCCTATGCTCATGACAGCAACCGTTCTCAAAGATAATATGCTTAAAGCCGCACAAAAAGGCTTTATCAACGCCACCGACATGGCGGACTATCTTGTTAAAAAAGGTATGCCTTTCAGAACAGCCTACAAGCTCACAGGGGAAACAGTCGCTTACTGTATTGAGAACAAAACTGTCCTTGAAGACTTGCCCTTTGAGAAATACAAGGAACTTAGTCCTCTTTTTGAAGAGGATATATATAACGAGATTTCACTCAAAACTTGTGTTGAAAAGCGAATTTCAGTCGGCAGCACAGGGCCTGAATCTGTAAAAATGCAGATAGAATACATTACGGAGTTTTTAGATGACTAAAGTTTTTATTGACGGAAAAGCCGGTACAACCGGTCTCAAAATATACGACAGACTTACAGCTCGTGAGGACATTGAACTTCTCATACTTCCTGAGGAGCTTCGCAAAGACGCTCAGGCAAGACGCAAGATGCTAAACGATGCCGATATTGCCTTTTTGTGTCTGCCCGACGCAGCCTCAAGAGAAGCTGTCGCACTCATTGATAACCCTGACACCGTTGTCATCGACACCTCAACGGCTCACCGCACAAATCCCGATTGGGCATACGGTTTCCCTGAGCTTTCTGCTAATTTCTTCGAGAAAGTCAAGACTTCAAAGAGAATCGCAGTCCCCGGATGTCACGCAAGCGGTTTTATTGCTTTGGTTTATCCTTTGGTTGAAGCAGGCGCAATTTCTAAAGACGCGCTGCTTTCCTGCTTCTCCCTGACAGGCTACAGCGGTGGCGGTAAAACAATGATTGCCGACTATGAAAATGAGCAGAGAGATTCTCTCCTTGATTCCCCCCGTCAGTACGGCATTGCGCAGGCTCACAAGCATATTCCCGAAATGTGCGCTGTATCTGGCATTGAGAACGCTCCTGTGTTCTGTCCTACAGTTGCTGATTTTTACAGCGGTATGCAGGTAACAGTGCCTCTGCACAAGTCTCAACTAAACGTCGGTTTCACCGTAGACAGTTTGAAAGAAATCTATAAGAAAAAATACAGCGATTCTATGGTAACTTATGTGGAAAGTTCCGATGAAAGCGGTTTCTTGGCTACAAATGTTCTTGCGGGTTGCGACAATATGCAAGTAAGCGTTTTCGGTAATGAGGACAGAATGATTCTCGTTGCCCGTTACGATAATTTAGGAAAAGGCGCCTCAGGTGCCGCCGTAGAGTGCATGAATATCTCTCTCGGTATAGATAAAACCACCTCTTTGGTATTAGGGAAGTGATTATATGAATATTATTTCAGGCGGTGTTTGTGCCGCAAAAGGCTTTAGTGCAAACGGAGTTCACTGCGGAATCCGTAAAAATAAATCAAAGCGTGATCTTGCTTTAATCCTAAGCGAAACAAGAGCCGCAGCCGCCGCAGTATATACACAGAATCTTGTTAAGGGTGCGCCTCTTACGGTCACAAAAAGCAACTTATCCGACGGCTATGCTCAGGCAATAATCTGCAATTCGGGCAACGCCAACACCTGTAACTATAACGGTATTGAAATTGCCCGTGAAATGTGCGCTTTAGTAAGTAACGAGACAGGCGTTGACGCAAAGGATGTGGTTGTTGCTTCAACTGGTGTAATAGGTGAACTTCTCGACATTGCCCCCATCAGAAACGGACTACCCGAACTTGTGAAAGGCTTGGGTGACAACAGCGTGTTGGCCGCAGAGGGCATAATGACCACAGATACCAAGGTCAAGGAAATAGCGGTTTCCTTTGAGATTGACGGAAAAGAGTGTCACTTAGGCGGAATTGCCAAGGGCAGCGGTATGATTCATCCCAACATGGCTACAATGCTTGTTTTCCTGACAACCGACTGTGCAATCAGTCCCGAGATGCTTCAAAAAGCACTTTCCGAGGATATTGCGGATACCTTCAATATGACAAGCGTTGACGGTGATACCTCCACCAATGATATGGTAACTATCCTTGCAAACGGCAAGGCAGGAAACAGCGAAATCACCTGCGATGATGATAATTTCAAATCTTTCGCAAAGGCTCTCAATACGGTCACAGTCTATCTTTGCAGAAATATCGCTGCCGACGGCGAGGGGGCAACTAAGCTTGTTGAATGTGTTGTAACAGGAGCAAAAAGCAAAGAACAGGGAAAGCTTGCCGCAAAATCCGTAATTTGCTCGTCACTTGTAAAAGCCGCAATGTTCGGCTCCGATGCCAATTGGGGACGGGTGCTCTGTGCTTTGGGTTACGGAGTAAAAGATTTAGACCCGAATACAGTAGATGTTTCCTTCAAATCCGTAAAGGGTGAGATTCCTGTTTGCGTACAAGGTGCCGGAATACCGTTCTCCGAGGAGCTTGCCAAGGAAATTTTGCTTGAAGACGAGGTTGAAATCCTCGTAAATCTCAACAGCGGTGAGTTCTTTGCAACCGCTTGGGGTTGCGACTTGACCTACGATTATGTAAAAATCAACGGTGACTACCGTACCTAATAATAAATTACAAAGGAATGTCAGTATGTCATTACAAATTTCAAACGCCCAGCGTGCCGAGGTCTTAACTCAGGCACTCCCTTATATCCAGAAGTATAACGGCAAAATTGTCGTAATCAAATACGGCGGAAACGCCATGGTCAGCGAGGAACTTAAACAGCAGGTCATGGAGGATATGGTTCTTCTGTGGCTCATCGGTGTTAAGGTTGTTCTTGTCCACGGCGGAGGCCCGGAAATTTCCGAAAATTTGCAGAAAATCGGCAAAGAGTCCAAATGGGTTGACGGACTCAGGGTTACGGATTCCGAGACCATGGATGTTGTACAGATGGTGCTTTCGGGAAAAATCAACAAAGGCTTGGTTACTCTTATTGAAACCAAGGGTGGCAGAGCTATGGGTATCTCCGGTGTAGACGGCAAGATGATTAAGGCTGTCTGCAAGGACGAGAGATTGGGATATGTGGGCAGAATTGTAGATGTTGATGTTCAGCCTGTTTTCGATTTGCTCAACAACGGCTATATCCCCATTGTTTCCTCTGTCGGTTGCGACGATGAAGGCAATATTTATAACATCAATGCCGATACAGCGGCGGCATATATCGCAGGAGCGCTCAAGGCTGAGAGACTTATTACAATGACCGATATCGAGGGCATTCTTCGTGATAAGGATGACCCCTCCACAGTTATTCCTGCCATTGACACCAAAGCCGCGGTAAAACTCTTCGAGGACGGCACAATTTCAGGGGGAATGATTCCCAAGGTTGAGTGTTGCCTTGATGCCATTGCCCGTGGTGTGGGAAAAGTGACCATTATGGACGGTCGTGTACCTCATGCACTTTTGATTGAAACCCTCACGGACGAGGGCGCAGGCACTATGATTGTAAAGGATTTTAAGCATGAATATTAAAGAAAAAGACTCCGCTTTCATCGCTCATACTTACGGACGTTTTCCTCTTGTTATAAAAGAGGGAAAAGGCTCCGTAGCTTACGACGAAAACGGCAAAAAATACATTGATATGGCAACGGGAATTGCAGTAAATGCTTTCGGCTACTGTGATGATGAGTGGGCAGAGGCAGTAACAAAACAGTTAAGCACTCTTCAGCATACCTCAAACCTATATTACACCGAGCCCTGTGTAAATCTTGCAGAAACTCTCTGCAACCGCACAGGCATGAGCAAGGTTTTCTTTTCAAATTCAGGAGCTGAGGCAAACGAGTGTGCCATAAAAGCCGCACGAAAGTATGCCAAAGATAAGAAAGGGGAGGACTTTTTTAATATCCTCACCCTGAAAAACAGCTTTCACGGCCGAACCATAACTACACTTGCCGCCACAGGTCAAGACACTTTTCATAAAGACTTTTTGCCTCTGACCCCCGGTTTTGTCTACACGGAAGCCAATAATATTGCCGATTTAGAGGACAAGGTGAGAAATAACAAAATCGCAGGTATTATGTTCGAACTTGTACAGGGCGAAGGCGGTGTAATGCCTCTTAAAAAGGATTTTGTAAATAAAATTTTCGAACTTTCAAGTGAGCTTGATATTGTAACCATCGTTGACGAGGTACAGACAGGTAACGGCAGAACAGGTGACCTTTACGCTTTCATGAAATACGGCATAAAGCCCGATGTAGTCACAACTGCAAAGGGTTTAGGCGGCGGCTTGCCTTTAGGCGCTACCATGCTTTGTGAGAAACTCGCCGATATATTTACGCCCGGTGACCACGGCTCAACCTTTGGCGGTAATCCTGTCTGCTGCGCAGGTGCTCTGAGTATCTTAAACAGGATTGACGATGAACTTCTGAAGGAAGTAACCGCAAAATCCGAGTACATTGTCGGCGAACTTTCTTCATCTTCGGGTGTCTTGTCTGTAGACGGTTTAGGTCTTATGCTTGGTGTTACCACAAAGCGGCCTGTTGACGAGGTTGTGAAAGAATGTATGGAGGAGGGCGTGCTTCCCATTAAGGCAAAGCAAAAACTAAGACTTTTGCCTGCTCTCAACATCCCCTGGGATGAACTCAAACAAGCTGTAAAAATTATCAAAACAGTATGTGAAAGGTAGATAATTATGAACTTAAAGACAAACTTTTCTGCCTTTAGTGGCAAAAATTTCTTAAAACTTCTCGATTTTACACCCGTGGAAATTTCTACTCTCATTGACCTTGCGGCAGAGCTCAAGACAATGAAAAAATCAGGAATCCCTCATAAATACCTTGAGGGCAAAAATGTTGCCCTCATTTTCGAAAAGACCAGCACACGCACACGCTGTGCTTTCGAGGTAGCCGCTTCCGATCTCGGAATGGGCTCAACCTATCTTGACCCTGTAGCCTCACAGATCGGTAAGAAAGAGAGTATTGCCGACACCGCAAGAGTGCTCGGCAGGATGTATGACGGTATTGAGTACCGCGGCTTTGAACAGAACATTGTGGAGGAACTTGCAAAGTATGCAGGAGTTCCTGTTTTCAACGGACTGACAAACGAATTTCATCCCACACAGATTCTTGCCGACTTTTTGACAATCAAGGAGCATTTCGGCAAGCTCAAAGGAATTAATTTTGTCTATATGGGCGACGCTCGCTACAACATGGGCAATTCTCTCATGGTAGGATGTGCGAAAATGGGACTTAATTTCACCGCATGTGCACCCAAGGAGTATTTCCCCGATGAAAAACTCATTGCACAGTGTGAAGAAATCGCAAAGGAGACCGGAGCGACACTTAATTTTGAAAGCGACCCCATGAAAGCCACCGAAAACGCCGATGTCATCTACACCGATGTGTGGGTTTCCATGGGTGAGTCTGATGAGGTATGGAAAGAGCGCATCGACAGTCTCTTACCATATCAGGTCAACAGGAAACTCATGGATAACGCCTCAGAGAATGCAGTATTCATGCATTGCCTGCCTGCTTTCCATGACCTTAACACAGGCATAGGTAAAGAGGTAGGCGAGAAATTCGGCCTTGACGCTCTAGAAGTAACCGACGAGGTTTTCGAATCTCCGCAGTCCATTGTCTTTGACGAAGCCGAAAACCGTATGCACACCATAAAAGCAGTCATGCTCAGCATGATGAGTGAATAATTTATCGAATCTACGGCAGAGCCTTGTGCTTTGCCGTGTTTTCTTTTGGATATAAATATGAATAGTTAATAAAAAGTTTGAAAACGGTATTTATTTGCTTTACAAAATCCACAGTATGTAGTATTATTATAATATCTATAATCAGTAAAATTACTATCAAATTATGGGGGTGTCTTTAGTGGAACCAAAATACAAACGCGTACTGCTAAAATTGTCAGGTGAGTCCCTTGCGGGTGAAAAGAAAAGCGGTATTGATTTCGATACCGTGCTTAAGATTTGCGAGCCTATTAAGAAGTGTGTAGATGCAGGCGTTGAGGTTGCAATCGTTGTCGGCGGCGGCAATTTTTGGCGCGGCCGTTCAAGCGGAAAAATGGATCGAACCCGTGCAGACCACATGGGTATGCTGGCAACCGCTATTAACGCTCTGGGTGTTTGCGATGCTTTGGAGCAGTTAGGCGTTGACACACGAGTGCAGACCGCTATTTCCATGCGCGAGATTGCCGAGCCGTATATCCGCGGTAAGGCTATCCGTCATTTGGAGAAGGGCAGGGTAGTAGTCTTCGGCTGCGGTACCGGTAATCCTTTCTTTTCAACTGATTCTGCCGCATCCCTGAGAGCTGCAGAGATTGAGGCAGACATTATCCTTAAAGCCACTATGGTTGACGGCGTTTATGACTGTGACCCCAAAATCAATGATGATGCTGTTAAGTACGACACACTCTCTTTCGGCGAGGTTGTGGAGAAACAGCTCAAGGTTATGGACGGTACAGCCGCCACTATGTGCCGCGAAAATGATATTCCCATTCTTGTGTTCAGCATTGAGCGTCCTATGAACATCTACGATGCAGTTTTAGGCGAAAACATCGGCACACTTGTTAACTGATATTTTTTATACGCAGGAGGATACAGAAATGAAAGATTTACTCACAAAAACCGAAAGCACAATGCAAAGACGCATTGACCATCTTGAAAGCGAATATGCAAGAATCCGAGCCGGCCGTGCCAATCCCGGAGTTCTTGATAAAGTTCTCGTTGATTATTATGGCACACCCACACCCGTTCAACAGCTTGCAGCAGTTTCCGTAACTGAAGCAAGAACTCTTACAATTCAGCCTTGGGATGCTTCGGTGCTCCGCGCCATTGAGAAGGCTATCCAAACTTCCGATATCGGTATCAACCCCCAGAATGACGGCAAATGCATTCGCATGATTTTCCCGCCCCTCACCGAGGATAAGCGTAAGGAAATCGTTAAGGAAGCAGCACACACCGCCGAGGATACCAAGGTTCAGATTCGCAATGAGCGCCGTGACGCTATTGATAAGCTCAAGAAACTGAAGAAGGATAATGAAATCACCGAAGACGACCAGAAGGTCGGCGAGGAGAAAATTCAGAAGCTTACCGACAAGGCAGTCAAGAAGGTTGATGAAATCTGCGCTGCCAAGCAGAAAGAAATAATGGAGATTTAACTTATGCCGTTTTTATTCACAAGGCGAAATAAAGCAAAAGGGAAGGGCGAGAACATCGTCCTTCCTCAGCATATTGGTATAATTATGGACGGCAACGGCAGATGGGCGAAGAAACGCGGACTTCCAAGAAGCGCAGGTCACACCGCAGGTGCCCAGACCTTCCGTACCATCACTCGTTATTGTTCGGATATAGGAGTAAAGTATCTTACTGTTTACGCCTTTTCAACGGAAAACTGGAAGCGTCCCAAGGAAGAGGTTGACGCACTCATGAGACTGTTCAAGCAGTATCTTGTTGAGGCATTGACCGACTTTAAGGACGATAGTATTGTTGTCCGCTTTATCGGTGATACTACCGCCTTTTCTCCTGAACTTCAAAAGCTTATTCGGGAGACAACCGAGGAAAGCAAAGACAGGGACGGTATGGTGCTGAATATTGCCATGAATTACGGCAGTCGAGATGAAATACTCATGGCAACCAAGTCCATCGCGAGCCGTGTGCAAAGCGGTGAAATCAGTGTAGACGATATCACCGAGGAACTATTTAGCTCCGGCCTCTATACTGCCGGTCAACCTGATCCGGATTTAGTAATAAGACCAAGCGGAGAGTACCGCATTTCCAATTTTCTCTTGTGGCAGTCAGCCTACACCGAGTTTGTCATTATGGATAAGCTTTGGCCTGATTTTACCACAGAGGATTTAGATAAAGCCTTAGAGCTTTTCTCTAAGCGTAACCGTCGTTTCGGCGGTGTTTAAGTCCCAAAGGGTAAGTGTTTAGGGGGTTACTATGTTAACACGTATTATTTCTGCAGCAGTGGGCATAGTTATATGTGTTTTGGTTTTCATCTTCGGAGAGATGTGGCCATTCCTTTATTCTATCGCCTTAGCGATTGTTTCTCTTATATCATGCCTTGAGTTTCTCACAGCAAAGAAACTTCAAAAGAAAATCCCGATTTTGGTGTTGACAGCATTATTTGCAGTATCAATGCCTCTTGCCTCAGGTACAGCATTTTGGTATCTTCCTTTACTTATCTATACTTTTGCGTTGTTTGTGCTTTTGGTGTTTATGAGAGAAAAGGTAAGTATCAATGACATAACCTTCGCTTACGCAGGCACTGTGCTCATAACCTTGGCACTTTCCTCTATGGCTTACTTAATCATGTCCCGTGAAGGATGGTATGCTTTCTACGCAACCGTGACTCTTGCAGGACCTTGGCTTGCCGACTCCTGTGCATATTTCAGCGGAAGATTCCTTGGTAAGCATAAGCTTGCACCTGTCATAAGTCCCAAGAAAACCGTTGAAGGTGCAATAGGCGGAGGAGTGGGCACAATAGCGCTTTTGCAGGTTGTAGGACTTATTTTCCAGTTTATTGTTTACCGCAATATGCATGTAAATTATCTTGCACTTCTTGTAATAGGCATATATGTTGCCTTTGTTTCCGTTTGTGGCGACCTTGTATTCTCTGCGGTTAAGCGTGAGTGCGGTATCAAGGACTACGGCTCAATTATGCCCGGTCACGGCGGACTTCTCGACCGTTTTGATTCCGTTCTTTTCTGTGCTCCCTTTGTACTCTTGATTTCAGAAGTATGGGGTCTTATGAGCAAATAATACCTCAAATCTCACTAAACATAAAGAAGTGATAGTATGACAAAATGTAT
>JAUNJO010000065.1 GCA_030533225.1 Eubacteriales bacterium
TGGGGTTTGTGGGGTTTGTAGGTGTATCAACAGTTGTCCATTCTTTCGAAGAATTGTTGAAACAGCTTCCGTTACCGGGATAAGAAAGGTCGGCTGTCTTGTCACCGCTGCCATTGTTAAAAATGATGTTTGACCAGTCGCCTGTGACCTGATATGACCAAAGGTTATTCTCACCCTTAGTCATTTTCTGTCCGGGCCATGTACCGTTGTTGTTGCCGCCGGTCCACATGTAGCAGTAGACCTCGGACCAACCGGCGGCATTTTCGCAGTAGACTGTGTCACCGGCTGCTGCGGACGCAGAAGCCATGCCGACTGCTAAGAGTGACATAACTGTCAGCACGCAGAGCACAAGAGACAAAAGTCTATGCATTTTGCTTACCATAAAAATTTCCTCCTTTGTTTACGCCAATTTCAAAAATCCATTAGAAAAACGCGTATTTTTGTACATAGTAATTATATCCGTTGGTTGTCAAGTTATTTTTCTTATTTGGAATAATACTTTCGAAATACCTCACAAGTTTTTCTTTGCTTTTTTATGTAATATACATAGCACTTTTTTATCCTGTTCTAATTCCGTGATATTGTTGACAATGGCAACTTTTCCACAGAATATCTGCGTACTTTTGCAATCTGAAAAAATAATGTACATAGGATAGTCAAAATTTATCCTACAAACCTACAGAAATTTCCCGAGCATTTTTACACTGAAAAACAGCAGGACTGATTACAAAAATCAGCCCTGCCCCGATAATTAATTCTCTTTGATTTTGTCCCAATACATTTTGAAGGTCTGCTCGTTTTTATTATCCCCGAATTCATAGTATTTTGCGTCCTTAATTTCATCGGGCAAATACTGCTGTGAGACATAATGATTCGGAAAATCATGGGGATACTTATAAAACTGACCGGGTTTGCTGTTGTCGGCACCGTCATAGTGCTTATTCTGTAAAGTTCGGGGAATCGGGCCGGCTTTGCCCGACTTAATATCCTCGGTTGCCCTTGCGATTCCTAAGTACGCAGAATTCGACTTGGGCGCGGTACACACCATAACAACTGCGTCTGCAAGGGGAATTCTCGCTTCGGGAAGTCCCACCGCCTCAGCAATATCGACACAGGATTTCACAATGGGAATAATCTGCGGATAAGCAAGACCGACATCTTCACAGGCGCACACCATAAGCCTCCTGCAAGCCGAGGGAAGGTCTCCTGCTTCCAAAAGTCTCGCAAGATAATGAAGCGCCGCATCGGGGTCGCTTCCCCTCATGCTTTTCTGATACGCGGAAATCACATCATAGTGCTCGTCACCCTCTTTATCGTAACGGAAGTTACTCTTCTGAGAGAGTTCAAAGGCAAGCTCAGCGTCTACAACCTTGCCCTTCTCGGAATCTTCTGCTGAAATATAGCAAAGTTCAACTGCGTTTAGCGCTTTTCGCACGTCTCCGCCGCAGGAGTGAGCAATCTGCATAACTGCATCCTGCGTGAAAGTGCAATTCTCCCCTTTTTCAGTCTCCAAAGCATCAACGGCACGCTTGATAGCCGGCACCAAATCTTCGGGTTCAACAGGCTTAAATTCAAAGACAGTTGAACGGGACAAAATTGCGTTGTAAACATAAAAATAGGGATTTTCTGTGGTTGAGGCAATCAAAGTGATTCTGCCGTCCTCGATAAACTCCAAAAGAGTTTGCTGTTGCTTCTTGTTGAAGTACTGAATCTCGTCAAGATACAGGAGAATACCGTTCATACCCGAAAAGGTGTTGAGTTCACCTACAATTTCCCTGATATCGGCAGTTGAGGCAGTTGTGCCGTTTAGCTTTTTCAGTGTCCTGTTGGTGCGTCTTGCAATGTAGGTTGCCAAGGTGGTCTTGCCTACTCCCGAAGGCCCGTAAAAGATAAGGTTCGGTATTTCGCCGCTTTCGATAATTTTTCTCAGAGGTTTTCCCTCCCCTATCAAATGCTTTTGACCTACAATATCTGAAAGCTCCCGGGGTCTTATTCTGTCTGCAAGTGGGGATGACATTTTATCACTCCTTTTTGAGAAATAATAGGTAACAAGCCTCGAGGACAGCAGTCCTCAAGGCTTGGATAATCCGTATTAAAATCAGCCGTAGAGGGGGAATCTGTCGGTGATTGCCTTTACCTCTGCGCGAAGCTTGTCCTGGTTGCCCTCGAAATCGTTGACGGCAACGGAGATAAGTTCTGCAATCTTGACCATCTCAGCCTCGCCGAAGCCACGGGTTGTAACTGCGGCAGTGCCTACGCGGATACCGGAGGTTACAAAGGGACTTCTGGGTTCATCGGGAACAGCGTTCTTGTTTACGGTGATGTTGACCTCGTCAAGACGCGCCTCAAGCTCTTTTCCTGTAACATCGGTGTCACGAAGGTCAAGGAGAAGCAGGTGGTTATCCGTACCGCCGCTTACAAGCTTGTGTCCGCGTTTTGTGAGCTCGTCTGCAAGCACCTTACAGTTCTTGACAATATTCTCACCGTAGGTTTTGAACTCGGGCTTTAATGCCTCTCCGAAGCAGACAGCCTTAGAAGCGATAATATGCATTAAGGGGCCGCCCTGAGTACCGGGGAAGATAGCCTTGTCGATTGCCTTTGCGTACTCCTCACGGCAGAGAATCATACCGCCTCTGGGACCGCGAAGTGTCTTGTGGGTAGTGGTTGTAACAAAATCACAGTAGGGAACGGGATTGGGATGAACACCCGCAGCAACAAGACCTGCAATGTGAGCCATATCAACCATGAGATACGCGCCCACTTCATCGGCAATTTCTCTGAACTTTGCAAAGTCGATGATTCTGGGATATGCAGAAGCACCTGCAACAATCATACGGGGTTTGCACTCTTTTGCAATCTCCAAAACCTTATCGTAGTCAATTGTATGAGTGACAGGGTCAACACCGTAGGGTACGAAGTTGTAGTTTTTTCCTGACATATTTACAGGTGAACCGTGGGTAAGGTGACCGCCCTCTGCAAGGCTCATGCCCATGATGGTGTCGCCTACCTCAAGCATGGCGAAGTAAACGGCAAGGTTGGCCTGTGCGCCGGAATGAGGCTGTACATTAGCGTGTTCTGCTCCGAAAAGCTTGCAGGCTCTTTCCCTTGCAATGTTCTCGGCAATGTCAACACACTGGCAGCCGCCGTAATAACGCTTTGAGGGATAACCCTCGGCGTACTTGTTGGTAAGAACTGTTCCCATTGCAGCCATTACAGCGGGAGAAGCGATGTTCTCGCTTGCGATAAGCTCGATGTTTCTGCACTGACGCTCATACTCGAGTGTCATTGCGTTTGCCACCTCAGCGTCAAACTGAGATACAAAGTTGATGTTCTGTGTTACGTCCATTATAAATCTCCATTCCTTTTTATTCCTGAGTTTCTATAACTCGTTTTATAAGACTGTAAAATTCAGGCAGAGTCCTTAGGCGACCTGCATCATTGCGGATTGCGGCTGAACCCCTGAGTCCCTTTATATACCATGCAACGTGTTTTCTTGCTTCACGCATTCCCACATCCTCACCCTTATACTCACAGAGCTTCTCGATGTGCCGTCGCATTATATCCATTTTTTCGAAAAGTGTGGGCTCAGAGAGCAATCTCTCCTCACTCATATAGGCATTGATTTCCCGGAAAATCCAAGGATTTCCCATAGCGCCTCTGCCCACCATAACCATGTCACAGCCTGTTTCCTCAAGCATCCTTGCGGCATCCGAGGCACTGTTTATATCACCGTTGCCGATAACGGGAATTCCGACCGAATTCTTGACCTCTTTGATAATTTCCCAATCGGCAGAAGGCTTGTACATCTGCTGTCTTGTTCTGCCGTGAACAGCAATAGCCTTAGCTCCTGCCGACTCCACAGCCTTTGCCACCTCTATGGCGGTTATATGCTCGTCGTCAATGCCCTTGCGAATCTTGACGGTGACGGGAATCTCCACGGCACTGCTCACAGCTTTTACAATATCGTAGCACAAATCGGGATTTGTCATAAGCTGACAACCGCAGCCGATAGAATTGACCTTCGGCACGGGACAGCCCATGTTTATATCAATAAAATCTGGATTGTACTTTAGCGAAAACTCTGCGGCAAAAGCCATTGTATCAGGTTCACATCCGAAAAGCTGTACTCCCGAGGGGCGTTCTCTTTCGGAAATATCCATTAGCTCCGCACTTTTTCTGCTGTGGTAAGAGATACCCTTTGAGGACACCATCTCACCCACACAGTAAGCACAGCCGAAGTCACGGCAAAGCTCACGAAACGCCTTGTCGGCAACTCCTGCCATAGGAGCCAAGGCCGCAAAGCCCTCAATATTCAGGTTACCTATTTTCATTTTCTGCGTTTGTTGTAATACTTATCGTCAAGAAGTCTCTGCTTGCCTGAAATTTTGTCACCGGTTGAGTATCGCTTCTTGCCACCGGAACGGATAGCCTTGGTCTTTGTAGTCAGCAGTACCGCCAAAATCACAGCAACACCTACGCCTACGCAAACCCAAGCGATGAAACCCCAGAGCAGTGAGCCTTCCTCCTGTTGAGCTTCCTCGATTTTCGAAGGAACAACAATCTCCTCGGATGAAACTTCGGGAAGTGATTCCCTGTAAGACGGCTCAGGCTTTGCGGTGGTGTCTACAACTGTATTGGTCTCTGTCGGGTCGGATGCGGTTGTGTCCGCGCCTTCGGTAGCCGGCGGTTCGGTAATCTCCTCGGTAGTGTCGGGCACAAAGGACTCTATAGCATAAGTTTCGGTAGGCTCAGTCTCGGCAAAAACCGAAAAGGCAGTTCCAAAGAGCATAAACACCACCAAAAAGGTCATTAGCAATATATTTCTGAAAATCTTTTTAACTTCCATATTATATCTCCAAACGTACTTGATACCAATGGTTTTTTCCCTCATCGGCACAGAGCCCTATTATACTCTTATATTATACCAAACACTTACTCGCTTTGCAAGACCTCTGAGAGCACATTTCCAAGTAATCCGCCGGTATATACCGCTTCTTCCAGAGTATTCGCGTCTGTACCCACCTCAATCAGCAGGGAGCCGTTGTTCACATTCATATTGTACACAAAATTTCCGAAATACAGGGGACGTGTCATCCCGGGATACATATCCTCGCACTTTTGCTGAAGCTTCAGCGCAAAAGTGAGGTTTTCCTCCCAAAAGGGGAAATCAAGGCTGCCGTCAGGGTCGTAGCCGGTCATAATCATAATCTGCGCCGCTTTTTTACCTCCTGCCGTAAATGTGGGCTTCACCTTACCGCCGTTTGAACCGCTGCTAAGGGAATCCCTGTGAATATCTAAAATCACCTTGATATCCGGGTATTTCTCAAGGTACTTAAGGGTGGTGTCGTAGCTCCTGTAGTAAGCGCCGTCATACTGCGGACTGTCGTGTGTCTCGGTTGCGTGGACAACTCCTATCCCCTTTTGTTCAAGGGCTTTCTTAATCTCCTCCCCCACACGCACCATATTTTTATTATTGTCACTGCTTCTGGGATAAAAACTCTCATGATAATAGCCGTTGTCGTAGGTTAAGTAGCTCTCACTTGTGTGGGTATGGATAATGAGGACTTGTACTTCATCTTTGTCGCTACACTTAAAGCCAAGTTTGTTGCTGAGATATTTTTCTACATCAAGAGTAAATCCTGTGGAATTCTTTATGCTGATGTTATTGTAATTTATGTCACCGCCCTCGATCTGCTTTTCAATTACAGGGTATTGATTTTCCTCCGCATATTTCTGCGGATTTTCCGAATAGACTTCGGAGGATGTGATTACCTTTGGCACTGTGCCGTCTTGCCGATAATCTGTATTAGGAGCAGTGTTATCTTCTATGGACTCGCGGTATTTTCCGTCGGGAAGTGCCATAGCCGCCGCCATGACTATTGTGTTCTCATCCGTGAGAGGAATAGAGTCAAAGCGCATTGACAGAGAGTAAACTCCGAGAAACAGGAGCACAACGCCCATACATCCTGCAATAACTCCGTATATTTTTTTCATGCTCCACCTCCACAGCTTCATAATATAAACTTATGAACGAGAGAAATGAGTTATTACAGGCAAAGAAAAATCGCCCCTCCGTTTGGAGGGGCGAAAAAAGCATATAATTAAGTCAGAAACTTAAATTTACTTTTGATTAGCCGTTAACCTTCTTGCGAAGAACAACTACTGCACATGCTGCTACAGAAAGAACTGCAAGTACAACGTAGATGTAAGCTGCTGCGCCGGTGCTGGGAGCATCTGCAGGAGCCTTTGTTGCATCTGTTGCAGATGTAACATCAGTTGCTGCGGGAGCAGTTGTCTCAAC
>JAUNJO010000021.1 GCA_030533225.1 Eubacteriales bacterium
TTCCATAATCTCGCGGAGCAGTGCCTCAGCCTCTTTGATGATGCCGTCATATACCTTGGAACGGTGGGACATCTCCATTACGGACTGACCGGAGCCTTTGTAGTCCAGCATTTCAGCAGCTGCTGTTTTGAGGACTGCCTCAGGCAAAACTGAGGGACCTGCGGAAAAATTGTAAACTCTTGACATATACTGACACCCTTTCGTGTACTATGCGGAAACACCGCATAGAATATATATTATAATTAGTATAAAAATAAACCAGTTTTCATTATATTACTTTGCTAAAATATAGTCAAGAAATTTTGTAGAAAAAAAGAAGCTGCCCAAAGAATTTGGACAGCTTCAACAAGTTTTATTTATCTATCGCGGAAAACATCGTATTCTTTGCTTGCCCCTCTGCGTACCTGACGAGAACGCTTTTTGGCACCTTTCTTCTTTCCCGATGTGCTCTTAATAAGCCTTTTGAGGTTTGTGAAGAAGTAGCCGAGACGGGTGAACAGGGTTTTCACTCCCACAGCCACGGTCTTGAGTATGTCAACAATCTTTTTGAGGAATGAGTCATCTTTTTTAGCGGTCATAAGCTCGCTTTTGCCCTGAACGGTAATGAGGGAGTCGTCGTCAAAGTCCTCGAAATAATCACCGCTTGATTTGTAGCCGGAGAGTCTGCCGCTTTCTTTGGGTTTTACGGTGCCGTCCATACTGCCGAACCCGTCAAATTCTTCTCGGGCGCGACGCTTTTTCTCAAGGCTTCTGCTGCGGTTTTGCCGGGTTTTCTGTTTTCCGAGGAAAAACGCAACAACAAAGAAAATTCCTGCGATAAGAAGTAAAATAACGATTATCCAAATCACAATGGCAAGCACATTCACATGAGGCTCTTCCAAATTTACTTCCTTAAATTTTATACTGTCAAGACAGCCTTTGATTAAGTTCAGCTCCTCGGTGGTGAAATCGTCACCGATTGACTGAGAGGTTATGTAGATGCTCATGCCGTTTATAAGGGTGATACTCTGTCTGCCGTAGATGTCAACGGAGTTTTCGGAATATTTCTGCGAAAAATCCAGGAAATCCACCTTGCCGTAGGTGCCCTGACGGCAGTTTGTATATTCGTCGTTTTGGAGTATCTCGTCTTTGTAAGCCTCCAGCGCCTCGGAGGAAAGATTTTCGAAGCTGTAGACCTCCTTGGTCTTGTCATTCTGTATCATGGAGACGTACATGGAGAGCTTGCCGTCAGTTCCGACGGCGGTAAGGTAGATGTTTTCGCCCAAATTCGCACCCTCGGTTTCCCTTGTGACAACAGTCATGGTATCGGGAAATTCCATGGACATATCAAGTTCTTTAATATTGTATCTCTTGTCCTTTGCCGCGGCCGTGAAGGTGCAAAGTGCGATGAGTAATATACATATTACGGCAGTAGAAATTTTACGCAAAGTTTTCATAATCTCACTCCTGTTTATAAAGGATATCCGAAGGGTTATTTTATCCCATGACTTGAGTTTTGTCAATTCAGTGTTTCTTTGACTTTTTGTATGCCTTGACTTTTGCTTTGAGGAAAGCAAAGGTTTCCTTTTCCCCTTTTTCCGAGAGCATGGTGAGAAGCTCCTCCAGCTCCTGTGAGGTTTCCGGGTGAATGGAGCGTCTCGGCTTAGCTTTCAAAAAGTAGTTCAGAGGGTCACAGTCCCTGTAGTTTTTGCCGTTGTAGATTTTACTTGCGGCAACTCTGTCGCAGAACATTTCCGCCAAGTAATTGTAGGGCATCTTCACAGGTTCGTTCACTTTGGTCTTGGGGTTGTAGTCGGTCCAATACTCAAAGTGATGACGGTTTCTGCCCTTGTGGTGAAGCCAGGCTTTTGAGTAGCCGTAGATTTCCCGTTCTTTTTCGTTGGGGCTTCTCATTCCCTGGTAATACTTAGCACCCGACATAAATTCAACAGGCTGATACTTTGATAAATCGTGGAAAAGCCCCTGAAAACCGATTCCTGCCCTAAAGCAATGGGCAATTACCTTGTTTCGGTGCTTTGTTATTGTGTTAAAATGCTTAATTGCCTTAATCATTCTTACCTCAAACAGTCAATAAATTCTACATAAGGTCATTATATCGCAAATTTTCTGATGTGTAAAGACGGTTTCTCACGCAAGCCGCGTCAGAAGCACCACGCTTTCTATGTGCCTGGTGTAGGGGAACATATCAAAGCCTTGGACTTTTTCTGCCTTGTAGCCCAGTTTTGAAAGCAGCCGGATATCCCGGATTTGTGTGTCGATATTGCAGGAGATGTAGACGATTCTCTCGGGAGAAACTCTTGCAAGCGACACAAGGAAGCTTTTTGAACAGCCGGCTCTCGGCGGGTCAAGGAAGGCGGCGGTGAGCCTAATGCCTTTTTTCTCAAGCTCTTCCATGTGTTTTTCGCTGTCTGCACAGACAAACTCAATGTTATCCCTGCCGTTTATCCGGGCGTTGTGCTTTGCGTCCTTTATTGCGTTTTCCACCTGCTCAACGGAATATACCTTTCCGGCACTTTTTGAGGCGATTATGCCGATGGTTCCTGTTCCGCAGTAAGCGTCCAGAACCGTATCATTTTTCGTGAGATTTGCATAGCTTATGGCGGTACGGTAAAGATTTTCGGTCTGCCCGGGGTTGATTTGGAAGAAGGAGTTGTAGCTTACCTTGAAGTCGCAACCGCAGAGACTGTCCGTTATGCTGTCGCTTCCGAAAATCACCTTGGGATTGGCGCCCGACATCAGCTTGTCACCACTGCTTTCGGTGAGGATTACGGACTTGATTTCCGGATGGCTTTCGGTGAGGGCGTCTGAAAATTCCCTCTCCTTTGGAAACTTGCTTTTTGTGTTCCAAACTATTACCACCATAACATCGCCGTTTTTTCTGCTCTGCCTTACAATGACGCTCTTGACGGTGCCCTTCTGTCGCCAGGAATCATAAGGAGGGATTCTGTGGGTTTCCAGAAGTTTTGCAATGTCATTTCCGATTTGGTTTTGCACATCTGTATGCAGGGCGCAGTCACCGCACTTTATCACAGCCCCGGTGGCACTCTGGTAAATTCCGCAGTATACCCTGCCGTTTTTCTCCCGTTTATATACAAATTGTGCTTTGTTGCGGTAGTGGAGTGTGTCCGGGGAGGGTACAATCTTTTTAAGACTGCACAGACGGTTGAACCTAAGACGCATTTCGTTTTGCTTATATCTAAGCTGACGGCTGTAATCCATGTTGGAAAGCTGACAGCCACTGCATTTTTTAGCTACTTTGCAATAGGAAGTATCACCCATAAAAACACTCCTTTCCGTTGTTTTCGTTTCCATTTTACCACAAACAGACAAAATAGGGAATAGGGATAAAAAAATCTTGATACTTACTGCCGGGTGTATTATAATAAATATGTATAAGCAAAAAGAGGAGGTAATCCTATGAAATATATAAAAGGCACTATTTCTGTTTTGCTTTTGATTATGACGGTCATAAATCTTTGCGGATGCTTAGTGACTGCTCCCCCGGTCAAAGAGATGACCGGTGAAGACGAAGCAAAAGTCATGAATTTCTACAAAGAGGAAAGCCCCACCGAAATCACAGTGGGGGAGTATGAGTTTATGAAGGTCAATATCAAGACCGACTGCGAGCCTTATGTGATTTGGTCCTCAAGCAACCCTGAGATTGCAACAGTTGACTCAAACGGCAGAGTTGACGGAATAAAGGCAGGAGAGGTTACAATCACCGCCACCGCCAAGTCGGCATCGGTTGATTTTGAGGTGACAGTCAAAAAGGCAAAGACAAAGGTAATAAGTGAATCCACTGCAACCGTGGGAAACAAGAACGCCCTCGAGATTGCCAAGAAGAACGCAATAGTTGACAGCGGCAAGCCGACCTATGCTTTGCTTATTAACATGGGTGAGTGTCTGATTACCGTTTACACCTATGACAGCGCGGGTGTTTACAACAGGGCCGTAAGACAGTTTGCCTGTGCTGTAGACAAGGGCAGCAATGTGCTTTTGGAGTATGAGTATTTCTTGGGAGATAAAGATAGATGGTATGAGGCGAAAGACGGCAGGTTCTATCAGTTTTCCACTTGGTTTTCCGATGACTTCAGAATTTCCTCTGCACCTTACAGGAAAGAGGCTTCCGGAAGCCTTGTAGCTGAGGATTACAACAAAATCGGCACTCCTGCAACAAAAGGTGATGTATGGGTAAGTGCTAATGACGCAATGTGGATTTATGAAAACTGCGGCAGAGATACTATGGTCGAGTTTTTCAGCAAAAGTTACATTCCTCTTGATAAACCTAAGCCACTCACACTTACCGAGGATTCTCTCAATATGAATTGGGACCCCACAGACCCCTCGGAGAAAAACCCCTACAAAGTGAAGTTCCCCACCTTCACGGGAGTAGAGGACACCACCGTGAAATACGGCAGTGTGTTTGATGCTCTTGACGGTGTTGAGGTTTACGATACCTGTGGCAAGAAACGCACAACCGGAATTAAGGTTGAGGGAGAAGTGCTGTGCAAAAAGGCAGGCAAGTATGTGATTTCCTACTACTATGAGGATGAGATGCACCGCTTGTCAAGGGCCGACCGAGTAGTCACAGTTGAAATTTAGTTTTTACTTAAGATACAGCCGATTAAGACAGAACACCGCTGTGAGAACTGACTCACAGCGGTGTTTTTGCGTTTTTTTATACTCCGAACAGTGCCTTAAGCGTTTTGTAATCTGCAACGCCCGTTGCCTCAAGTCCGTTATCCTCTTGGAATTGAGTTATTGCGCGCTCGGTACCGGGACCGTACAGAGTGGTGTATGTATCACCGTCGCCGAAGGTGAGATACTGAAGCTCCTCAAGTCTTTGCTGAATTGCTTTTATATCTTCGCTTTTGTCATTAAATTTGTAGGCGGTGGATTCGTTAAATGTGATGTTGTAGCCCGAGGGTGTGATTCCGTTTCCTGTGTTTGCAGGCTTGGTTGCCTCAGCGGTTGTCTCTGTGGGTTTTTCCTCTGTGCTTATGCTTGTGGGAATGTAGGGCTCACCGGAGACAGTGGGTGTGGTTGAAAGGAAAAGAATTTGGAGAGTGCTGTAATCGGCAACTCCGTTTTCTTCAAGGCTTTGAGCTTTTTGGAAAGCCTTTACTGCGTCGGCGGTTTTTTCGCCGTAGTAGGTGGTTGCGCTGTCACCCTCTGAGAGAACTAAGTAGCCAAGGTCAATAAGTCTCTGCTGTATTGCCTTAACCTCCTCGCTCTCGCTTCCTACTTCATACTTCATGTTTTCCTTAAGTTCAATGCCGTAGCGTGGGGCAAGGGATTCACCTGTTGCCTCCTGCTTTATAATATCGGGGTAGATTTTGGACATAATGAGCTTTTGTGTTTCGAGCATGGTGTTTCCCTGACGCTCTAAAGCGGAGAGGGGAAGCATATATGTATTGCCCTTTTTGACTGCCGAAAGTTCCTTTAATACGGGGCTCGACTTAACATAATCAAGCACCTGTTCGCTGTCGCAGAAGATGTACTCCGGGTTTGAGAGCTTGAGGATGTTTTGGTCAACCTTGCCGTCGGTGAAGTTCGCGCAGGCGTTTGTGGCACCCACATATTCAAGGAGTAAGCCCTCCTGAGTGTTTGTGTCAAAGGAGCACAGGTTGCCGTTTTCATCTATATACAGATAACAGAAGAGTTTGATTATGGAGTTGTTGTTTACCTGATTTTCGGTTTGCTCCAACTCGGAAACAAGGGCATCGTATTGGTTTTTACCCATGTTGAAGCCGTCTGTTTTACCTGCTGTAAGCTTGCCGATTCCCTCATAAAGCGCCTTGAGCTGCTGAGGATTTTTGGGAGTAATCATGGTGATGACTTCAACGCCCATCTCGGCAAGACCGGAAGAAGCTTTTTCGGAAAGCTTTGTGTCGGTGAGTACATATTTTGCGCCGGTTTTCTTAATGGCGCTCAGGTCAGGGTCGGTTTCACTTCCCACGCTGTCAACGTATCTTGTGAGGGTTGACTGGGTGCAGGCATCAGAAACACCCACAATCTGTGTGCTGTAGCCAAGCCGCAGGATGATGTCGGCAATGTTGTCGGAAAGCACAATTAAGTTTTCCGGCTTTTCCTTAATTTCGGTGTGACCTACGGTAACGGGGAAGTTGTCACTGTCTGCACTGCAGCCTGCAAGTCCCAAGGTGAAGGCGGCAAAAATTAAGATGCACAAAACAGCAGAAAGTATTTTTTTCGTCATAATAAAACCTCCGTTTAGGTTATTTATAAGAATAAAACATATTATTACATAATTATACAAATACATATTACTATTTTTTTGAGATTTAGTCAATAAGGGTATTTTGGTATAATGCCCTCAAAACCGCTGATTAATTGACTTTTTCGGCGAATTAAAAAATATTTCAAAAAATTTTTAAAAATGCTTGACTTTTCTCAAAACACAGTATATAATAAACAAGTCGCTTCGAGAGAGACGACAAACTTAATAGTTGGTGTTGATGACGTAGGGGGTCCACCCGTTCCCATTCCGAACACGGAAGTTAAGCCCTATAGTGCCGACAATACTTGGCTGGTGACGGCCCGGGAAGATAGGAAGATGCCAACACATAAAGCTTCCACCCAGTAGGGTGGTCGTTTTTTTGCCCGGATTTTTGGCAATATCTCCGGTCGCAGTATAGAGCATAACAGATTGATAAAGCCTCGGTGATTTCCCACCGAGGCTTCTGTTATGTACCGATATTCTGCTGTAACAAGTAAAATTTGCTGTGCGGAAATATTACACATTGAATCTGAAAAGAACAACATCGCCGTCCTTCATGACGTACTCTTTGCCTTCGCTTCGAACAAGTCCCTTCTCCTTGGCGGCTGCCATGGAGCCAAGTTCAATAAGGTCATCGTAGGCGATAACTTCTGCGCGGATGAATCCACGCTCAAAGTCGGTGTGGATTTTGCCGGCGGCAGCGGGGGCCTTTGTGCCTTTTTTGATTGTCCAGGCGCGTACCTCCTGCTTGCCTGCTGTCAGATAGGAGATAAGTCCCAAAAGTGAATAACACTCGTTAATCAGACGGTCAAGACCTGAGCTTTCAAGCCCCAAATCACTCAAGAACATTTCCTTGTCCTCTTTATCGAGCTGAGCAATTTCCTCCTCTGTCCTTGCACAGATGGGGAGAACCGCCGCACCCTCAAGAGAGGCTCTCTCGCGGACTTTTTTGAGACCCTCGTTGTTTTCAATGCCCTTTGCAAAGTCCTCGTCGCTCATGTTTGCCGCATAGATGATGGGCTTGTTGGAGAGAAGTGCAACCTCCTTGAGAAGCTCTGCCTCCTCCTCGCTGCATTCAACACTTCGTGCAGAGCGTCCCTCGTTGAGAGTTTCGAGAACTCTCTCGAAGAACTGAACCTCGGCAGCGTACTTCTTATCGGCTTTCATCATTTTCTTTGCCTTGTCGATGCGTCTTTCAATCATCTCAACATCCGAGAGGATAAGCTCCAAATCAATGGTGTCTATGTCGCGCAGAGGGTCAACCGAGCCTTCAACATGGATGATGTCTCCGTCCTCAAAGCATCTTACAACATGGACAATGGCGTCGCATTCCCGGATGTTGGAGAGAAACTTGTTGCCCAGTCCCTCGCCCTTTGACGCGCCCTTAACAAGACCTGCAATGTCGACGAACTCGATGGTTGCGGGAGTGTACTTGTCGGGGTCATACATTTCTGCCAGCTTGTCGAGACGCTTGTCGGGAACGGCAACAACGCCTACATTGGGCTCGATGGTGCAGAAGGGATAGTTGGCAGACTGTGCGCCTGCATTTGTGATTGCATTGAAAAGTGTGCTCTTTCCCACATTGGGAAGACCGACTATACCGAGTTTCATTGTGGTATACCTCCAAAAAGTGAAATTAAATAGTAAATACCGAATGCGATTGGCTGATGAGCAATGTAGACAAGGAATGCGTTTTTGCCCAGCATTGAGAAAAAGGGAACCCTGGACTTATACATAAATCGGGGGAATTTACCCTCTTTTGCAAGCCTGCCTAAGAAAGCGCCAGATAAAAAGGCGAAAAACCAAGGGAACAGGGGAAAGTAGTCGGAGTAGTCCTGCCACAAATCTCTGAACCCAAAGGGTGTACCGAGATAGCCGCGGTACAGAGACTGAGGAAGTGTCACTGAAAAATCACCGAAACCTATATAGCCGTAGGCTAAATTGTAGGTGAGCAGAAACAGCACAAGGCATAATCCCATCCCCGCACCTACGGGAATTTTTTGAATGATTTTTCTCAGCGGAATATACAGAAGCACAGATGTTCCCAAAAGATGCAAAATTCCGAAGGTGATAGGTGCTTCGGGCATCACAATGAACGAAACTGCCGAGATGACTAGTCCTCCGCCCAAAATCTTAAGTCCTCGTTTTTGGTTGTTTTCACTCAGATTACAGGAAATTCCGCAAATCATTATGAACGCTGCGGCAAAGAAAGGCTCAATGTACATGCACAAAAGGAAAAGCTCTGCGGCAAATTCTCCCCCGAACATGTACCCCAAGGTGAACATGCAATGGTGAAACACCATGCAGAATACACAGAAACCCCTGATTTCATCCAAGGCGTAAATACGCTCTTTTGCTTGCATAAGGTCATCCTTTTCAAATAAAAGTTGAAACTTATGTGAAAACATAGTAAAATATATTATATCACGAATTGAACTGATATACAAGTAATTTATCAGTAGGAAGGCGGATACGATGAACAGCACATACGATTATATTCTTTTCGATTTAGACGGTACAATCTCCGAAAGCGCTCCGGGAATCAGAAGGTGCATCGAGCTTACAATGGAGAAGCTCTCAAAGCCCTGTCCCGACCTCTCCGATTACAGCAAGTATATAGGACCTCCACTCATAGATACCTTTCAGAGGTTGTGCAAACTGACGCTTTCCGAGGCGAAAGAGGCACACGGCATTTATCTTGGTTTTTACGATACCGAGGGCGACCCGAGAAACAGGCTTTTTGACGGTGCAGAAGAGATGCTGAAGGCACTCAAAGCAAGCGATGCAAAGGTTGCCCTTTGCACCTCCAAAAATGAACGCTCCGCCACAAGAGTATGTGAACATTTGGGAGTTTCCCATTATTTTGACGCTATCTGTGGCTCAAACGGAACACCGCAGCGCCGTGAGAAAGAGGACATCATACCTTACGCTGTCAAAACTCTGGGCGGTGAAATCGGTGACAGGGTTGTCATGATAGGCGATACTCACTTCGATGCCAAAGGTGCTATAGCAAACGGAGTTGATTTCATCGGTGTAACCTACGGCTACGGCACCAAGGAAGCCATGGAATCTGTGGGCGCAAAAGTCTTTGCCGATACTCCTTCTGAACTTTTATCTCTTTTGATGAGTGAATAATTTGTCAATAAAGGCTGTGACTTGTTTTTCTATGTCACAGTCTTTTTGCTTTACATACAGAATTTCAAAGCACAGGGCAACATATATTTAATTTACGATATGTATGTGCCCGAGGTGTTTTTGTGAAATTGATTTCTTGTTTTAAGCTTGGAAAAAATGAGGAAAAACCAAAGCGAAAGATTAGACTTGTACTTGTTATTTGCGGTTTATTTGCGAGTGTTGCAGTGATATTTACGGTGCTTTTGTACTCATATATTCCGGATACTGCAAAAGTCGGAGACTTTTCCTACAGCCTGTGTGCCTCGGATGAGGAGGATCCGGGGGATTTTTTTATGCAGTTCGGCTTCGATGCACGAAAAATCTCCCAAAGACAGATTACAGTCCCCGAAGGGGGCGAAAACTTCGAGAAATATAATGAAATTCAAGTTTCCGAGGGTTTGGATTTGCGGAGCTTTTCAGGTCTTGAGGCCACAGAATATACATATAAACTGAGCACGGCTAAGGGAAATTACCTTTATTCAGTCTTGCTTGTTTACAGGGGCAGGGTAATTGCTCTGCACTTTTCGGATTTTGGTGAAAGCGGTGAAATTTTGAGCCTTTTTGATGTTATTTCGAAATAGACCTTTATGAGCTCGGCGTTCCCACATTATCTTGTTGCTCTTTTGGGATGTTTACCATAGATATATGACAAATTACCAAAAATGAAGCGCTGGGTTTAGTCAAAATTTTTCTTTATGTTCGATTTACATAAAATATTACGATAATCTTTAGTAAAAACATTAATGGTAAATTGCCGAAGAAAGTGATATATTATATGTAGATTAAAATATAATCTGTAAAAGTTTATGCTTTTTACTTATATGGAGGTTTTTCAAAATGGCAAATGTATCATTAAAACATGTGTACAAAATTTATGACGGCGGCGTTACCGCAGTTACCGACTTCAACCTTGAGATTGAAGACAAGGAATTTATCATCCTGGTTGGTCCTTCGGGTTGCGGTAAGTCCACAACTCTGCGTATGATTGCAGGTCTTGAGGATATCTCTAAGGGCGAACTCTACATCGGTGACATGCTTGCCAACGACGTTGCTCCCAAGGATAGAGATATCGCAATGGTTTTCCAGAACTACGCTCTTTATCCCCATATGTCAGTTTATGATAACATGGCTTTCGGTCTTAAGCTTCGCAAGATGCCCAAGGCTGAAATCAAGAGAAGAGTTGAAGAGGCTGCAAGAATTCTCGGCATCGAAGAGTATCTTGACAGACGCCCCAAGGCTCTCTCCGGCGGTCAGAGACAGCGTGTTGCTCTCGGCCGTGCTATCGTTCGTGATCCTAAGGTATTCCTTCTCGACGAGCCTCTCTCAAACCTTGATGCAAAGCTTCGTGCTAACATGAGAACTGAGATTTCCAAGCTCTATCAGAGACTTGGCACAACCTTTATCTATGTTACACATGACCAGACTGAGGCTATGACAATGGGTACCCGTATCGTTGTTATGAAGGACGGCTTTATCCAGCAGGTTGATACTCCTCAGAATCTTTACGATAAGCCTTGCAACGAGTTCGTAGCAGGCTTCATCGGTTCACCTCAGATGAACTTTGCCGACGCTACCCTCATCAAGATGGGCAACGGCGTAGGTCTTAAGTTTGACGAATACGAGATTAAGCTCCCCGATTCCAAGAATGCAAACGGCGCTCTCAACGATTATATCGGCAAGGAAGTTCGCTTCGGTATCCGTCCTGAGCACGTACACGATGAGCCTGAGTTCTTAGCATCAGCTGCCGACGGTATCCTCGAGGCTAATGTTGATGTTACCGAGCTTATGGGTGCTGAGATTTACCTCTATGTTAATGTTAACGGCGCTCCCTTCACTGCTCGTGTTGAGCCTACTTCCAAGGCAAAACCCGGCGACACAATCAAGATCGCATTTGACCTTAACAAGATTCACATCTTCGACAAGGAAACAGAGCAGACTATCGTTAACTGATAAGACTAACAATAGCAAAACTTAACATAAGCCATCAATAACTATAAGCGTTGTATTTTGGGGGAACAATCCCCATTCTGCAACGCTTTTGCTTTAGATGTTCGTACTCGGGGTTTAACTCAACATTTCTCTGTCCAAATGCCGAAATACCGTCTTATCAAGCCTTCTGTGATGTTGACAAGGAAATATCGAAGGGATAAAATAACATGTAGCGATAGAAGTAGGGCAGAAAGGTCTTTTTAACGATACAAGGGGACGCAAATTATTACGCGTATGTCAGGAGGATTTTATGAAGATTAAGGCGAGCTGTGTCTACGATTATGATGCAATTAAAACTGTACAAAGGCTCAATATGTACCGCAAGGCAAACCCAAAATACAGACTTACAATGTCGCTCGGCCTGATTGCGCTTCTGTTTTTCATACTTTTGGCTGAGTGCATCGCCTTCGGCTTTGTGCCTTTGCTGGTGATTTTACTTGTGTGCGATATTTTTTTCTGCGCGCTTTTGCTTTACCTGTATTTCCTTGCGCCGAAAATTCAGATAAAAACCCTTAATAAACGGGGAAAGTATGAGAACTTTTACGAGTTTTGTGAGGAGAATGTTCTTCTCAAATACACCTCCACCTGTGGGAGTGACAACGGCGAAACAGTTATAAAGTACACCGATATCACAAAAATTCGTGAGACAAAGAGGTATCTGCTTTTGTCGGTGGGAAAATTCGTCTATATTGTGGACAAATCCACGGTGTCCTCGGAGGAAATGAAGGCACTCTCCGGATTTCTCAAGGGTATTACCGACAAGTACACAGTAATCGATTATTGAGCTTCAGCAGGGGGCTGTAAAAAACTTTCGTTTTTTTAGCCTCTTGTTTTTCTTTATTTGCCTCTTGCAATGGGGATTTATATAGGTTATAATTATAAAAATATTTTGTTAAATGAAGTCGATTAACCTATGAAACTGTAATTTTGAGAGGTATGGGTATGAACTTTTTAGAAGAAACAATCATAAAGCAGGGCATGGTTAAAGAGGGCAATGTGCTCAAGGTTGACAGCTTTTTGAACCATCAGATGGACATTGCGCTTTTTGAACTTATGGGTGCAGAATGGAAGAAGCGTTTTGCCGATAAAAAGATTACAAAGATTCTTACCATTGAGGCATCGGGAATCGGAATTGCCTGTATTGCCGCACAGAATTTCGGTGTCCCTGTGGTTTTTGCTAAAAAATCCAAGAGCATCAACCTTGAGGGTGAGATGTACACCGCTGAGGTTGAGTCCTTCACTCATAAAAAAATCAACACCATCATAGTTGCCAAGAAGTTTTTATCCCCCGATGACCATGTGCTCATCATCGACGATTTTCTTGCAAACGGATGCGCTTTGCAGGGACTTATCGGCATTGTACAGAGCGCCGGAGCAACGGTTGAGGGTATAGGCATAGCAGTTGAAAAAGGTTTTCAGGCAGGGGGACAGATTATCCGCAACATGGGTTATCAGCTTGAGTCCCTGGCTATTGTGGATTCTATGAACGCTGAAACCGGCGAGGTATTCTTCAGAGAGCAGTAATCTTTCCGTACCGAAATTTTGCGTGACAATTAATATGCAGACGAATATATACAAAAAAGCTACGGTGCTTCAAAGAGACCGTAGCTTTTTTGCTTTTAGGGGACATAAGATAACGCAAAGCGTTACCACGAAAAAGAGGGGTGTGAGGTAAGAAAATATCTAAAGTTTACTTATTATCAATTCATCCCGTATATTAAGCCCAAAGGCGTTATATTTTGTCTGTCACTTTGGCATTACCGCAAACTGTTTGCCTTTTAGGCGGACAGTAGCCTGCAAACGGATTGGAGCGTGTTTTCCGATTGCAAGATAAATATACAGTGCCAAGATGAAATCCAAATTATGTATAGGTGAAAGTTGGGTGAAGAATTATTACGGGTTTTGATACGAAGTGTGAAGACATATTATGTGACAAAATGTGCATTTCGCGAAGTTTCTCGGGACTTTTTGTGATTTCTTTATGCATTTCGATTGTTGACAAACGAGGGGTAAAAAGGTATCATTTATGTGTACTCATACGACTGACGGATTTTGCAGATAACTGCAGGGAAGTATGGGTGTTTTACAGCCGACCGTCTGGGCAATTCAGCATTATGTGTTGAATTGCCCTTTTTGTTTTTTGCTAAAATTTTCAAGGAGAGTGTACTATGAATCACGAAAACTGGAACGGATTTAAGCGTGGAGTTTGGCAGGAGGAAATTAATGTCCGCGACTTCATTCAGTGCAACTATAAGGCCTATGAGGGTGACTCCGACTTTTTGGCAGGGGCTACAGACAGAACAAAGGAACTCATGAAGAAGCTTCAGCTTCTATTTGAATTAGAGCGTCAGTACGGGGGAGTTTTGGATGTTGATACCGTTACGGTATCTTCACTTACAAGCTACAGTCCCGGATATCTCGATAAGGACAAGGAGCTTATAGTGGGACTTCAGACCAACCGCCCCTTAAAAAGAGGCGTCAACCCCTTCGGCGGTATGCGTATGGTTCGTCAGGCCTGCAAGGCTTACGGCTATCAGCTTTCCGAGCAGATTGAAAATGAGTTCAGATACCGCACTACTCACAACGAGGGCGTCTTCCGGGTTTACACCGAGGAGATGCGTCTTGCCCGTCACTGTCATGTTATCACAGGCTTACCCGATGCTTACGGCAGAGGCCGTATTATAGGTGACTACCGCCGTGTGGCTCTTTACGGCATTGATAAGCTTATCGAGGAGAAAAAGCGTGACGAAAAAGCTCTTGAGAATGAGAATTTTGACACCGAGATAATAAGGCTCAAAGAGGAGCTTTACCGTCAGATTCTCTTTTTGGGATATATGAAGGAAATGGCCGCCATGTACGGCTGTGACATCAGTATGCCTGCAAAGAACGCCCACGAGGCAATTCAGTGGACCTACTTTGCCTACCTTGCCGCTATCAAGGAGCAAAACGGCGCCGCTATGTCCTTGGGCAGAGTTTCCACATTCTTTGATATTTATATTGAGCGAGATATAGCAAACGGCACACTCACAGAGGAGACGGCTCAGGAGCTTATTGATGATTTCGTTATGAAGCTGAGAATGGCCCGTCACCTGCGTACCCCTGAGTACAACGAGCTTTTCGGCGGCGACCCCATGTGGATTACCGAAGCAGTGGGAGGTATGGGCGAAGACGGCAGAACTCTTGTTACAAAGTCAAGCTTCCGTATTCTCAACACTCTCTACACTCTCGGCTCATCCCCTGAGCCTAACCTGACGGTGCTCTGGTCAAGGGACCTGCCCGAGGGATTTAAGAAATACTGTGCAAAGGTTTCCGTTGACACCGACTCCATTCAGTACGAAAACGACGACCTTATGCGTCCTATCTACGGTGACGACTATGCTATTGCCTGCTGTGTTTCCGCTATGAAGGTGGGCAAGCAGATGCAGTTTTTCGGCGCTCGCGCCAACCTTGCAAAGCTTCTGCTCATTGCCATAAACGGCGGTTATGATACTACAAGCGGTGTTCACATCGGCCCTCAGATGCCTGTGCTAAGCTGCGACAAACTGGACTATGACGAGGTTATGGAGAGACTTGACATCTACATGCCCTGGCTCTGCCGTCTCTATGTCAACACCATGAACACCATTCACTATATGCACGATAAATACGCATACGAAAAGTCACAAATGGCTCTTCACGACACCAATGTGGGCCGTTTCATGGCATTCGGCGTTGCAGGACTTTCCGTTGTGTCTGACTCTCTCAGCGCCATTAAGTACGCAAGCGTTAAGCCTCTGCGTGACGAAAACGGCTTTATCGTGGATTTTGAGACCGAGGGCGATTTCCCGAAATTCGGCAACGATGACGACAGAGTTGACCTTATTGCCAAGGATATGACCCATAAAATGATTACAGAGCTTCGCAAAACTCCTGCATACCGGGGAGCAGAGCACACCCTTTCGGTGCTGACAATCACCTCCAATGTTATGTACGGCAAAAACACAGGCGCAACTCCCGACGGCAGAAAGTCGGGTGAGGCTTTTGCACCCGGTGCAAACCCCATGCACAACCGCGAGGAGAACGGCGCCCTTGCCTCCCTTAACTCAATCTGCAAGCTTTCCTACGATGATTGCCGCGACGGTATTTCCAACACCTTCTCCATCACTCCCGAAACTCTCGGCCGTGACGAGCAGGAGAGAGTGGATAACCTTGTGACTATTCTTGACGGCTACTTTAAGAAGATGGCACACCACATCAATGTCAATGTTCTGAACAGAGAAACTCTCATAAAGGCTTATGAGAATCCCGAGGCTTACCCCAACCTTACCATCCGTGTTTCGGGTTACGCCGTAAACTTCCACAAGCTTTCGAAGGAACAGCAGAAAGAGGTTATCAGCCGTACTTTCCACGAGGCAATGTGATGAAAGGCTTTGTGAATTCCATTCAGTCCATGGGCACCCTGGACGGGCCCGGTGTGCGTTTTGTGGTTTTCCTGCAAGGATGCAATCTCAGGTGCGGCTGCTGTCACAATCCCGAAACCTGGCAGATGGGAATAGGCGACGAATACGAGGCACAGGAGATAGCACAAAAAGCCTCAAGATACACCGAGTATTTCGGTGAGGTCGGGGGAATTACCGTAACAGGAGGTGAACCTCTGATGCAAGCAAAGTTTGTAAAAGAAATTTTCACCCTGTGTCATGAGAGGGGCATAAGTACCTGTCTTGATACTTCGGGAAGTATCCTGAACAGCGAAATAAAAGCGCTTTTGGAGGTTACCGACCATGTGCTGCTTGACATAAAATACACAACCGATGAGCTTTACAAAAAGTATGTAGGTTGTTCTTTGGAAAAGCCCATGGAGTTTTTGAAAGCGGTAAACGAAAAAGGTATTCATACTGTTATCCGTCAGGTGACTGTCCCCACACTCAACGATACCGAGCAGAGTATTTTGGCACTCAAGGAGTTGATTCAAGACTATGAGTGCGTTGAGAAAATCGAACTTCTGCCTTTTAAGAAAATCTGCGCAGTGAAGTATGAGCGTGAAGGCAAGGACTTTGCCTTTAAGGATATACCGACTCCCACAGCGGAAAAAATGAAAGAACTTATAGCGTTACTATAAAAAACAGGGCAGTGGATTTACCGCTGTCCTGTTGACTTTTTTGGGCGAGACAGGTATCATATACATATACCCCGTTATGTATGTGAGGAGGCTTTTTTTATGAAAAACTGTATGGATAACGAGGCTCTGCACAAAAGACTTCGCAGAATTATCGGTCAGGTGCAGGCGATTGACAGAATGATAGATGAGGACATTCCCTGTGAGGATGTTTTGTCGCAAATCAACGCCGCAAAATCGGCACTCCACAAATGCGGTCAGCTTGTCCTTGAGGGACATATCCGCCATTGTGTAAGAGATGGAATTGAAAACGGCGACGCCGACCAAACTATAGAGAATTTTACTAAGGCAGTAGAGCGTTTTTCCAATATGGGATAATTTTTTTTGAAAATTTGTTTTGGGTACAGAATTTGTACTTTTGTAAAAAATAACCGCTGAATTTTTAGAAAATTCAGCGGTTTTCTGCGTTATTTTATCTTCGGTTTCAGTCGTTGATGGCGTCTTCAAAAACAGCTTTAATTCCGCAGCCGTCATCGTGGAAACGGTGATTTTGACACATATCGTAGCCGGGGAGGTTGTTTCCCTCAACAAGAACAGGTCCGTCGGGTGTGATCGCAATATCCCAACCTACATAGCGGATTCTTTTTTCTACGAGAGAGGCTTTTCGGCACATCTCAAGGGCTTCCTTGAAGTAGGGTACCTTGAAGCCCTTAAAAGCGAAGCCGTTGTTGGGATGCACCTCGTAATAAGATGCGGTCTTGTCGCAGAAGGTGGGATGAGTGATTTCTCCCTCGGGGGAGAGGAGGGTGTACATACCGCCGCTTGTTACATTGTCAACATCGGTTTTGCCTGAGCCTATACGAAGCAGGGCATAGATGATGTGAGGCTTTTCGGTATCGCTTAGAATTGTGCATATACGGACGGTGTTGACGCTTCTGTCACAGAGCCTGTTCATCTCGCTGTGCTGGGTAATGGCCTCCTCCGCCAGAAACATCTTGTTCTCCTTAAGCTCACCGTAAATTTCCTTGAGGTCGGCGCCCACAAGATTAACCTTCTTAACTCCCAAGCCGCCGAAGGATACGGGCTGCTTTGCAAATATGATTTTTTTATCCTTGCAAAAATCCTCGAATTTTTCAAAGCCGTCCCGTAAATCAACATATTCACGGCCGAGAAATTCCCCAAAGTTTTTGTTGAACTGGAGCTTGTCCTCAAAAACAGGATATGCCTCACGGTTATTCATTCGCCTTGCTATGGCGATATTGTCGTCCCAGGTCATGAAAGTGAGGCGTTTCTCACGCTTAATGTAGGCAAAGCCGAAGGTCATGTAGTCAAGGTAGCCAATGCCGTAGCGCAGCATAGAGTATATCATATTGAAGAAAAGCCAAATGCGGTTCTTCCCTGACTCCTTGTGAACATAGTTAAGATTTCTGAAAAAACGCTTGAAGCTGCCAGTGGCAACTCTGCTGAAAAATGTTTTGATTTTTCCCATGCTTAACACCCACCGTATAATTATACTGTTAATTATACCTGATTTGCAAAAAATAACAAGTGGCAAATAAAAAACCTGCTAAATAAAATAAGGGAGAGAAAACCGGGAATGGCAGATAGGCATGCTATGGGGAGCAAGAACGACACCTGCGGGGAGTGTTGAGAAAATTTTCCGCAGTCGAGAGAAATACCAGATATAAAGAGCATAATAGCCGAGAGGGAAATGCCACAGGAAAAGAGAAAAAATAGATGAGAGTGAGAAAACTGTTGACAAAATAGAGCGAATGTGTATAATAGTAATATACCCATAGGGGTATATGTATATAAATCAGGAGGTATTTATGAATAAGCATAACAGCCATAGTTCCCATAGCCACGAGCACGAGCGCAGTCACGCCCTGCAGGAAAGCGGTGAAAAAACGGGGCTCCGAACCGAAAGTAAGATTTTAATTGCGTTTATCCTCAACCTTGCCTTCTCGGTTTTTGAGCTTGCGGGCGGACTTTTCTGCGGTTCCGTTGCCATTGCCTCGGATGCAGTCCACGATTTCGGTGACGCAATTTCCATCGGCATCTCATATTTTCTTGAACGGAAAAGCCGGAAGAAGCCAAACTCCACCTACACCTACGGCTACGGCAGATTTTCCGTTTTGGGCGCATTTATCACCAACACGGTGCTTCTTGCAGGCTCGGTTACGGTGATTTTTGCCTCAATAAAGAGACTTCTAAGTCCTGAGCCGATAAACTACAATGTGATGATAATTTTTGCCGTTGCGGGACTCCTTATAAATCTCATTGCAACCCTCATAACCTCCAAGGGCGAAAATCTGAACGAACGCTCCATAAATCTTCACATGCTTGAGGATGTATTGGGCTGGGCAGTGGTCCTCATAGGCTCAATAGTTATGCGCTTTACCGATTTCTATATGATTGATGCCATAATGTCAATTGGAGTTTCCGTGTATATGCTTTATCATGTCGCAGAGAATATGATAGAGATAGGAAATCTGTTTCTTATCAGAATTCCTCGGAACATATCCGTTGAAGCGGTAAGGGAAAATCTCCTGAAAATTTCGGGTGTGGAGGACGCACACCACATTCACATCTGGGGGATATCCTCCGAGACCGTGTACGCTACTATGCATGTTGTAACTGACGGCAAGGATGAAAACATCAAAGCACTTATCCGTGAAGCTCTCAGGGAAATGGGCATAGTGCATGTGACCTTAGAGCTTGAGCTTGCAGGTGAGGAGTGTTCCGAGCGAGAATGTTTGCCGGCCGCCGTTCGGGAAGGCCACGGACACCACCATCATCACCACTGATTAGTGAGTATATTTGTGAATCGCCCCCGGGGGAAACTATTATAAAGCTTTTGTGAATAACAGTTATCGCCGTCTTTGGAAAGTTTCAAAGGCGGCTTTTTATGTGGCTTTTTCTATTGAATTTTGCGGTGAATTGTAGTAACATATCTATGTATACGATTTTAAGAGAGGTGGTATTATGGAAAATAAAAAGCCCAATACAAACGAAGAAAACATGATACTCAAAAACCGACCTAATATGCAGAATCTCAATAAAGTCAATCAGGCTTTGCACATGAATTCCGATGAAAGTCTCAACACCTACGCGCTGGTTTTGGGTGTGATTTCCGTTGTTGTATCCGTCCTGTTTTTTGCGGGCAATTCCCTGCTTTTCGGATTTATTTTCCTGGGGCTCGGAATCGTTTTGGGATTGAGTTTTGTAATTCCTAAGCTTGTGAGCAAAAAAGACGAGCCGGTGGAGCACAAAAATGATAATCCTGACGCGATTTTTAAGGAGCATGATGAATAGATGAGAAAACAAAAAACCACCAAAAAGCAATCAAACCTGAGACGCTTTTTGCCTTACTACAGGCCTTACGGAGGTATTATGGCGAAAGACCTTGTGTGTGCCTCTGTAACCACGGTTTGTGAGCTTTTACTACCGCTTTTGGCACGGGAGATTACCATGCGTGCAGGGGACGATACCTTGAGCCTTACGGTGAGTTTTGTCCTGACTATAGGCTCTGCCTATCTGGTTATGAGGGTGATCGACGCCCTTGCCTACTACTATATGGCGTCCGTCGGCCATGTTATGGGCACTAAAATTGAAACAGACATGAGACGGGACCTTTTCAGTCACCTGCAGCTTTTGTCCTTTAAGTTTTACGACAATACCAAGGTGGGCACTTTGATGTCGAGAATCACCTCGGACCTGTTTGATGTTACGGAATTTGCCCATCATTGTCCCGAGGAGTTTTTTATTGCGGGAATCAAAATTGCCGCCTCCTTTGCCATTCTCTGCACAATGAGTGTACCCCTTACCGTAATTGTCTTTGCGGTTATTCCTCCCATGTTTTTGATTCTGTTCTACTTCAACCGTAAGATGCAAGCCGGATTTAAGGCACAGCGAAAGGAGATAGGCGAGCTTAACTCCACGGTTGAGGACAGCCTTCTCGGAGTTCGGGTAGTAAGGTCTTTTGCCAACGAGAATGTGGAGGAAGAAAAGTTCGCACAGGGCAACAGCAGATTCCTCACTATCAAAGCAAAAAACTACAAGTACATGGGCGCTTTTCAGGCATCAACCAGATTTTTCGAGGGCTTTATGTACATTGTGGTGGTTGTGGCAGGAGCATTGTTCATGCTTTACAGTCTCATAACCCCCTCGGACTTTGTGGCGTATCTTCTCTATGTGACCACCCTTTTTGCTACTATCAGAAAAATCGTTGAATTTGCAGAGCAGTTTCAGCGGGGTATGACAGGTATCGACAGGTTTTTCGAGATAATCGACACAAAGCCTGACATTACCGACAGCAAGGATGCAAAAGAACTCTCCGGTGTAAAAGGTGAAATTAAGTTCGAGAATGTAACTTTCCGCTATTCAGAGGAAAACGAAGAGGTTTTGGAGAACCTCTGCTTTACGATTAAGGCAGGAGAGAATGTTGCCTTGGTGGGTCCTTCGGGCGGAGGAAAAACCACTATCTGCAACCTTATTCCCCGTTTTTACGAGGCAGAGGGCGGCAGCATACTGATTGACGGCACAAGCGTAAAAGATGTGACACTCAAGTCACTGCGCGAGAATATCGGCGTAGTACAGCAGGAGGTTTATCTCTTCTCGGGAAGTGTGTTTGACAATATCGAGTACGGCCGTCCCGGTGCCTCGAAAGAGGATATTATCAGAGCCGCAAAGCTTTCGGGCGCTCACGATTTCATAAAGGAGCTTCCCGAGGGCTACGATACCTATGTAGGTGAGAGGGGAGTAAAGCTTTCGGGCGGTCAGAAGCAGAGAATCAGTATCGCAAGAGCCTTTCTCAAGAATCCTCCGATACTGCTCCTTGACGAAGCAACCTCGGCTCTTGATAACGAATCCGAGTTTTTGGTGCAGAAATCTCTTGAAAGGCTTTCAAAGGGCAGAACAACAATCACCGTTGCTCACCGCTTGACAACTATCAAAAATGCCGACAGAATCTTTGTGATTACCAAGGAGGGAATCGCAGAGGAAGGCTCTCACTCGGAACTTCTCGAAAAGGGCGGAGTTTACGCACAGCTTTATGAAGCATACAATACTTAACAGGAGAACAAAATGAAATTTATATCATGGAATGTCAACGGCCTGCGAGCCGTTATGAACAAGGATTTTAGGAATATTTTTGATACCCTGGACGCCGACATCTTCTGCCTGCAGGAGACAAAGCTGCAGGAGGGACAGATTGACTTTGCCCCCGAGGGTTATCACTGCTATTGGAATTATGCAGAGAAAAAGGGCTATTCGGGTACAGCGATTTTCTCAAAGCTTCAGCCTGTTTCCTCAACCCTCGGAATGGGTATTGAGGAGCATGACCGGGAAGGCAGAGTAATCACTCTGGAGTTTGAGGATTTCTACTTCATCACGGTATATGTGCCGAACTCCCAGGACGAGCTTCGCAGACTCTCCTACCGAATGCAGTGGGAGGAGGATTTCCTCAAATATATCAAAAAGCTTGAGGAGAAAAAGCCGGTTATCTTCTGCGGCGACTTGAATGTTGCCCACAGGGAGATTGACCTGAAAAATCCAAAGACAAACCGGAAAAACGCAGGCTTTACCGATGAGGAGCGTGCCTGCTTTACCCGACTTACGGAGGAGGGCTTTATTGACACTTTCCGTTATTTCTACCCCGATTTGGAGGGCGCTTATTCCTGGTGGAGCTATCGGTTCAAGGCAAGGGAGAAGAACGCCGGTTGGCGTATTGACTATTTTGTGACCTCAAATGCTCTCAAGGACAGGCTCGTGTCTGCAAAAATCCACAGGGATATTTTCGGCTCGGACCACTGCCCTGTTGAACTTGTAATTTCCTGAAACAGGTGATTCTTCTATGTTTTTAACCACCGCGTCTATGGTGGCGCTTCTGCTCCTGTATGCTCTTGCGGGATTTCTGCTTGCCAAGTCAAAACTTGTTAGAAGCGAGGCAATTCCCGCCTTTGCAAAGGTGCTTTTGTATGTGTGTCAACCGGCACTGACTCTGTATTCGTTTTCAAAGGCGGAGTTTTCGAAAGAACTGCTCATAAATATGGGCATATTCTTTCTTATAACCTTTCTCGGTCAGCTTCTGATATTGGCTGTGGCCTACCCGTTTTTACGGAAAAAGAGCAGGGAGAATATAAGCTACAGAATTCTCCACATCTCTCTGGTGCTTTCCAACTGCGGATTTTTCGGCGTTCCCGTTTCGGAGGTGCTGTTCCCCGAGATGAAGGAGGCGGCGCTCTACTGCATGACCTTCTCTTTGGGATTTAACATAATATGTTGGACTGCGGTCATGACAATAGTGACAAGGGACTTAAAGTACATCAAGCCCCGTCAGGTTTTCCTCAATCCCTCTACCTTGTCCTTTGCCTTTGCTTTTTTGCTGTTGATTTTCGGCGTAAAGCTCCCCGATCTTCTGTCGGACAGCGTCAGTGTAATCGGCAGATTTGCAACCCCTCTTTGCATGCTGATTTTGGGTATGCGCCTGGGATATACAGAGCTTCGCAAGGTTTTTGTCGGAGTTTTGCAGTATGTGGCGGTGGCGGTCAATCAAATTGCGGTGCCGCTGCTCATATTTTTGGCGCTTTTGATTATCCCCATAGACCCTGCAATGAAGAAGCTTGCCTATGTGCTTTTCGCCTGTCCTGTTGCGAGCAATGTGCTAAACTTTGCGGAACTGTGCGGCGAGGGACAGGAGAATGCGGCGTCAAATGTGCTTTTGGGCACAATCTTTTCCGTTTTGACCATGCCGCTTATGGTGCTCTTGATAAACTGAAACGCAAAATGGCTGTGACCTTGTTTTTCGGTCACAGCCATTAGTTGTATATAGGAAAAATCAGAAAGCCCAGTTACCGTTTCGGAAGATTTCAATTTCCTTGCCGTCGTAGGTTTTTGCGGTGATGTTCAGGTCCTCTGTGCCAATCATAAAGTCAATGTGGACAACGCTGTCGTTGATGCCCTTTGCGTGAACTTCCTCCAAAGACAGGTTTTCAAAGCCGTCAAAACAGCAGGAGAATCCCTCGCCGAAGGCAAGGTGACAGGCGGCATTCTCGTCAAAGAGAGTGTTGTAGAAGAGAATACCCGAGTTGCGGATGGGAGAATCATAGGGCACTAAGGCACATTCGCCAAGATAACGCGCACCCTCGTCGGTATCGAGAACTTCGTTGAGAAGTTCCTCCCCACGCTCTGCGTGAGCCTCTACAATCTTTCCGTTTTCAAGGCGCATCCAGAAGTTTTCAACCAATGAGCCCTGCAGGGAAAGGGGCATAGAAGCATATACAACACCGTCTGCGCGGTTTCTGTCGGGGGAAGTAAAGCACTCCTCGGAGGGAATGTTTGCGTTGTACTCAACTCCGTTTGTCACAAGCTTGTCGCTGCCGCCCATAAAACGGCTTTCGGGAAGCAGACCTACGGTGAGGTCTGTGCCGTTTGAAGCGGTGTAGTGAAGCTCGGAGATTTTGAGAGAATTGAGATAGGTGTATCTGTTTTTCAGGTCTGCGTTGTGCTCCTCCCAATTCTTTATGGCGTCACCTTTTGCACGGGAGGTCATGAGGATTGCATCCCAAAGCTTCTCTTCGGCAACAGAAGCGCGCTCTCCGGGAAACACTTTTTTCGCCCAAGCCTTTGAGGGGACAGCGGCGATGCACCACTGATGCCTGTTGTCCATTTGGTCGCGGTAGGGCTTGAAAACTCCGCGGCGAATACCTGAGCACTTTGCCATCTTCTTCTGGTTTACGCCCTTGAGACCGTCGGGGTCTTCGGAGAGCAGGTAGATGTAAGCAGGCAGGGTGTCAACTCTGTGCTTCATCTTCTCAATTTCCCAGTCTTCAACCCGGGAGAGCACCTTTTCTTTTTGATGTCTTATGTGGAGTTTTTCAAGTGGCTGATAGCTCCACTCAACCGCAACCTTCTTTGCTCCTGCCCGGTAACATTCCTCCACCAGGATTTTTACAAATTCAGGCTGGTCAAGCTCGGCAAAAATCACAACCTCCTGACCTTTCTGTACATTTGCACCCTTAAGTGCCAAAAGCTTTGCGAAATCACGCATAACTGTTTTTTTCATGATATTTTCTCCTTTTTGGATTTTCTTTCCGACTATATTATACCACGCAGATTTTTGCGGTCAATAAGTTTTGACATTTATTGGCACAAGTCGTATAATCAAAGTGTAGTATTTTCGAGTGAGGCGAGTATAGTGACAACTTTGGAAAACCCCATTAAAGCCAAAGAGGAAAAGCAGGATTTCTTCTCGAAAAATCTCTTTGTGATTTTGAGCTTTCTTCTTCCTGCAACAATTATGTTTGCGGTTTTTTGTGTTCAGGATTTCTTTCCATTCGGCAACAGGATGATTATGGTTATTGATTCCTGGCATCAGTATTACCCATTCCTTGCAGAGTATCAGCGGATGCTCAAGGACGGAGCTTCAATGCTCTATTCCTTTAATGTGGGAGGCGGTGCGAATTTCCTCGGCATTATCGCAAACTACCTTGCCTGTCCTCTTTATCTTCTCTCATATTTTGTGCCCTCGGGAACACCCTGGCTTCAGGCTTTTTTGGCACTGACGGTTGTTTTCCGCTTCGGCCTTGCAGGATTCAGCTTTGCTTTGATGCTCAGGAAAGTTTTTGGGAAAAATGACCCGTCAATTCTTGCTTTCGGCATGCTGTATGCCTTTTGCGCCTTTGCAATAGGCTATTATTGGAATGTTATGTGGCTTGACACCTTTGCAATTATGCCCTTGGTTATTGCAGGCGTTGTGGGTGTTTTGAGGGACAGGAAGTTTTCACTTTATATTATATCCCTTGCCCTTTCAGTTATTTTCAGTTTCTACATAGGCTACATGGTTTGCCTGTTTGTGTTGATTTTTGCAGTGGGGTATACCCTTGCTTCCTTTGTGAGCATGAAGCACTCTCTTAAAAATGCACTGAAAATGCTTCTCTTTACAGGCATTGCGTTTATGCTGACCGGCTTTATCACAGTACCTACCTATATGGCGCTTTCTGCGTCGGATTCGGCAGGAATGCTCTCATCTTTCCCAACAGAGTACACCATAAACTATGCCTACGGATATGATGAGCACACATTCGTAAACACCTTAAAGGCAATACTCAGAACTGCGACAAATCTCCTGGCCTACACAAGACCTATAAAGGTGGACCAAGGTCTTCCCAACATTGCCTGCGGAGTTTTGGCTGTAGTATTGCTTCCCTTCTATTTTGTCACAAAAAAGATAAAGCTTCGTGAAAAAATCATCAGCCTTACAATTCTTATTTTCTTCATTTTGAGCTTTGTAATAAATCAGCTCAACTACATTTGGCACGGAATGAACACTCCTGCAATGGTTTATTACCGCTGGAGCTTCATTTTCTCCTTTGCTCTTTTGTTTCTTGCGTACAGGGCATTCGTGCTCCTTGACGGTTTTGGCAAAAAGACCTTTATAGCAAGTGCGGTTTTGATTTTGCTGTATTTGGGTGCTTCTCTGTTTATGCAGAGAAAACTCTCTGTGGCAATCACCGCCGCCGGTGCCTTTGTAATTCTGCTGGGTTTTGTGCTTTACCGCAAAAAGAAACTCAGAAAACAGATGCTCTGCATACTCCTTTGTGCCTTTGTTTTCTGCGAGGTTTCCCTTACCGCTTACTACGGAGTTATGTTTGTGGGACACAGTGAAAACGACAATTACCCCCAGAACTATTCAGAGGTTACAGAGCTTCTGGATATAGCCGAAAACAGCAGCGAGGGCGAGCTTGTGAGGACAGAGTTTTTGAGACCTTACACCTTAAATGACGGCGCTCTCTATGGAGAATTCGGTTTAAGCACCTTTAACTCCATGTGCGACAAGAGTTATCCCGACTTTTTGGCAGAACTTGGAATTGCGGCTTCAAAGAGCAACAACCGCTATGTTTACTGGGAGACAACTCCTGTTGCAGATATGCTTTTGGGCATCAAATATAACATTGCCAGAGACGGCGGGGAAGCTCTCGACACCGGGCACAAGACGCTTGTAGCCACTACCGATGAATGTGCTCTTTATGAGAACACCTCATATCTGCCCATGGGCTTTGTTGCCTCAAAGGATATTTTGGGCTACGAACTCAAAGAGGCGGCTCAAATGCCTGTGCAGGTACAAAACGAGATTTTCTCTCGTCTTACGGGTATAGACAAGGATGTGTTTACCGTAGTGAAGCCTTCCGGAGAACTTTACGGTGAGCACGAAAGCTTAGTAAAGGAAAAAGACGCTTTTGACTACTACTATGAGGTTGACCTTAAGGAAAACCCCACAAATTCCACCGAGGATGAGCTGTCACCTCTCTATATTGAGTACACCCTGGAGGAGGACGGAAGCTACTACAGTATGCTCTATAACAGCGCCGGTGAAGTCAATCCCATTTATGTAAACGGGGATGAGGAAAACCCCATCGAAATCAATCAGGAGTATTCTTATCTTGCAGCCACCGGATACTTCAAAAAGGGCGACAGGCTCAAGGTGGAAATCCCCCTTATCAACAACAAGTACAACAGTATTACCACCTATCTTATAAAGCTTGACGAGGAGGTCTTTAGAGAAGGATACGAAAAATTAAGCCGAAGTGTAATGAGCCTTGAGGAGTTTTCAGGCCGCTATATAAGGGGCAGTATAAATGCCAAGGAGGACGGATTGTTCACAACTGCGGTGCTGTATGACGAGGGCTTCAGTGCTTATGTTGACGGCAAAGAGGTGGAAATCACGCCTATAGGTGAGAGCCTGATAGCTTTCCCCATAACCGAGGGTGAACACGAGATAGAGCTCAGGTACACTCCGCAGGGATTATACACCGGCATTACAGTGAGTATCATAGGTCTTGCAGCCTTTGTTTTGACCGGACTTGTTTACACGAATTACCGCAGAAAACACCCGGCTGTTTCGCAAAATACTTCCGGTGAAGCACAGGAGAATATCCACGAAATCCCTGCAACCGGGGATAACCGGGAAGAGGCGGCTTCAGAGGATAAAACAATAGAATAATTAAAGAAATTATGCACAGATAACCGAGTTTATTTCTATGAGTTTTGTGAATTGAAAACTTAGGGTATCTGTGCTATTCTTTACTATGTAAAAATATCCTTAGTTAATGGGATAGGAGGCTTTTTATGAAATTATCAGGAAAATCCAAGGCACTCCTTTCGGTTGCTTTGGCAGTAATCATGCTTTTATCCACTGTGAGTGTGGGTATTGTCACCACCTCTGCAGCAGGGGCAAAGATTACTTACGATTATGTGTACGATAATCCCGGTTATGCAGAGGGTAGAGTAACCTTAAGCGGTACAAGCGCCGACTACGGCACCTATTGGCTCTATTGGGCAAACGACACCAAGGCCTTAGAGGGGTTTGCTCCCATTACCAAGCTCACCCTAAATCGGGAATCAAAGAGCTTTAATTTTGATGAGTTTACGGTTATTCCCGCAGGCGCTACCAAGATGATTGCGATAAAGAGCACGGCACAGCCTGCAAATCCCACTGTTGCAGCCGCTTCTGCTGTTTACAGCGTTCCTGCTTCCAAGCAGTTTAAGTACAGAGAGTCACAAAAGGAATACGATTTTGCCGCATTCTCCGATATTCATATCCACAAGCAGAATCCCCCTTACTATGCCTACAGCGAGCTTCATTTGTCGCAGGCTCTCGAGGCTGCTGCCGACAGAGATTTGGAGATGATAACTGTTTGCGGCGATGTTATTAACGGCTATTCAAATCTCTACGATGCCGAGTATGCTGCTTATCAGAAGATTATTGCCAACTCCGGCTACTGTAATCCCATTTACGAGACAAACGGCAACCACGAGACTAAATCCGACGGAACAAAGCCCGATGACCAGCCCTATACCACCGGTCTCAATAAATTCAAGACCGCCACAGGACTGAATGTGCAGACCGAAAAAATGCAGACTGCTCCTTACTACGAGATAACTGCTCCCAACGGCGACCACTTCATTTTTATGGTGCTTGAGCTTGATTCAAGCCCCAACGAATCCGGTGAGTTCACAAAGGCACAGCTTGATTGGCTTGAGGGACTTCTCAAAAAGTACAAAGATGACGGAAATAACATCTTCATCTATGAACACGCACTTATCGAGAGCTACGGCGCAGGCGATGACAAGGTGCTTCCCCTCTATGCCGGCGGGCTTCAGCAGTCATACCCCGAGGTACAGCGTCTTATCGGTATGCTCGAAGCAAATCCCGATGTTCACTTCCTCTCGGGTCACACTCACCTTGACTTCAAGTATGGCTATAACATTGACAACCGTGGCGGTGAAACCTGCTACACAATTCATATTCCCTCACTTTCCTGTCCTACTCAAATTGTAGGCGGAGCAATGGACTACACTATGTATGAGGATTCGTCACAGGGCTACTTTGTTGATGTTTATGAGGACGCTGTTATTTACAACGGCACCGACCTTTGCAAGAACGAGTATCTGCCCCTTTACTGTTACATGATTGACCAAAGCGGTCAGACGCTTGTGAAAAACGACATCGGCGGAGAAGATGTTTTCGGCACCATGGCAAGTGTGAATATTGATGTGAGCAACCTCTCCCAAAACCCCGATTATGTTTACTGCTACGCTTTCGACGATGACGGCGCCGCAGTTAAGTATCCCGGTGTTCTAATGGAAAAACAGTCAGACGGAACCTACTCCTGTGAGGTTTCCGCCGAATACACCAAGATGTACTTCTTCTTTAATGACCCTGTTCTCGGCAGAATAGGCACAGATGTCTACGAGGTCAACAACTGCAAAATTGTTGTGGGTTATGACCTTATTACTTACAGCAACCCCAACAACTGGTCAGTGGTTAACGCCTATGTCTGGACCGAAACAAACACTCCGTTCTCCTGGCCGGGACTTGCAATGAGCAAGGGCTCCGACGGAAAGTGGACAGTCAGAATTCCCGGCGGCGGCGCTTTTGATATGGTTATCTTTAACAACAAGCCCGGCTCTGCGCAGACCGCAGACCTTGCAATCGCACCCTATGTTACAGTAGGCGAGGCAGGCTCATATACCGTTACCGATCCTATCGAAAGACCTACAGTGCCTGTGGTTACCGAGCCTGCAAGTGACCCCGTAACCGTTCCTACAGAACCCACTACAGCGCCTGTGGACACAAAACCTGTCGTAACAGCTCCCA